>CANQJO010000004.1 GCA_947624255.1 uncultured Ruminococcus sp.
GATTTTCAGCTTTTTCAAGCCTTTTCTCACCTTTTATCGGTTTTTTACATTTTTTCTATTTTGCTTGTCAATTCACACCATCGCCGCTGCAGCCGTCGTATATCCGGCGGTCAGGTTTCGAGAGAGATACACACTCACCTGTCTCTTTGCAGTAGGTGGGACAATTCAGTCTGATGCAGTTCGGAGGAGCTGCCTGAGTTTTCACTCGTATTTCAGCCTCCTCAAGATTTCTCACGAGCTTATTATAACCGGCAATTATTATCACTGATTTCGGACCATAAGCTATGGCAGCAATGCGGTTGCTGTTGCCGTCAACATTGTAAAGTACGCCGTCTTCGGTTATCGCATTGGAGCCGGAGATATATACATCGGCAGAAAAGGCTTTGATGTAAAGCTCTTGAACCTCTTCGGGAGTCATCTTAGAGCGGTCAAGATAATTATAATCCTGCGAAGAGAGAAGCTCATTCAGACCGCATTCTGACATTGTTACAGTTCCGCCGTTTGTTATGACATCTCCTTTTTTTATAAGAGATTCAACAATAGGACGAACATCCTCTTTTGTGGCAGCATAGTAGAACTCCATGTTATTTTTTTTGAGATTTTCACCGGTTTTCATAATTCTTTTTTCGATAACGGCTTTTTTATTCTCGTTCATAAGTACCTCCTATTGAACTGATTTCACTCTGAAAAACAGCAATCTTTGCGAAAATCCTGCACGTTTTTTAGAATGAAATCAGTATAAAATGCGGGACATTTATCGTCCCGCAGCTTGTCAGTCATTATCCGGTTCAAGAACAGCGTAATTTCCCTCATCACGCTTGTAAACGACATTTGTTTCGTTTGTGTCAGCGTTAATGAACATAAAGAAATTGTGTCCCAGAAGATCCATTTGCAGTATAGCCTCATCAATGGCCATAGGCTTCATCTTGAAGCGCTTATGCTTAATGATCTCATAATCAGCCTGTTCCTCAACGGGCTCAGCAAAAGCCTCTTTGAAGGCTGTATCTTTGAGCCGTTTTTCGACCTTTGTTTTATTGCGGCGTATCTGTCTGATGATCTTGTCAATAGCATCATCGAGAGCCACATTTTTATCTTCAGCGATGCGCTCGGAGCGGTAGATCATGCTGTTATACTTAACGGTAAGCTCAAGCTCGATTTTATTTTTCACCTCAGCTAAAACTATTTTAGCATCAGCTTCATCTCCGAAAAATTTGCTGAGCCTGCCGTTGATTTTTTTCTCGGCATACTCTGTGAAGTTTTGTGGTATCTGCATTTTTTTTGCTGAAATTGTAGTTTTCATAGAAGTCCTCCTTTAAGCTTTGAAAATATTTCAAAGCATAAGTATTCTGTATACATTTTACCATAATATCGTATATTTTACAAGTTGATTTTGTCAATTTCGTTTAATATGCACAAATCATTTTTCGATTTTTGGTAAATTATACAAATTGATCATTCCGAAAGAGCATCAAGCATCACCTGAGCTATATTCTCTGTTTTTAAGGAAGTGCTGTTCCTGTCTTCAAGGAGAATGCAGAATGCTATCGGGAGAGCCTTGTCATCAACAAAACCTACAAGCAGTGAATTCTCCTTTTTTCCGTCATCCACCTGAGCAGTACCGCTTTTAACACCGATCGTATATCCATTTATAAGATATGAGTAATTGTTTGCTCCGTTGGTAAGAAGTATCTGCCGCATTGTATCAGCGGTATCTTCAGAGAAAAGAGCCTTGCTGTAGGACGTTTCTGCTGTTTCGGTAACTCTGCCGTGGACGTTCGTCACCTTGTCAATAAGATATGGCATAGTCATTTTTCCTGTGCCGTTGGCGATGGCACTTTGCCACATCATGAGCTGGACAGGGCTTACAAGTGTATCTCCCTGACCAATACAACCCCACTGAGTTTTAAATTCATACGGATCGTTCAGAGTTGTGGAGGCTTTTTCGCATTGAATGCCGTTTATGTCGATGTATTCCGATTCGCTGCCATTGATCGCATATCCCAACCTCTTGTAGACCTCTTTCAGCCTGCTGAGAGGGAGTTCATCGTCTTCAATGAGTTGGGCAAAAAACGGATTGCAGCTTTTTTCAACAGCCTGCTGAATATCAAGTGTTCCGTGACCGTATGCATCGTGGCAGTCGATCACATCGCCGCTTTTGTTAGTATATTTTCCTTCACAGGTAAATCTCTTGGAGAACAGTCTATCTGCGCCCATTATTTCAAGGGCAGAAATAACTGTTGAAACCTTTTGCGTTGAGCCGGGGACAGTTCCGTACATCGCTTTGGATATAAGTGTACCTGTGCGGAAATCGGCGATATTATCATATCCCTTTGTCACATCAAGAGAGGGGAGACTTGTACAAATAAGTATCTCTCCTGTTTTGTAATTGTAGGCTACGGCACAGCCGTCATTTCCTCCGAAAGCATCATAGACCTTGCGGTTTGCCTTGTGGTCAAGGGTAGTATATATGGCAGCTTTTCCGCCTTCGAGGACAAGTCCTTGTGAAAAGCTGTAGTTATTGAGCTTTTCGATATTTTTTGCTACAAGAGTATTTGTCATCTGTCCCTTGTTATCTCCGATGAGATTCCCCACATCAATGAAGTAATTGTCCTCATATTTACGGTCGGAGTCTTCAAGCGAGCCATCGAACAGTACATCACCGTTTCTGTCATATACCATTCCAAGCTCATGATTGCCGGAGTTCATCATATAAAATGATGCTTCACGCTGTATTTTAACAACAAGAGCAGCCATTCCAAGAATAAAAACGACAATAAACAGGCTTATAACAAACTGACAGCGTTTTATGCTTTTCATGCAGGCTGCCTCCTTTGCTTTCTGTGAATGATCGTCGGTGTCAGACTTGCGTTCAGCATTCCGATCATGAAACCGCTGACCATCATGGAGCTTCCTCCTGCGGAGATAAATGGTATCGTAACGCCGGTGAACGGTATCATATTGCACGAGCCGAAAATGTTCAGAGCCATCTGCACTGTGAAAGCGGCGCACACTCCCGCAGCCATTGTTCCGTGATAGTACGAGCGTGGAGGATTTATAAGCGGAACAGCTATCATGATAAGTATGACACATATCATCATAAGGGAGTAAAGTAATCCCCATTCTTCGCAAATAGTTGCAAAGACAATATCATTTTCATGAGCAAATACATTGCAAAGAAAGCCCTTTCCGGGACCTTTTCCGAACCAGCCGCCGCTTGCAATGCCTATGAGTGCCTGTGACTGCTGGTAGCCGCTGCCGTCAGTGTTGTTCCAGATGTCTGTGTGCAGACGATCCTGAACATATGCAGGAGCAAATTTCATTGCCGCAAGTGCCGCAGCAAGAAGTATCACACAGGCTAAAATAAATGTCTTTTTTGAGAATTTTGCTTTTGGATAGCATATTCTCAGCAAAAATCCGCTTATGTATATCGCTGCAAATGTGGGGAGACTGCCCAGATCGCTGCACCACCACTGCAAAAGGCAGATAAGAATAATTAGTGCCAATGGAGCGAGATTCTCATAAACCACATTAAAACATAGTATGCGGTGCTTTTTCTGTTGTTCAAAGACAGATGTTGCACAGGCAAGGACAAAAAGCGGTTTTATGAATTCCGAGGGCTGCAATGAAAATGAACCGATGGAGATCCACATACTTCGGCTTCCGGTAAGTGTCAGAATAGCTATAAAGAGTATCCCTATACCGATGTAGACAAATGTCCGATGCTGCTGAAGCCACCGATAATCACGGCAGAGAAGATATCCTGCATGGCAGGCAGCAAGAGCAGCAATGGCGGTTATATAATGCTTCACTGAGAAATAGACTCCGCCAAAACATGATTGGAATATTACGCTCATATTTAGCACAAGTATAAGCAGAAAATTTATGGTGTATGAGGATTGCCTGAAAAACAGCATGAAGACAAAGTATGCAATATCCAAAATCAAAACAGCGCAGGACAGAACAATAACACTTGTGATGCTGTCATAATTTCCGTTTATGAATACGTTTGCAAGCATGGCAATATGAGCCGCAAGGACAAAAAGGCATGAGAAAAAATATGATATCGGATTATCTGTCACGCTTATCCCTCCTTTTTCTGAAAACAAGTCTGCGTGTGCCGACCTTTATCACATCATTCTCTCTGAGAATTGCCCTTTGAACAAGATTACCGTTTACGAAAACTCCCGATTTAGAACCAATATCAGTGATGACCCACAATCCGTCAGAGATTGTCAGCATTGCATGATATCGTGAAACTGATATATCGGGGAGCCGTATATCAGCAGAAGCATGGCGTCCGATAAGTATCTCATCGCAGTCAAGGGGGTAGACTGCATTTTGTTCGGCAAGCTCCATGCCGCCGGTAGATCTGCGCCATTTTTTTGTGGAGGTTTTTCTTTCAACGTATGCAGCGAGTATCAGGATCAAAGCACATATATCCAGAGCAGCCGCAGAGACAGCGCAAAGCATAAGGTTTGTAGTATTCATAGTAACACCTCTAAAAGAAAACTGCGGCACCGCTGTGCCGCAGCCCTTTTTATCCGGGACAAACGGTCAACACCTTATTTGTCCTTGTTTTCTGATGAGTCGTCCTGATTTTCAGAAGTGCTTTCTTCATTTGGAATATCTTGTACAGGCTCATCCTCTTGTAAAACTGATTCTGTGATCTCGCCACGCATAAGCTTTTCAAAATCATCGCCGTCGATCTTTTCAAATTTCAGCAGATAATTAGCCAGCAGGTGGAGTTTATCCATATTTGATCTCAGTATCTCAGCACAGTCACTGTAAGCCTTTTCAATAATAGTTTTAACTTCCTCATCGATCTGAGCTGCAACAGCCTCACTGTAATTTCTTGTGTGACCGTAATCCTTTCCAAGGAATACCTCGTCATTATCAGAGCCATACACAACAGTTCCGAGTTTTTTGGAAAAACCATATTTTGTGACCATACTGCGTGCCGTATTGGTGGCACGTTCGATGTCATTGGAAGCTCCTGTGCAGATGTCGTCAAGGACGATCTCCTCAGCGACACGTCCACCCAGCATCATAATAATGCTCTCACGCATATAGTTTCTTGAAACGTGCATATTGTCCGTCTCAGGGCGTGTGACTGTCAGACCGGCAGCCATTCCTCTTTGGATAATAGTCACCTGATGCACCTTATCCTGCGTGGGGAGGTTATATGCAGCGATAGCATGACCCGACTCATGATAAGCAGTAACACGTCTGTCATGTTCTGTAACGATGCGTGATTTTTTCTCAGGGCCTGCAATTACCTTCATTGTTGCCTCTTCGATATCCGATTCAGTGATAGCTCGGCGGTCTGATCTTGCAGCAAGGAGTGCCGCTTCATTCAAGAGGTTTTCAAGATCAGCGCCGGTAAATCCCTGAGTAGTTCTTGCGATGACCTTCAGATCAACGTCAGGACCAAGCGGTTTATTCTTTGAATGTACTTTCAGGATCTCCTCACGGCCCTTTACATCAGGATAACCTACAGCGATCTGGCGGTCAAAGCGTCCCGGTCTCAGGAGTGCCGGATCAAGGATATCACGGCGGTTTGTTGCGGCGATAACAATGACGCTCTCATTTCCCGTAAAGCCGTCCATTTCTACGAGCAGCTGATTGAGAGTCTGTTCACGCTCATCATGACCGCCACCCAGACCTGCGCCTCTGTGACGGCCTACAGCGTCGATCTCATCAATGAAGATTATTGCCGGAGCGTGTTTTTTAGCCTGCTCAAAGAGATCTCTTACACGAGAAGCACCTACGCCCACGAACATCTCTACAAAATCAGAGCCTGATATCGGGAAAAACGGGCAGCCTGCCTCGCCGGCTACAGCTCTCGCAAGAAGTGTTTTACCTGTACCGGGAGGTCCGAGCAGCAAGACACCTTTTGGTATCTTTGCGCCGATCTCTTTGTATTTGTTAGGATGTTTGAGAAAATCAACGATCTCCTCAAGCTCTTGTTTTTCCTCATCTGCACCGGCAACGTCCTTGAACGTAGCCTTGCGTGCGCTTGCCTGATTTTTCAGATTAGCCTTTCCGAAAGAGGTATATTTTCCGCCTCCGCCGCTCTGCCTCATCATGAAGTAGAGTATGGCGCAGCCGAGAAGTACAGTCAGGATAACGGGGATAAGTGAGTATATCCATGTTCTGTCGGTTATCTTGATATAGTTCTGCTTGAGAGGTTCGTTAGGATACTTCTTATTGTACTCCTCACGATAGTCCTCGGTATCCTGAAGAAAAATGGACACATTCGGGACTTCATACTTCTTTTTGATATCATCGCCTCTGAGCGTATAGGTCAGTTCACCTGTGCCAAGATCAAGCTCATATTCGCTGACCTGAAAGTTGTCAAACCGGCTGATGACCTCAGAATATCCGGTTTTATCGCCGGATGCGAACAATTTGGTGCTCACCAGATAGATGCAGAATATGGCGATAAGGATAACGAGCACATAAGTAAAAATGCCTCTGTTCTTTTTTGGTGTCAAAAAATACTCACTCCAATCTGTCAGGATTCCCTGACTGTTATTTCAAGGAAACGTTTTGTGCGTGTATCCGGAGCAACACGTCCGGATATTCCGATATGCTCCGCAAATATCGTGCCTTGCTCGTCCTCAATAAAGTGGAGGACACTGCGAAGCTCTATAGGCACATTTTCATTGATAAGCTTTTTCACGGAAGAATTGAAGTTTCTCCCGGAAAGCTGTATTCTGTCACCGAAACGTCTGTTTCGCACAACAGCTCTGCCTATTATTTTATCATAATCTAACAGATAAGATGTTAATTTTTTGTGAACAGCGTCATTTTTCTTCAAATCATCACACAAAATCAGTTTACAAAACATTGTTCTGCTGCCGAAAATATTATTTTCTCCTATGACAAGGGGAGCTTCAAGCAGCTCAGTGCTTTTTTTCGGAGCGATCTCTTTCAGCTCCAGATTTTTTCCGTCCGAAACAAGAAAAAAATCTCCTGCGACATTAAGTCTTCCTTTTTTTGACAGAAGTACATCAGCCGCTTCGAGTCTGTCATAGGAATAGGGAATAGAGTTCTCGGTAAGGAGACGAGCAATACATCGTCGTCTTATTACCTGAGGCAGTGTATCCGCATTCCGGATGATATTCCCGTGGCGGCATACATTCATAGCTTTTTCAGTCTGTTCTTCTATGAAGTCGTTTTCGGCTCTCATGGCATCAATTGATTTGATAGAAGTTTCGATTATTGAGCTATTCATCTCCTCAAGCAGGGGAATTATTCTGTGGCGAATCTTATTCCTTGTATAGTCATCGGAGAGATTAGTGCTGTCAGTAACATATTCCTGACCTCTCTCCGCCAGAAAAGCATCTATTTCACGGCGGCTCACGGTAAGCATGGGACGTATGATATTCTCTCTGACAGGGGGTATGCCGGTAAATCCTTTCAATGCAGAGCCTCGTGTCATATTGAGAATAACTGTCTCAAGGTTATCATTGGCGTTGTGAGCAGTTGCGAGTTTTTTCCCTTGTGAATGCTCTCTGAATACCGCATATCTGAGCCTTCTTGCAGCCTCCTCCAAGGAAACAGAGTGTTTTTCAGCATATGAGGCAACGTCACATGAGACTGCTTCAAAGCCGACTCCCAGTTCAGAGCATAGCTTTCGGCAGAATTCCTCGTCACGGTCGCTTTCAGCACCTCTCAGGCAGTGATTTACATGAAGTGCATTTACAGTGATACCAAGCTGCTCCCTCAGTTCATATAACGAAAGGAGAAGCGAAACACTGTCAGCACCGCCGGAAAGACCGCAGATAATGATATCTCCCGGAGAGATCATGTTATATTTTTTTATAAAATCAAATATTTTTCCGATCATATCAACTCTCCGGAGCAGGGGTGAAATCAGGATTTGAGAATCGTGTATACTGACCGTCCCAGATAAGCTCTACAGTTCCTGTTTCGCCGTGACGGTTTTTAGCAACGATACATTCCGAAATATTCTGTTTCGGACTTTCGCTATTATAATACGCCTCACGATAGAGAAAAAGTACGATATCTGCGTCCTGCTCTATAGAGCCTGATTCACGCAGATCTGAGATCATAGGCCGTTTGTCGTTACGGCTTTCTACAGCACGGTTAAGCTGTGAGAGCAGTATTATCGGAACATTGAACTCTTTTGCCATGATCTTTAGCTGTCTTGTGATCTCTGAAATTACTACCACACGGTTATCCGAGCGAGAGGTAGATCCCATGAGCTGTAAGTAGTCAATAACGATCAGTCCGAGATTTTTAACACGGCGGAGCTTCGCTTTCATCTGCTGGACAGTCATTCCGGCAGTGTCATCTATATAAACGGAAAGTGTGCTCAGATATCCGGCACTTGTGGCAAGCTTTACCCAGTCCTCGCCGGAGATACGGCCGTTTCTCAGGCTGTTTGAATCAACGAGCGACTCGGTTGAAAGTATACGTGTAGCAAGCTGTTCTTTGGACATTTCAAGATTGAATACAGCTACATCCTTATTTGTACGCCGTGCGACGTTTACAGCGATATTCATGGCAAAGGAGGTCTTTCCCATACCGGGGCGGGCGGCAAGTACGATGAGATCTGATTTATTCAATCCGGAGGTTATGGTATCAAGCTGTGTGAATCCTGTACGTGCGCCGATATATTTTTCTTTGTCAGGTCCTGAGATCTTTCCCAGATGATCGTATGCTTCATTGATGGCGATCCTGAGAGGGACAAGGGTGTGAATATCACGTCCCTGACGGATATCGTAAATTTTCTGCTCTGCCGAATCAAGAAGAAGCTGAGCATCATGCTCACCCGATTGGATCTCCTCAAGTATCGTCCTTGCGGCATAGCTCAGGCTGCGGATAAAAAATTTATCGGCAATTATTTTGCAGTAGCTTTCAATATTTGAAGTAGACGGCAGAAGATTGCCTATCTCGGCAAGATATCGTCTTCCCTCGGCAGGGCTGTCGAATATATGATTTTTTTCGATCTCGTCCAATACGGTGACTATATCCACAGGGATATGGCCGGAAAACATTCTGAGAATTATTGAATAAATAGCCTTATGCTGTTCACTGTAGAAATACTCCGGACGTACATTTTCTATTATGGTAGGCAGTACAGACGGATCGGCGATGGCAGCTCCTATGACTGACTGTTCAGCCTCAATGTTGTGGGGAAGCTCTCTTGAAAAGAGCATGAGTTCATTTTCGTCCATATCAGTGTACTGTATTTACTCCTTTCCCACTTCAATGTCAATGGTTTCGGAAATGCCGTTGTATAGCTTCACATTGGCTGTATACGAACCAAAATTCTTTATATCGGTACTGAGGACTATTTTCTTTTTATCAATATTTATATCAAACTGACTTTTGAGGGCATCTGCGACATTTCCGGCGGTGACAGAGCCGAAGAGCTTTCCGTTGGAACCTGCCCTCGCCTTGACCATAACACGTTTGCCTCTGATCTTTTCGGCAGTCTCCTTAGCGGACTGTATCTCAAGGTCGATCTTATGCTGAGCGGAGGACTGCTGTCCTGCGAGCTTGCTGAGATTCTGAGGGGTAGCCTCCACAGCGTATCCTTTCGGGAGCAGCATATTTCGGGCATAACCGTCAGCAACGGTTCTGACCTCTCCTTTTTTTCCTGAGCCTTTAACATCCTGTAAAAAAATAACTTTCATTATAATCAACCTTTCTGAATATTTTAAGGCTTTCAAACTAATACAGATCGAATCTTTGACCGGTATTGACCGACTGATCAATATGTACCCATATCTTCTGCTTTGCAGTCGGATATCGCCTTAACAAGCGATTTGGCAGCCTCCTGTATCGTAGAGTTTTCGATCTGAGCGGCAGCCATAGTCTGATGCCCGCCTCCGCCAAGCTGTTCCATGATTATCTGGACGTTCATAGTGCCAAGCGAACGTGCGGAGATATTCACGATATTGTCTGTCATATAGATGACAAAGGATGCATCAACATCGGTGATGCAGAGAAGCTCATCGGCAGCCTGTGGGGCAATAAGCCTTATATCCTCTGATGTGAAATCGGCAGCCGCAACAGCACATCTGCTGTATATTTTTGCAGATGAAACGATATGACTTCTGCGTTTGTATGATTCTATAGAGCCGGAGAAAAGCTGTTTTACCGCAACAGTATCAGCTCCCAGCTTTTTCAAGTAGGCAGCTGCCTCAAAAGTACGCACACCCGTTCTCATCACAAAGTTTTTCGTATCAAGCGTAATGCCTGCAAGCAGAGCATCGGCATAGCAGCTTGGAAAGCTGTTCTCATCGAAACGGAAATACTGTATCATCTCCGTCACCATTTCCGAAGCAGATGAGGCATAGGGTTCGTGGTGGAAAATAACTGCATTGTCGATAAAGCTCACAGTTTTGCGATGATGATCTATCACAACGACCGAGTGTGCCTTTTCGTAAAGTGAACGGCTTTCAAGAAAGTCCTTGTTATGTGTATCAACAATTATGAGCAGATCGTTATCCTCAATGGATAATTCAGCCTCCTGCGGAGTTATGAAAAGCTCATCGTCAGTCTGAGACTCAACTATATCAATGAGGTGTGAGGCGAGATTTTTTGAACGATCCACAGCAATGAATGCTTTTTTTCCAATGAGTCTCACTGCTCCGGCAAGACCGCACGAAGCTCCAACGGAGTCAAGATCGCCGAAGCGGTGTCCCATCAGAAAGACTTTCCCTGAGTTTTTAATGAGATCCTGAAGTGCATTTGAGATAACTCTTGTCTTTGCATGGGAGCGCTTTTCGACTCCTTTTGAAACGCCGCCGAAGAAACGGTAACCGTTTTCGGTTTTTATGACAGCCTGATCTCCGCCTCGTCCGAGAGCCATGTCAAGACACTGCCTTGATATCCTTTCGCTCTCGGCAAGCGAATCAGCTCCGCAGCCGACACCAATGGAGAAGGTGAGGGGATACTTACCCGATATCTTGATGTTTCTTGCCTCATCGAGTATCTTGAATTTGCTGTTGATGAGCTGTTCCAGATAACGGTTTTCGATAACTGCATAGAAAGTGTTTGAAGAAGTCTTCTTTATAAAGCCGTTTGTATCGCTCATAAATTTTTCTATGAGCCGTTCAGTCTCTACGGAGGTCTGAGCCTTTTCGCTTTCCTTTGCATTCTGCATGATATCATCGTAGCTGTCAATAGTGATGACAACCACATTGGGGTGGATATCATCCGTGTGCTTTTTCAGAGCGGCAAATTCCGTCTCATCGTGGAAATAGAGCATAAGAAAGCTTATGCGGTTCTTGTCGAATTTTTCAGACATGACATGATACACACTGCCGTTGATCGAACATATTGCAGACTCTCCGGAAGAAACAGCATCCATATCAATATTTACAAATTTATCAAAATCAAGACCGTAAACGTCCTGCCCGAGACTTATTTTTTCAGAGAATATTTGGTTATACCATACAAACTTTTTATTCTCATCAATTACTGCGACAGGCGCAGGGAGAGAATTCATGAATTCAGCCGCTGAGCTTTCAAGGTGGGAGTTCATTTTAGAGATATGGCGCATTGAATTTCTGGAATAAGCGATGAAGCAGATCATGCAAAGGGAAATTATAATAAAAGCAGGGATAATGCACAGCATTTTCAGCTTATTATCGAAGTCGTCCATCAGCAGAGCTGCTGCTCCGACATCGGCAAGAAGCAGCAGATGCAGGATAAACAGCAATGCGGGAAATTTTCTCTTCACTTCAGCAGCTCCTTTCGGAGAATATCATGTCTCCATAATAATAGGAAGTATCATAGGACTTCTTTTGGTTTTTTGGTAGATGTAGTCGGAAAGCGCATCACGGAGCTTTCCTTTAAGAGTGTTCCACTCTCTCAGTTCAGCAGCCGAGCATGATGCAAGTGTACCGTTCAGCAGGAGTTTAGCCTCGACCATAAGTTCTTCCGACTCTCTCACATAGACAAATCCTCTTGAGATGATGTCCGGTCCGGCAACTATCTCGTTCGTACTTCTTTCGATGCCGATAACGATGATAATAAGACCGTCCTGAGCGAGATGCTTTCTGTCACGGAGAACGATAGAACCGACATCGCCCACACCAAGACCATCAACGAGGACTCTTCCGGCAGGCACTTGAGAGACAATACTCATTCTTGAGCCGTCCGTTTCGATGACATTTCCTATTTCCGCAATGATGACATTTTCTTTCGGGATACCCATTTGCAAAGCAAGACCGGCGTGCTTTTTGAGGTGTTTGTATTCGCCGTGAACAGGAATGAAAAATGACGGCTTTGTAAGTGCGAGCATGAGTTTCAGCTCCTCCTGACAGGCGTGACCTGAAACGTGGACTTCATACATAGCCTCGTAGACCACCTCAGCGCCGGATTTCATAAGCTCATTTACGACACGTGTCACGAATTTCTCGTTGCCGGGGATAGGTGTCGCAGAAATTATTATGAAATCCATGGGAGTAATATTGACCTTCTTATGGTCATTCATAGCCATTCTTGTGAGAGCGGACATTGGTTCGCCCTGACTTCCCGTAGTTATAAGGACGATGCGTTCGCTCTCATAGCGATTCATGGTTTCTATGTCAATTATAAGTCCGTCCGGCACTTCAAGATATCCCAGTTCGATAGCGGTATTTATGACGTTTATCATGCTTCTGCCGAAAACGGCGACCTTTCTGCCATACCTGACGGCACAGTTTATGATCTGCTGTACACGATGTATATTTGAGGAGAACGTAGCGATGATGATACGTTTTCCTTCGCCCATTTTGAAAAGTCTGTCGAAAGATTCGCCAACAGTGCGTTCGGAGTGGGTGTATCCCGGACGTTCAGCATTTGTTGAGTCAGCCATGAGTGCAAGAACACCTCTGCTGCCAAGCTCGCCGAAACGGGCAAGATCAATGATCTTTCCGTCAATAGGGGAGTAGTCTACCTTGAAATCGCCTGTATGGACGATTATTCCTGCCGGAGTGTGTATTGCCATTCCGACAGAATCGGGTATAGAATGGTTGACCTTTATGAATTCTACAGCCATACAGCCCATTTTTACCGTTTTTTTAGGCTCTACCACGTTGAGAGTGACCTTACCGCTGAGTCCCTGTTCTTTGAGCTTGCCCTCAATAAGACCTATAGTAAGTCTTGTTGCATAGACAGGAACATTGACCTTTTTGAGGAGATATGCCAGACCGCCTATATGATCCTCATGACCGTGTGTAATGACAATGCCTCTCAGTTTATCCCTGTTGCGCTCTACATAAGTGAAATCGGGGATAACGATATCAACACCGGGCATATCGGCATCCGGAAAGGCAAGACCGCAGTCAAGAATAAACATATCGTTTGAGCACTCAAAAACGGTCATGTTTTTACCGATCTCATTAAGTCCTCCGAGCGGGATTATCCGCACAGGAGTGCGCCTGACCTCTTTAGTTGGTTTTTGACTCCGGGAGGTTCTTGAAACTGTGGGAGGATCCTCATTTTTTACGTTAGTATCAAACTGAGTGCTCTTTCTCTTGTAGTATCTTTTGGGTGCAGAATTTGATAAAGAGTCTGAGCGCATTTTTGATTTCTTTTCTTTTTCGTTCACTTTATTGCCTCACTTTCTTTGAATTAACTTCCGGAGCAGGGAAGATGCTTTATATCCGAAAGCTTTATGTATAATGATCTATATTACAGACATCATATATTTTACACATTTAAAAATATACTATAAGTATTATATGCTGTGTGGATTTTAACGCACGGCATTGCTTTTGACTCGGAAAATTTAACAAACAGAACCGTGTAAATATTGTAGAGACGGGTTCTGAAACGGCATAGCTATACAACATTAATTATACAAAAAATGGCGGCGGCTGTCAATAGAAAAACAGGTCGATTTTGCAACATTAGGCATTTTGAATAAATTTTTTGCATAAGCGAAACCATAAATGAGCATTTTTATTTTAAGATAATGAAACAGAATACAACATATTTAATGATTTAACTTTTTCCCGGATCACGCGAAAAGCTGTCAGGCGGTCTTTGTGCGGTGCTGACAGAAGTTTATTTTTCATTTTTTATTTTGGCAAGGGGATTGCTCTCCACGGCATTTCTCACATTATCATTATTCAGGTGTGTGTAGATCTCGGTAGTGGATATACTTGCATGACCAAGAAGCTCCTTCAATGTAAGTATATCCGCATCACCGTATTGATACATCAGGGTAGCGGCAGTGTGTCGGAGCTTATGTGTGGTGATACCTCTGCCATCGAGTCCAACAACTTTAAGAGTGTTCTCAACGATTTGCTGAACACGGCGTTTGGAAATTCTCTTATTCTGATTGCTTATAAACAAAGCCGGTTCATCTTTTGCTTTCAGATTATTGCGCCGTACCTCAAGATATTTATTCAATGCATCTATACAAGCATTATTCAGATAGATCATGCGCTCCTTGTTGCCTTTGCCAAGCACTCTCATTCGATTCTCGTAGAAATCAATATCAGATATATTGATCCCGACAAGCTCGCTCAGACGCAATCCGCAATTAAGAAAAAGTGTGATAATGCAATAATCACGGCGTGAATCAGTATTTCCGGCAGCTTCGAGCAATCTGAGACTTTCGTTCAGAGAAAGAAATTTAGGCAGTGATGATTTAGGAACAGGAACATCAAGATCCTTCGTAGGATCTTTTTCAATTATGTGAGCAACCTTTTCGAGATACTTAAAAAAGCTTCTGAGAGAAGATATTTTTCTATAACGTGCACGGTCAGCATTGTGACGTTCGTCCGAAGCATAGAAAATGAAATTATAAATATCTGAGACAGTAATTTTTTTCAATTCATTTTCAGACATATCAGCTATAGAGATATCCTCAATATTTTTTCCGGTATTATGATTATTTTCAAAAATGAATTTGAGAAAAAGCCGGATATCAAGGTAATACTCCTGAATTGTCCGCTCAGAGAGCATTTGTACTATTTTTATATGAACAAGATAATTGTTAAGAAACTCCGGATTATCCGGGGAATTATAGTTTTTCACTAAGATCTCCTCCTTTATTTTCACACTCAAAGTTGCACCAAATGGAAGTTTGGTGCAACTTTGGACAGCTTCTTCAGAATTTTTGTAATTCTGAAAATATATCATATCATCAATAAGATCATTTATTCCGGATCATACCGCTTTGTAATACAAACGGCAAAATAGATGGCGAGCAGAAAATTCGCTTTTTAAGATGCGTAATTATTCCGTCGGATAGTTGCTGTTTGCATTAAATATTGGTATAAGTATAGCATTTTAATTTGAAATTGTCAAGCATCCGGATGAATTTTCAGCGGTATATATTCTATCTGTTTTGCAGAAAAAATTTTCGATCAATGTATAATTTTTCTTTTTTCAGGAATCATAAAAATCAATAATGTTGTTTTTGCGGAATGCTTTTTTGCCCATACTACGTGCTTTTAACGATATTTACATCCCAAAATTATATTATAAATGAATAAAAAATAGTCCTATAAATTACTTTTTATAGGTCGTTTTGTCATTTTTTTCATTATTGCTTGACAAAATAAAAAAAAAGGTGTATAATTCATTCGTAAATTCTATTTGATGGAGGATATAAAAATGACTAAGTCCGAATTGATAAGTGCAGTTGCTGAAAAGACCGACTCAACTAAAAAATATGCTGAGTCTGTTGTAAGCGCAGTTTTTACTGCAATCACAGAGGCTCTCGCTGAGGGTGACAAGGTTTCAATAGTTGGCTTTGGTACCTTTGAAGTTCGTGATCGCAAGGAAAAACAGGTTATTAATCCCCAGACTAAGAAAATGATGACTGCTCCCGCTTCTAAGGCTCCTGCATTCAAGGCAGGTCAGGCTCTGAAGAACGCAGTTAACAAGTAATTCAAGGAGGTATAAAACAATGGCTGAAACAAAAAGAGGAAGAAAAAGCACAAAGGCAGTGACTGAGGAGAAGGTATCAGAGGTCGCTGCAGTTGAGGAAGCTCCTGAGGAGGTTGTCGTTGAGGCAGCTCCTGCTGTTGAGGCACCAAAAAAACGTAGCAGAAAGCCTGCTGCAAAGAAAGCTGAAGCTCCTGTTAAGGCAGCTGCCGAAGCTCCAAAGAAACGTGGCAGAAAACCTGCTGCAAAGACAACTAAGACTGCTGCTGTGAAAAAGACCGCAGCTGCTTCTGAGAATGTTTATATTCAGTATAACGGTGCTGAGCTTACATCTGCCGGTCTTATTGAAAGAGCTAAGTCAGAGGCCGGTGTAAAGTCTCCGAAAAAGGTTGATGTATACGTAAAACCTGAAGAGAATATGGTTTATTACGTAGTTGATACAACTGCAGGAAGCTTTTCTCTTTCATGATCCGATATTATACTGAACGTCAAATTATTTTTGACGTTCGCTATAACAGGCTGTACAAATACTGTACAGCCTGTTTTCTTTTATCTGATATTTTTTATCTGTTTTCGATAAAATAATATGTTTTTGGCTATTGATTTTTCTGAATTTTTATGATATACTTATAAATGTATATAGTGAACGTCGAAAATAATTTGACGTTGCACATCGGAAAATACTCAATGTCAAATAAATTTGTTGTTTACTATAAAATGAATTATGAGGTGATGGAAATTATGACTGTTGACACTAAGGAGATCGTGGCTACAATTGCTTATATGATCGGAATAAAAAAGCACATTGTGATCCAATGCTTTGACAATGAGTGCCATGAAACATTGGAGAAACTTTATTCCGACCAATCTGCAACAACGATACGTTATTTATGTAAGTTAAGAACTACTCTTTTTCAGAAATTCAGAAAAACAGATGACGAAATGAGATTTAATCTGAAAAATATTGATAAGCTTGAATGGTTTGATAAAGATAATATCCGTCAGTTAGAAAAATGGGGTATACCTATAGTAAAAGTAAATTACAGATCGGAAAAATATATGCTTGATATCAATGCTCTCATAAGCAGAAATATCGACAAATGCTCCGGATTATTCTATGACTGGGTAAATTGGGCATATATACGGGATCTTTTCTGCATTCCGAAATATACACAAAAGGGCGTTCTTAAATCAGAATTTGATAAATATATGGCTAATATTGATAATTACCCTTTTCAAATGTATATCTATTGGCAGCCTTACGATTGCGGAAGTATGCTTTTCTCCGATGGAAAATTTCTGGGTATCCTTTATAGAATGCATAAGGATCATTTTGATGATTATACAAAATACCGTGATGCTCATATTGAAACAAAAAATAATATTTACGATTTTGTTGAATGCAGCAACAGAACGATCATAGCTGTTGATTGTGAAAATTCCGATGTATACAAAATTTACTCTGTATTAAAAAATCTGGATCAGGAAAGCCTTGCTAAAATTGAAAAAATATATCTCTATGATGATCACCATACCACACGCGGCTGGAGGTGGCTTTCAACATTTACAAATATTCCTGTGGAGCACAGAGTGATAGATCGTGTTACAGAGCGTAAATCCCTTGTAGATGTAATGATGACCGCCGGAGTATGCCATAACTATTATGAAGACGGCATTGATTCATTTATACTTGTATCAAGCGATTCTGACTATTGGGGACTTATATCCTCCCTGCCTAAAGCACGTTTCCTCGTAATGTATGAGTATGCAAAGTGCGGAACAGCAATTAAATCGGCTTTATCAGATCATGATATATATTACTGCTCCATTGATGATTTCTGCTCAGCGAATGTAGAGGTATTTCAGCGTACAGTTCTTTTTGATATACTTGAAAAATATCTTCCCGATATTATATACTTAAACGGAAAAGAGCTGGTCCGGCATATATATGAAGAAGCAAGAATAAATGCTTCGGATAACGAAAAAGAGGTATTCTTCAACAGATATATAAAAACGCTGAGTATAAAATGCGATCAGGACGGTTCGTTCAAGGTTGTTGTCAAGAAATAACCGGAGGACTCCCCTACCCTGCTGCGGATCGCAATAAAAATTCACCAATACTAACAAATATACACATTATTTTTTATAGATAAGTGACAAATGTTATATAAGGCTTAACTATGGATATTGACAAAAACGCCAAATTATGGTATCATATATTTACATAATAATATCAAGTCCCGGACTTATTCAGTCCTTTGGGGCAGATTGGAGATTTTTATGAGCTATTTGGAAATTGAAAAGGTTATCGGAAGAGAGATACTGGACTCCAGAGGCAATCCTACTGTTGAAGCAGAGGTTTATCTCATCGACGGAACTGTTGCAAGAGGTACTGCTCCCAGCGGCGCTTCTACAGGTGAATTTGAAGCTCTTGAGCTTCGTGACGGCGATAAGTCCCGTTATCTCGGAAAAGGCGTTCAGAAGGCAGTTGAAAATATCAACACAACTATCAATGACGTTTTGGTCGGCATGGACGCTTCCGATATTTATGCTGTTGACAAGGCTATGATTGAGGCTGACGGTACAAAGGACAAGTCTAATCTTGGTGCAAATGCTATCCTTGCTGTTTCTATCGCTACAGCAAGAGCTGCTGCTACAGCTCTCGGTATCCCGCTTTACAGATTCCTCGGCGGTATACAGGGAACAAAGCTCCCCGTTCCTATGATGAATATTCTCAACGGCGGTGCTCATGCTACAAATACTGTTGATACTCAGGAATTCATGATAATGCCTGTTGGTGCTCCTACATTCAAAGAGGCTCTCAGATGGTGTGCTGAAGTTTTCCACAATCTTGCTAAGATACTCAAGGCTAAGGGACTTGCTACATCTGTCGGAGACGAAGGCGGCTTCGCTCCCAACCTTGCAAGCGATGAGGAGACTATCGAAACGATCCTTGAGGCTGTCAAAGCTGCCGGATATGAACCCGGTAAGGATTTCATGATAGCTATGGACGCCGCTTCCTCCGAGTGGAAGAGCGAAAAAGGTAAGGGATTCTATCATCAGCCCAAGTCAGGCAAGGACTTCACATCTGATGAGCTTATTGCTCACTGGGCTTCACTTGTTGAAAAATATCCTATTATCTCTATCGAGGACGCACTTGACGAGGAGGACTGGGAAGGCTGGCAGAAACTTACCAAGGAGCTTGGCGGAAAGGTTCAGCTCGTTGGCGATGACCTCTTCGTAACAAATACAGAGAGACTCAGTAAGGGTATTTCACTCGGCTGCGGAAACTCGATCCTCATCAAACTCAACCAGATCGGTTCTGTTTCAGAGACTCTTGAAGCTATCAAAATGGCTCACAAGGCAGGCTACACAGCAATTTCTTCACACCGCTCCGGCGAAACTGCTGATACAACTATTGCCGACTTAGCCGTTGCACTTAATACTTGCCAGATCAAGACAGGTGCTCCCAGCCGTTCAGAGCGTGTTGCAAAGTACAATCAGCTTCTCAGGATTGAGGAGGAGCTTGGCGCAAGCGCAGTATATCCCGGAATGTCTGCTTTCAACGTAAAGAGATAAGTATGCTCTTATGATAATGATAATAAAGGCTGTTCGACAATTCGTTGAACAGCCTTATAATTGATAACTCATTGTAATTCCGATTCATTAAAAAGATAATGTGGACTAATACAGAAGCTCCGCTAACAAAGCAGGTATGGAAAACCTCAACATTTTATATCAATAAAATACCGCTGTACAAGCATACAGCGGTATCTCAACTTTAACCAAAGTATCTCTTGAGAAGTCCCTCAAAAGCCTTTCCGTGGCGAGCTTCGTCCCGAGCCATTTCGTGAACGGTATCATGTATAGCATCAAGATTGAGCTCCTTGGCTCTTTTAGCAAGAGCGAGCTTACCTTCTGTAGCACCATGCTCAGCAGCGACTCTCTTCTCGAGATTTTCTTTTGTAGAAGAAGATACTACCTCACCGAGAAGCTCTGCAAACTTGGCAGCGTGCTCTGCCTCCTCATATGCAGCCTTCTCCCAGTAAAGACCGATTTCAGGATATCCTTCTCTGTGTGCAACTCTTGCCATTGCAAGATACATACCGACCTCTGTGCATTCGCCGTTAAAATTGGAGCGAAGTCCGTCAATGATCTCCTGATCTGTAACAGCCTTAGCGATACCAACCTCATGTTCGCAGGCAAATACGAGCTTTTCGTCATCATTCTTTTCAATGAATTTTGAGCCGGGCACTCCGCACTGAGGACATTTCTCCGGTGGTTCATTTCCCTCATGTACATATCCGCAAACAGGGCAAACATACTTCTTCATAACAATTACCTCCTGAAAATAATAGATCAAGCTTTTAAGCTTTATAAATCACAGCACTTACATACTGTGCTTGACTCTGTCATGCTCTTCGGCACGCTTTCCATTGTTGAAGCGGTCAAGAGTTCCCACCAGATAGCCGGTGATCCGTCTTATTCTGTCGAAAGGAACGTCGGCAAAATTGAATTGCAGATCGACAAAATCGCCGTCTGTCTTGACAGTCATTTCGGTGATCTCTCTGCCGTGATATTTTTTTCTGCCATAATCAATATAAGCGTCGATCTCGTTCTGTGAGATGCTTTCTCCGACAACATTGATCTTCATAAAAAAACCTCCTTGGAAAAGCTTGACTTTTGTCATAATTTATTGTATCATATTATAAAGAAAAAATCTGTTGCATATGCAACATTGGAGGCGATTTTTTGTTACCGGAGAATAACATACTTTTTGACGGTATAAATGAAGATGATTGCCGTCGCATGATAAACTGTTTTAATGCAGAGATCCGAAAATATAAATCAGGCAGTACCATACTCAGCTTCACTGATACAAGCGACAAGCTCGGTGTGATCCTCAGCGGAAGAGCAGTAATGGTTAAATACGATATAAACGGAGTGCGCACTATCATGGAGACACTTGATGAGCAAAGTATTTTTGGAGCATATTTTACTTTTACTGCTTTGCAGAGAGGCGGCGTTGAGATCGTCAGTGAAGGTGACTGTGAAATAATGTTTGTACGTCAATCTGAAATTACAAAGCGCTGTGAAAAGGCTTGTCTGTGCCATTCAAGGGTGGTTGAAAATCTTTTGAGGCTAATGTCTGAAAAGACGATATCTCTCACTGAACGCATAGAGGTGCTCACTCAGCGTACAATTGAGGATAAACTCATAAGCTATCTTCATATCATTGAGGATAAGACACCTGATGGAAAAACTCCCCATATCCCCTTTTCGACAACAGCTCTTTCGGATTATCTCTGTGTGAACAGAAGTGCTCTTCAGCGAGAAATAAAAAAGCTCAAAACCAAGGGAGTATTAACGATATCAAATAGAAAATTTACTCTTTTGCGTAATCATGAGCAGGATATTTGACATATACTTGATAATATAATCTAAGCATTGTGACACTGCCCCCGTTCACACCGCACCATTTCTGAGCAGGGAACAGGTCGTCGCACACATGATAGTAAGCGGAGGACTTAATATTCAAAAAGATATGACTGAAAAAATTCTCTGCGAATATTGCTTTTTCCAACCTTTTATGATATAATAGTAATACGAATTCTGAAAGGAATAAAACTATGGTAGAAATAATTAAATCAATTATACTTGGAATCGTTGAGGGCATTACAGAATGGCTTCCTATAAGCAGTACGGGACATCTTATCCTTGTAGATGAATTTCTGCATCTGAACGAATCTGATGACTTCAAAAATATGTTTGATGTCGTGATACAGCTTGGAGCTATACTCGCTGTTGTCGTTATTTTTTGGAGCAAGCTTTTTCCGTTCGGCAAAAAGAAAAATGCCGCTCCTCTCAGCAATTCGGGATTCGGGGCTTATGTCAAAAAAGATATCTTTATCATGTGGTTCAAGGTTCTTGCCGCTTGTATACCGGCGGCAGTTGTGGGGCTTATACTCGATGATTGGATCGAGGAGCATCTCTATAATCCGTGGACTGTAGCGGTTGCGCTTATTGTTTTCGGAATTGCGTTTATTATTGTGGAAAATATGAATAAAGGCAAAAAATACAAGATCAACTCCATTGATGAACTTACATATAAGGCAGCCTTTGTAATTGGCATATTCCAGTTGATAGCAGCCGTTTTTCCGGGAACATCACGCTCAGGAGCGACTATCGTAGGTGCACTTCTCATAGGCGTATCAAGAACTGTTGCCGCTGAATTCACATTCTTCCTTGCAGTGCCTGTAATGTTTGGTGCGAGTCTCCTTAAACTGGTTAAATTCGGTTTCCATTTCAGCAATTCAGAGCTTGCTGTCCTTGCAGCAGGAATGATAACAGCATTCATTGTTTCGATATTTGTTATCAAATTCCTGATGGATTACATAAAAAAACACGATTTCAAGGTCTTTGGCCTGTACAGGATCGTTCTCGGTGCATTGGTGATCGCATATTTTACTGTTGACAAAGTCCTGCTTTCGTGATATAATGATATGAGAAATATTTATCTTCAGGGCAGGGTGAAATTCCTGACCGGCAGTATAGCCTGCGAGCCTTTTGGCTGATTCGGTGAAATTCCGATGCCGACGGTAAAGTCCGGATGAGAGAAGATAGTCTATACGATTATTTCCTGCCCCGTTTTTACGGGGCTTTTTTGGAGGTCTCATGGAACATTGTGATTTTATGAGAGAAGCTCTCTCGCTTGCTGAAAAAGGAATAGGTCATGTAAACCCAAATCCCATGGTGGGAGCAGTCATAGTACGCAGCGGTCAGATCATCGGCAGAGGCTGGCACAAAAAATACGGGCAGCTTCATGCCGAGCGAAATGCGTTTGCTGATTGTGACTCAAGAGCGGTCGACTGCCACGGTGCGGATATGTATGTCACACTTGAACCGTGCTGTCATTATGGTAAAACCCCTCCATGTACTGAGGCAATAATCGAGCATGGCATTAAAAGAGTATTTATAGGCTCATCTGACTGCAATCCGCTTGTTGCCGGAAAAGGTGTGAATGTCCTCAGAGAACACGGCATCGAAGTCATTGAGGGGATACTAAAAGACGAATGTGATGAACTGAATGAAATATTTTTTCACTATATTACCACAGGACTCCCCTTTGTAACAATGAAATATGCAATGACTATTGACGGAAAAACAGCCTGTTTTACCGGAGCTTCAAAATGGATAACAGGAGCTGCTGCAAGAGAACACGTAATGTATCAGCGTCTGCGCCACACTGCAATAATGGTCGGAGTCGGAACAGTCATTGCTGATGATCCTATGCTCACCTGCCGGATCGAAAACGGACGTGATCCTATCCGTATCGTATGCGATTCACACCTGAGAACTCCCATTAACAGCAACATTGTTCGCACTGCAAAGGACACCCCTGTTATAATAGCAACAATATCCGATGATAACGAAAAAATTGCCGAATACGAAAACTGCGGCTGCCGTATCATAAGAACATCTTCAAAAAATGGTCATGTCGATCTTAATGAACTCACAGCTATTCTTGGAAAGGAAAAGATCGACAGTATTCTCCTCGAAGGCGGAGGAGAGCTGAATTGGTCAGCATTGCAAAGCGGTATTGTCTCAAAAGTGCAGGCATATGTAGCTCCGAAAATTTTCGGAGGAAAAACCGCTGCCTCCCCCGTTATGGGAGAGGGTGTCCCCTCCCCTGACATGGCTTTTTTTCTTGAAAACAGCAAGATCACGCACCTCGGAGATGATATCCTGATAGAAAGCAGGTTGAAAAATGTTTACAGGAATAATTGAAGAGATAGGTATTGTAAAGACGATCCATAAAAGCGGAAGCTCATCATATATAGAAATATCGGCAAAAAAGATACTCTCCGATCTGCATGAGGGCGACAGCATCGCAGTAAATGGTGTCTGTCTCACAGTAACATTTTTTGATAGCAGTATCTTCCGTGCCGATGTTATGAACGAAACACTCAGCCGATCATCTCTCGGCGATCTGAAATCTGGAGATCCTGTTGATCTGGAGCGTGCTATGCCGGCAGATGGACGTTTCGGAGGGCATATCGTCTCCGGTCACATAGACGGCACAGGCATCATAACAAATATCAGAAGGGACGGCATAGCTTACCGGTACACGATATCATCAGAAAAAAATATACTCCGCTATATCGTTGAAAAAGGCTCTGTCGCCATTGACGGCATAAGTCTCACGGTAGCCGCTGTTACCGATACTGATTTCAGCGTGTCAATAATTCCCCATACGGCGGAAAAAACCGTTCTTTCCAAGAAAAAAGTCGGAGATACCGTAAATCTTGAAAATGATATCATAGGAAAATATGTCGAACGTATGATGACTTCTTATCGTGAAGAACAGAAAAGCGGAGTTTCGCGGGAGTTTCTGAAACAAAACGGTTTCTTTACAGGAGGAAAAAATGTTTAATTATAATACAGTCGATGAGGCACTTGATGCTCTTCGCAATGGAGAGATCATTCTTGTAACAGATGATGAAAAGCGTGAAAATGAGGGCGATATGATCTGTGCGGCTGAATTTGCCACAACGGAAAATGTCAACTTTATGGCGGCTCACGCAAAAGGACTTATTTGTATGCCGATGGGCGCAGAACTATGCCATAAGCTTCATCTTCCGCAAATGGTGGACTATAACACCGATAACCACAGCACTGCTTTCACGGTATCTATAGATCATGTAGATACTACTACAGGAATATCCGCCTATGAGCGTGGATATACTGCACGAAAAGCCGTTGATGACAACGCAAGACCGGAAGACTTCCGCCGTCCGGGGCATATGTTTCCCCTTACCGCAAGGAAAAACGGTGTTCTTGAAAGAGAGGGACATACCGAGGCAACTGTAGATCTTATGCGGCTTGCAGGACTGAAAGAGTGCGGTCTGTGCTGTGAGATAATGCGTGCCGACGGAACAATGATGCGCACTGAGGAGCTTCAGCAAAAGGCTCAGGAGTGGGGCATGAAGTTCATCACGATCTCTGCTATAAAAGATTACCGCAAATGCAACGAAGTCCTCGTTGAACGTGTTGCCGACACAAAGCTGCCTACAAAATACGGTGAATTCCGTGCTCTCGGATACGTCAACAAGCTTAACGGAGAACATCATGTGGCTCTTGTAAAGGGCAGCATCGGCAGCGGTGAGGATATCCTCTGCCGTGTACATTCGGAATGTCTGACGGGAGACGCATTCGGCTCGCTGAAATGTGACTGCGGACAGCAGCTTGCATCTGCTATGACACAGATAGAAAAAGAGGGCAGAGGCGTACTTCTGTATATGCGTCAGGAGGGACGAGGCATCGGGCTTATAAATAAGCTGAGGGCTTATGAATTGCAGGACAAGGGAATGGATACTCTCGAAGCAAATATTGCTCTCGGCTTTCCGGGAGATATGCGTGAATACTACATCGGAGCACAGATACTCCGTGACCTTGGCTGTAAGACACTGCGTCTGCTGACGAACAATCCCGACAAGATATACGGTCTCAGCGGATTCGGTATCGAGATCAAGGAGCGTATTCCCATACAAATGGATGCAACGGCGTATGATATTTTCTATCTGAAAACAAAGCGTGACAAAATGGGACATATTCTCGATATCTGATCGTTATGAACGATACAATTATATAAAAATAAAAAAGGAGTTGCTTTTTATGAATACTTTTGAGGGAAAACTTATATCAAAGGATACAAAAATCGGGATCGTTGTTGCACGATTCAATGAATTCATCACAAGCAAGCTGCTCAGCGGAGCTATAGACACTCTTGTACGTCATGACGTTCCCGAAAGCTGTATTGACGTAGCATGGGTGCCGGGCGCATTCGAGATACCGCTTATTGCTCAGAAAATGGCTAAAAGCGGAAAATACGATGCTGTTATCTGTCTCGGAGCTGTCATCAGGGGAAGCACCTCCCACTATGAGCTTGTCTGCAATGAAACAGCAAAGGGTATCGCACAGGTATCGCTGAATAGTGATATTCCCGTTATGTTCGGAGTTATTACAACTGAAAATATCGAACAGGCAATAGAGCGTGCCGGATCAAAGGCAGGAAACAAGGGCTGCGAATGTGCTGAGGGCGCTATTGAGATGATAAATCTCATAAGAGAGATCGAAGGCTGATGGCAAACCTGATTTTCGATTATGACGGAACTATCCATAATTCCATGAAAACATATGCTCCGGCATTCAGACAGACGTATAAATGGCTCGTTGACAACGGTCTTGCCTGTGAGAGAGAATACTCCGACAAGGAGATAAGCTATTGGTTAGGCTTCAATTCAACCGATATGTGGAATATGTTTCTCCCTGAGCTTGAACTCTCTGTCAGAGAAAAGTGCCGGAAAATGCTTGGCAGGGATATGGCTCAGCGTATTGAAAACGGAGAGGGAGAGCTTTATCCTCATGCTGAAGAGATTCTTTCAGAGCTGAGATCTCAGGGGCATACACTTATATTTCTCAGCAACTGCCGCTGCCATTACATGGAGCGTCATAAGCGTGTCTTTCATCTTGAACGTTTCTTTGATCGTTTTTACTGTTGTGAGGAATTCGGGTTCATTCCCAAAAGTGAGATATTTCCCATGATAGCTCCGTTTTTTTCAGGCAGCTTTATTGCACTGGGAGACAGATTTCATGATATTGAAATGGCTGTAAAAAATAACATAATGTCTGTGGGGTGCGGATATGGTTACGGCTCTGCTGAGGAGCTTTCCGCTGCAAATTTGATCGTTGATTCACTGACTGAGATCTCCGGTGCAGTTGCCGAACTTCTTCGCCGCTGATACTGAAAGGAGGAAAAATGAATAAGAGGATCATTGCATTGATGATAGCTGCTGCAATTCCGCTGTCACTGAATTCCTGTGCGTGGAGATTCCGCACAGATAATGACAAGGATAAAAGCTCAGTCTCAGAAAAAGAGACAAAGCCATCATCTGAAAATGACGATACATCATTGGGAAATGTACTCCTATCAGGTGAGCCTGCTCCCGACCTTGATGAGGTGCGTGAGCACATTGAGCAGCTTCTGGACGATATAAAAATTCCCGATAACAGAGATAAAATAACAGAGGACATTGACCTTATTATCTATGATCTTGATGCCTGCAAGGAAGCTCAGACGCTCATCACGTTTGAATATTATTCCGACTGGGACAATGAATCTCTCGGCGAAAAATACGATGAATCATATGAAAAGCTTTTCATCGCCGGTCAGCTTGCCGTTTATGCGTTCTGTCACGGTTACGCTGAGGACGAATATAAGGATATCTTTGAACCATATATCGTGGAAGATGCCGTTGAAAGCTACACCGATCCGGCACTGTCAATAAAGCGGCTTGAGGGATACGCTAAGGTCGACTACGAGGTCATGGACGAAAGGCTTGACGAATACTATGATATCATTGCTGACGAAGACCTTAGCGATGATGAAATAAATATCAGATGTGCCGAACTGTATCTCGATCTTCTTGGTGAATACGACACCGAGACTTTCTATGAGCAATTCAATCGTGATTACACTCCCGAGGAGATACTTGAACTCAGCAGATCTGTGAAAGACGAGCTTCTCCCCGCATCGGATAAATTGCTTGAGGCAATATATGACTGTGACGGAATAGATGAGATCTTAGATGATCCAAAAGAGTTTGAAGATCCGTTTGAGGTAATACGTGAATATTCTCCAAAGTTATCCGATGAGATCGAAAATGCGGCAAACAAAATAAACAATGAACAGCTCTACAGGATAACAACGGATGAAGAAAGCTATACCGGTTCATTTACTGATACGCTCCCTGTGAGCAAATCAGCGATGATATATGTTCACGATAACAAGGACTATACATCACTCATAACAGCAGTGCATGAATTCGGGCACTTCTACGCAAGCTCCTACGATGATACACCGTATTTTCTTGGTGAGACTAATCTCGATATAGCAGAAGTCCAATCTCAGGGATTTCAGTTTATTTTCACAAGATTTTTTGATGACATATTCGGAGATACCTCAGAGGCTATGCAGGCTGTTATGGTATATGATATGCTTGACTCGGTCATAACCGGATTCTTAGTGGGAGAGTTTGAATATACCGTTCTGAAAAACCGTGATTCATTTACTCCGGAAGATGTTGTTGAGTGTTTTCATGATATAATGGACGAATATATTCCGGACTACGAATTCTATTACATTTCACATCTTTTTGAACAGCCGGGATATTACATCAGCTATGGTGTATCGGCTCTTGCGGCTTTTGAAATATGGCAGGACAGCATTTATGACGAAAATGAGGCATTGGATAAATATGAAAAATTTGCGAGAATATCATGTGATGATGCTGATAATCAATTCCGTGCCGCATTGGAAGCCTGTGGATTCAATGATGTTATTGATAAAAAATATATAACAGTTCTTGCGGAAGAAATATCCGATTTTGCAGATCAGCTATAAAAAAAGCCGCTGCAAAGCGGCTCGGGAGACTATGTGCAAACAATGGCATTTTTATTCAACATAAACATAATCTATCATGGCTTTTATCTGCGGCTGAGTCAGTGATTCAACAAGGAGCAATTCATTTATATTAGAAAAGCCTCCGATCTGTTCACGGACACTAATGATCTCATTTGCGGTTTCTTCAGTCATTTTCGGCAGAAGCATCAGTTCGTCGAATGAAGCCGTATTCAGATCTATAGGGATATGATCCTCAAGGCTCATCTGTGTGACAGGTTCAGTTTCAGGTTCGGTTTTAGGTTTGGTTTCAGGTTTGGTTTCAGGAGAAGGAGCAGTGGTTGTCTGTGTGGTTGCAGAGGTCGTTTTTTCAGTAGTATGTACAGTGGTTGATGATACACTCGTGGTTGTGTATATCGGATCTTCAACATATATATGATCCTTGACGGCAAGAAATTTCTTTTCGCCTATGCCGTTGACATTCATCAATTCCTCGATATTATTGAATTTACCGTTAATATTCCTGTATTCAATGATCGCATTTGCGGTAGTTTCCCCGATGCCGTCGAGCATCATGAGCTGAGATCTGTCAGCTTTGTTCAGATCAATATACAGATCATCTTCATCAGTTTGTGATTCTTGACTTTCAGTCGTACTGTCATTGTAGATACTATAAGAATACTTATCCGGCTTTTTGTTGAGATTTATGATAACCTGACATACCCAGCCGAAGAGAATAATGAAGGCAAACGAAATAAGAATTATGATATTTTCTTTGTTTTTCTTCATATTCGCATCACCGAGCCCTATTAAACATTATTGTATTTATTCTGCCATATGATTTGCAGCTTGTCCGCTTTATTGTCAAATGTGTAAATTAAATATTGATCCCGATATATTGATCTGTCGGAATTTACCCGCCGCAGATTACAAGACGTTCCCCAAAGATTCGGTTATCTGTCGGAGCTTTGAGGAGTACATCAGAACAGGACTCCGCAAATTTGCAGAGTGGTATAAAGAATTTTATAAAGCTTGAGGAGAGAGATAAAATGAAGATCGCAGTTGCAGGAACAGGATATGTCGGCTTATCGCTTGCAGTTCTTCTGGCACAGCATAACGAGGTTGTTGCTGTGGATATTGTGCCGGAAAAAGTTGATCTGATCAACAGCAGAAAATCACCGATACAAGATGACTATATCGAGAAATATCTTGCTAATAAAGAGCTTGATATCACAGCAACCCTTGACGCAGAGTCTGCATACAAGGACGCTGAATTTGTTATCATCGCAGCACCGACCAACTATGACAGCAATAAGAACTTCTTTGATACGTCTGCTGTAGAAGCCGTAATTGATCTTGTAATGAAGTATAACCCGAATGCGATAATGGTCATCAAGTCCACGATCCCGGTCGGTTATACCAAATCTATCCGCAGGAAAACAGGCAGCGATAATATAATTTTCAGCCCGGAGTTTCTCCGTGAGAGCAAGGCTCTTTATGACAATCTATATCCAAGCAGGATCATTGTCGGAACAGATATGAATGACGAAAGGCTTGTTGAAGCCGCTCATACCTTCGCAGGATTACTTCAGCAGGGTGCGATCAAAGAGAATATCGAAACGCTCTTTATGGGATTTACTGAGGCAGAAGCGGTAAAGCTCTTTGCCAATACGTATCTTGCTCTCCGTGTCAGCTATTTCAATGAACTGGACACCTACGCCGAAATGAAGGGACTGGATACACAGGCGATCATCAATGGTGTCTGCCTTGATCCTCGTATCGGCAGCCATTATAACAATCCCAGCTTTGGATACGGTGGTTATTGTTTGCCGAAGGATACAAAGCAGCTCCTTGCTAATTACGAAGATGTTCCACAGAATATGATGACTGCCATTGTTGCATCTAACAGCACCCGAAAGGACTATATTGCCGATCGTATACTCCGGATCGCAGGATATAATGATGCAGATCACAGCGCAAACAAGAATGTTGTGATCGGTGTATATCGGCTTACAATGAAATCAAACAGCGATAATTTCCGTCAAAGCTCTATCCAAGGCGTCATGAAACGTGTCAAAGCTAAGGGCGCAAAGGTTATCATTTATGAGCCGACTCTCAATGACGGTGATACATTCTTCGGAAGTCTTGTTGTAAATGACCTTGAAAAATTCAAGGCACAGTCTGATGCGATCATTGCTAATCGTTATGATCTCTGTTTAGATAATGTTAAGGATAAAGTCTATACCAGAGATCTGTTCAGAAGAGATTGATGACTGATTAAAAAATGTTCATAAGGTTATTTTTGCAATACCGCACAAAGTCCCCTGACGGCTTTGTGCGGTATTGCTTTATCTGTTTTGTGTCGTCAGGGGAATATCTTCCTCAGTAGATTCTTTATCAGCCGCCTTTGGTTTTTCTGTGCGCTGTATAAGTATGCTTGAGCGTGTAACTGCCCATACGTTATCATATTTAGTGCATGAGAGCGTCACATCATAGGGGAATTGATCGGTGGTGACAGACGGATCAAGGTAAAGAAGATTCGCCGTTGCATAGAAATCGCTGTTGGATATCTTGTCGATAATGTCAGCCGGAGCAATGATATCAATATTAAGTCCGGCAGTGAGAATATTATATTCATATCCGTTATCAGGAGCATTGCTTATTCTTATATGGTCAGAATCAAGGCGCAGACTGCGCTTCTCCAGATTTTCGTCATTGAGTGAGACTGTAACCGTTTCGATATCTGAAATATTGATGAGATCCTTATTCTGACTCAGAGCCTTGCTAACGTCAAAGGAGGCGGAATATCCGATGTCAAGTGAGCTGAGTGTGATCTCCCCTATCTCAAGATACTCCGGAAACTCAGCCTGACTGTTCTTTGAGGCTATGGTGATGCTTTCCGGTTCGTATTTCAGTTTAATGCTTTCGGTATTGAAACTACTCGGAGAGTTCACTATCTCTGCCCTTAGCTTTACCGTCGCCTGAGTGAGGACAGGAATATTTATAATAAAACTCGTTGTATCGAATTTCAACAGGGACTGATCAATTATTACATTGTCACTTGAATATAACTCAATGGAATCGCTTGAGAGCGTATATGAAGAATCAAGAGTCATATTCTTGTTTGAGACAGCATAGCACTTTGAGATTTTTTCAAGCTGAGAAGAAGGTCCGGTGACCCTTATTACTTCGGGCTCACAGGTGAATTCATCATTGTAAAGAGTTTTTCCTTTAGCGAATTTGACGTTTGGCAGCTTGGGAGATACCGGTATCTCAATATTATCGTATCTGTCAAAAACAACAGATGCAGTTGAAGGGGTTACGGACTCCACTTCATACTTGATATCGCTGTTGCTTCTTATCCGGATATTCAGAGTTTTTTTGCCGGCAGTGCTTACATTCTCCGCATCTATGTACGCTTCAAGGCTGTCGGAGTTGAGATTACCGACCTGAGTACGGCTGCCTTTGATCTTCACATTGACCTTTTCAACATCGCAGGAAATAATGCTCAGACCGTTTTCAGAGGCAGTTGATCCGCTTATGTCAAGTTTCAACGTGACATTGTCTATTGTTTTCGGAACTGACGGATACAAAGTTATAGTTACCACCAGCCAGACAAGAATAGCGATTATTACGGAGTATATTGCCAGTGAAAGATTATTTTTAGCGACTCGTTTCAGATTGTTTCCGAGTTTTTTTATAACGCTCACTGCTTTTTCCCCCTTTCAGAATGTGATGAGAACAACTTCTTTGTGGGGATAATTATCTCTGCCTTTTGCTCGAATATCTCATGTTCAAGCAGAGCCTTCAGTTTCTCATGAGTATAGTCACGTGTAATTATACCGTTTATAGCAACGGAAATTTGTCCTGTTTCCTCTGAGACAACGATCACGACCGCATCAGAATTTTCGCTCATTCCGATAGCTGCCCTGTGACGAGAGCCGAGCTTTTTGTTTATCAGCTCATCTTTCTGCGGTTTAGGAAGAAAGCACGCAGCAGCAAGTATAATGCCGTCACGCATTATCACAGCGCCGTCATGAAGAGGAGTTTTGGGATAGAAAATATTTCCGAATATCTCTTTGCTTGGAGTTGCATTCAGTATCGTTCCGGTTTCGATCTGTTCGCCGAGACGTGTCTGACGCTCTACAACGATAAGTGCTCCGGTACAAGTAGCGGAAAGCTCCACACAGGAGTCGCAAATTGCCTCGATAGCGGGATTCCATTTAAGAGACAATTCATCGTTGCCCTGACCGAAGCTCGTAAAGTGAAAACCGAATTTTGAGCGTCCGGCTTTTTCAAGGACTCGCCTCAGCTCCGGCTGGAACAGTATCACCATGGCAATAAATCCGATATCAAGGATCTGCCTAAGGATATATGTAATTGTTTTAAGCTGTATGACTTCGCTGATGAAATATCCCACAACGAGTATAACTATACCCTTTACAAGCTGACTTGCACGTGTCTCACGGATCAGCTTCAGGAGAAGATAAACGATGTAAGCCAGAATAGTAACATCTACGATATCAATGAATTCCAACGTACTGATGATACTTAAAAAAGCGTCCTTTATATCGTGTATTGACATTGTCTCACCATCCTTTATGAGGCGGTACGATAGTATAGTGTTCAGTATAAGAGCTTGCCCCCGGATCATGAATGAGAACAAGCTCCTGACATCCGCCCTCGTTTTTTTGAGCATAGCTGACTGCACAACCCTCTATAATATATTGTACCACAAATTTGAATAATTTCAATAGTGTTTTTTATTTTTTTATCCTGCGATTTTTTTTATTGAATTAGCAAGCCTTATCGCATCTGATTCTCTGCTGAATACTGATGGAGCGAATCTCACTGTACCGTTTTTTGTTCCAAGATGAGAATGTGCGAGCGCAGAGCAGTGAAAACCTGCCCTGAGACAAAATCCCTGTTCAGCAAGCGCTTCTGCTGCATTTTCGGGAGAGATCCCTTTGATATTGAACGATACGATCGGTACATACCGACATCCGGGATCACGGTAAATGGTAATGTTTTCCATGCTGTCCAGTTCCGAGATGAATCGCCGGCAGATCTTATCCTCATGAGCAAAGATCCTGTCGATGCCTTTTTCTCGTATAAAGCCTATACCTGCTTTGACAGATACAGCTCCGGCGGTGTTGAGAGTACCGCTTTCAAGAGAATCCGGAAGAAAGTCAGGCTGATGCAGACTTGAAGAAGCACTGCCCGTTCCTCCTTGAATTATCGGAGTTATCGGGAATTTTCCATCGCTTACAAGGAGCCCGGTGCCTGTTATCCCATATAGACCCTTATGTCCGGCAGTACAGAGTATATTTATGCCCTGACTGAGCCTGACATCTATCACGCCGCACGCCTGAGCGCCATCTGCAATGAAGCAGATACCGTTTTCACGGCACAGCTCACCGATATCATTCCATGGGAGGATCTGTCCGGTTACATTGCCGGCGAGAGTGCAGACGATCGCTTTTGTGTCCTTTCGGATAAGTGAGCGAAAGCTTCTGACAGTTTTTTCATCGTCCGTGAACACCTCAGCAACAGAGAGCGTGATCTTCTTTTTTTCAGCCAGTTCAAAAGCCGGTCTTGCAGAGGAATTGTGCTCGAGACTGCTGATAATGAGATGACCGCCGCCATTCATTATACCCTGAACAGCAAGATTCAGAGCGTGTGTGCAGTTAAGTGTAAAGACGACGTTTTCCGGCTGAGCACCGAAAAAGTCTGCAACGGCTTCTCTTGCGGAATATACAGCCTTAGAGGTACGCATTGCAAGAGCATGACCGCCTCTTCCGGCGTTTCCGCCGTATTTTTCCACAGCCTCAGCAACAGCATTTCTTACGCACAATGGTTTGGGATAGGTAGTAGCGGCGTTATCGAAATTTATAAGCATATCAGGCACCTCCGCAGACTATATCTGTGTACGGCACTGAATAATTATCAAGGATCTCGGCAGCATTTCCGCACTCACCAAAAATTTTCAGGGAATATCCGCAGCCTTTTCCCGAGGAGCTTTCGCTGCGTTTTATTTCACAGGAATACCCTCTTGATTTTAGGAGTTTCTCGCTTTTGACAGCATAAGTGTAGGAGGGCATTTCCAAAATACAAACTTTCAGAAGTATCACCCCTGACAGGAGCTGCGCAGTACAGCCGTATTTGGGGTACATGACATTATATGCTTACTGTTCTGAAAGAGTGCGGTTATTTTACTCTTTCGACATTGAATCCCATGTCCTCAAGGAGGTCATCGACTCCACGATCGCCGGCGAAATGCATAGCACCCACCATGAAGAAATAATTGTCACCGTTTCTGATGAATTCAGCCGCTCTGTCAGCCATTCCTTCGTTTCGGTCAAAGAGCATGATATCATAGTAATCCTCGTAATCGTCACGGAGATCTTTCGGGAGCTGCTCCATTTCCTCTTCGATAGTCATGAGGGCATCAATATCACCATCTGCCCAGAAGTTATAGAGCTCACCGAAGGATCCGGCCATAGAATCGAGATCATCAATGGTATCAGCTGTTTCAGAGAGTACGTAATCTGCAAGATCATCGGAATATCCGAGCATAGCAGATACCTGCGTATCAAGAGTTTCGATGCTGACGATATCCTTTCCATCGTCCTTGGCGTACTGCATAAAAGCGGCATCTACGCCATCGTTGCTGAGATTATCTATCTTCAGCAGGGCGGATGTTTCAAGCTGTGAGATCCAGAATCCGGGCTGATACATTTTCATTGCAGACAGCGGCATACCCATATCCTTAAATAATTCGCCTGCTTTTTCTACAGTTTCAGCAGAAAGATGATCCTCGATCGTAGTGCCGTCTGAATAGGTCATACTCAGGAGAAAATCCTGCATAAGAGAAAGATCATTCTCGAGCGTATCAATATCGTATTCGACAGCAACGGCATCGCAGTCATCATATACATCCATAATATAGTCAGGAAGCGGGAATGTATTTTCACCCACAACGTGAATAGTTCCCATCAAGTAGATAGAGTTTCCTGTATCGGGATCTGTGGCTTTCCATAGAGCAGGCCGGGGTTGGTCTGATGTGATATAATCGTTTATATCGACAGTTTCGTTGCCGGAAGGTCTGTCTTCATCGGAGTCTTTGTCACTGTCATCAGCATTATCTTCATGCTCCTTATCATCTGCATCTGCTGATGAATTTTTGTCCGGCTTTTCCTTATCGGAGCTGTTGTTCCCGCAGGATACGGCAGAGGCTGTCATAATTACGGCAGAGAGCAGGAAGATAAAAATCCCTTTTTTCATGATCCATCATCCTTATATCATAAATTTCGCAGTATTTGCTGCATACATATAAATTATACCACAAATCTGTGAGCTTGTCAAATATAAGCCTGTTTTTTTAGCAGTGCAGTAATGGTACGTCCGATAATGGTCAGATAGTTGATATCTGATACCGACCATTTTTTGAAGCGAGAAATATAGCAGAAGGAGATCATGCCCTTTATGACGTTTTCCTCCGTCATGAGGTACTGTACAGCACCGCCGATATTTTGTTCAACAAGGCAGGCAAGAGCGTTATCGTCTCTCCCTTCAAGCTCATCCACATTGTCGATAACGAATACTCCCTCGCCGGAAAATCGCTGAGTATAACTGTTTTTCAAGAGGTATGACGCATCCTTTGATATGGCATTTCCACAGCTCAGGATAAGCTCCATATCCTTTCCGGCGTAAACGCATATATCGTCTATTTCAAAGTTGATCCGGATCTGCTCAAGGAGTACCGAAATATCCGGAATACGCCCCATAACAAGGCTTTCGGCAAGATTACAGGCAAAGCTCAGTCTTTCAGCAGCAGGATTTGCTCCTCCGATGAAAACCATTCTGCTGGTAACATCTTTTTCGACAGCACCATGCTTGTTGATATCGTAGATCACATAACGATTCTGCCCTTTCTGCTGAGCAATATACAGAGCCTTTTCCGCCTGCATAAAAAGCTCCTCATAGTCGGAGCTGTCCACCGGATAAGTAGAAACTCCCATAGAGCAGGTAAGCCTGAAATTTGCGAAACGGTCAGAGAACGCTGACTCGGTTTTTGTCCGTATTGCTCTGAGAATACCTCTCAGGTCTTCTTCAGTGTGAGTATTTTCGATCAGGATAAGGAATCCTCCGCCGCTTGTACGTCCTGCGATCCCACGTGAGCCGACCTCATTTTTTATTATGTCTCCAACGGTGTAGATGACCTCATCGCCGAACAGATGCCCGTAGCTGCTGTTTATGGAGGCGAAATCATCTATTTCGACGATCACAAGATTTACATTATATGACGGCTTTGAGCCGAGCAGTTCAGCCGCATATGAGCTGACAGCACGTTTGTTCAGAAGACCGGAGAGAGAATCCTTATTTGATTCAAGAGCGATGTTTATATCCTTGTTTTTCTGACGTGAGCTTACAACAGAAATGATCCCGCACACCTTTTTGTTTTCCGGATCATCAAAGCGTGTGATACCGTGAAAAAGGCAAAGCTCACGAGCTTTGCCGCCTGTGAGGACGGAGGTCTCAAGTTCATAGTCAAAACGATAGACACCGTTTTTGATGTCCCGACAGAGGCTGTTGAAAGTTTCGATATATCTTGTAAGGACATAGCCTGAGCTTATCGATGAATTTCTCCATTTTTCCAGTTCTTCGTCAATGAGGACTATCTCACGGCAGCAGTCAAACATAAATATACGTATCTTTTTTGTTTCAAAGCAGTATTCAAAACCGAGGTCATTTATAAGGCTGAGAAAGTATCTGTAATCTGAGAGGTGTTTTTCCCGACCGTATGCAAGAGCCTCGAGAGAGAAGATGTCGCTGAACGATATACTGTAAAAGGGTTCTCCGTTATTATTGTCCCGAATTCTTACTGATGCGAGCATCCATCGGAGATAGCCGTTCAGACCGGTCATACGCACGACAGTACGCCGTACCTCCCCCGATCGGAGATCCTCCATACATTCTGAAATTCTCGGAAGATCGTCTTCAAGAAAAGTGCGTCTTATCGAATAAGTAACGCTATTGCCGAAATATGTAAAGAAACGTTCATCTGCGCTCTGAGTATGGAGACTGCTGTCCACGACGACACGTCCGATGCTGTAAAGATGTTCGCCAAGAAAATAAGATGAGTAATTCACAGAACAACACTCCTTTAAAGTAAACGGTGCATTTGTCACTCACTGTAATTATATCACTTAATGAATGAGCGGTCAAGAGGAAATAATTTTATCTTATTTATTAAAAATTAACAATAATTTTGATGACTTGAACTCCCATATAATGTATAATATATGTAGGTAGATTTTGCTGCACGCACAGAAGGAGTTTGAAAGGAATATGGATAAAAAAGAAATCAAGCGCTGCTTATTCATAGCAGTGCTGACAATAATAGTCTGTGTTATTATTGAAAATTTTTTTGTTGTCACAGCTATATGCGATCTTGCGCTGAAATCTCTGAGACCGATGCTGCTTGGCTGCATAATGGCTTATATACTTAATATAATCCTTTGTTTTTTTGAGAAACACTATTTCCCCGGAAAAAACAACCGATTCATTACCGCCTCACGCAGACCTGTCTGCCTTGTGATCTCTTTTTCGATAACCTTAGCTGTCATAATTCTCATACTCAACATTGTGATACCTGAGATAGTGACAGCCTGCAAGCTGATCTACCCCTTTTTGACAGAATGGTTCACTAACGGAAAAGATCTCATAATGAAAAAGCTGAATGAGTATCCCGACATACAGGAGCAGATCAACAGCATAGAGATCGACAAGTCGGCTGCTATAGGAAAAGTCACTGACTGGGCATTCGGGGTGTTCAATTCTGCACTGACATTTATCGGCGCACTCACATCGACCATTACCGGTATAGTTATCGGCACAATATTTGCCATATACCTTTTACTGCGAAAGGAAAAACTGCTCCATGACATCAGGAGACTTCAGGACAAATACATCAGCAAGAACATAAACCGCCGTGTGAACCATTTTGTCGCCACGGCTCACGAGACATTCACAAAATTTTTTATAGGACAGTTTAAAGAGGCTATCCTTATCGGAACGCTGACATTTATCGGTGCATCTATACTCCGGATGCCGTACGCCGGCATGACAGGTACGATCGTCGGAGTAACGGCTCTCATTCCGATCGTCGGAGCAATTGCAGGCGCAGCACTGAGTGCATTCCTCATCTGCACGATAAATCCCACACAGGCATTGATATTCCTTATTTTTCTGATAATACTCCAGCAGCTTGACAATAACATACTCTATCCGAAGGTAGTCGGATCGTCAATAGGACTTCCCGGAATATGGGTACTTGCATCCGTAACAGTCGGCGGCGGACTTTTCGGAATCATGGGAATGTTGCTGAGTGTACCTCTTTCGGCAACGGTATACAAGATCTACTTTGAGAACGTGAGTGAAGAGGAGAAATTCTCATACTGCGAAAAAAGTGAAAAAGAGAAGAGATCTGACAAGAAAAAAAGGATCAAGCCGGAAAAATCGGATAAGAGGGAGAAAAAATAATGATATATACACTGACATTAAATCCGGCTATAGACTACACGATGACAGTCAATGACTACTGCGAAGGAAGAGTCAACCGTTCAGACAGAAATTTCCTGAGTGCCGGAGGAAAAGGCATAAATGCGGCTGTTATACTCAGCAGACTGGGAATTTCCGCAAAGGCTCTCGGTTTCTGCGGCGGAGAAACAGGAGAACTTCTTTGCAGCCTTATGGACGGTCTTGGCTGTGTATATTCAATGACACGCCTTGAAGGACAGCTTACCCGTATAAATGTGAAACTTCGGTGTGGTGACTGCGAAACTGAGATAAACGGCAGAGGAGCTGATATCTCTCCCGCAGTGCTTGAAGACTTCCTTGCCGACCTTGAAAAAACACTCGTTCCCGGAGATACTCTCGTTCTTGCAGGAAGCGTGCCGCCCTCACTGCCGGACACAGTATACGGAGACATTACCCGAAGATCCAATGCTCTCGGAGTACGCATCGCTGCCGATTGTGACCGCAGTGCCTTTGTAAAACTGATCCCACATCATCCATTTCTTGTGAAACCGAACGATCACGAGCTTTCACAGGCTGTAGGAATGGATATAGATTCACACGAAGATGCTCTGCTGGGCGCAGAAAAGCTCCAACAGATGGGAGCAGAAAATGTTCTCGTATCTCTTGCCGGAAAAGGAGCAGTTCTGCTGACTTCGACCGGGGAGCATTTCATTACGGCTGCACCCGTAGGAAGCGTTGTGAACTCCGTAGGCGCAGGAGATTCCATGCTTGCAGGATTCCTTGCCGGACTGGAGATTTTCGGAGACTATGAGACTGCTTTGTTCCTCGGAACGGCATCGGGGAGTGCTACTGCGTTTTCCGAGCGTCTTGCTGAACGTGGAGAGATACTTCGCATCTTTGATGAGCTTTGTCCCGGAAAGAGGACAGACCTCCTCGAAAACTGAACCTCTCCCCTGTTCTGCAAGAATTTTTCGTCATTTATTTTGAATTTTGCATCTGTGAGAAAAATATCCCATCAGATATTTGTATTTTGCGATAGTATATAAAGGAGTGATGATCGTATGAATGATCATATTGTTAAGGAATGGTACGGTTTCAAAGAGGGACGATGGTGTCAGACATCGGTGAATGTAAGGGATTTCATCAAGAAAAACTATACTCCCTATGACGGTGACGAGAGCTTCCTTGCACCGCCTACAGAGGCAACAAAGCGGCTATGGGAGCAGATCATGGAGCTTTCACGTCAGGAGCGTGAGGCCGGCGGTGTGCTTGACATGGATACAAGTATAATTTCTACGATAACATCTCACGGAGCAGGATACATCGACAAAGAGCTTGAGAAGATCGTGGGACTACAGACGGACAAGCCTTTCAAGCGATCGTTACAGCCTTTCGGCGGAATACGCATGGCTCAGAAAGCCTGTGAAAATTATGGATATCAGGTAGCTCCGGAGGTAACGGAGATATTTACAAAATACAGAAAAACCCATAATCAGGGTGTATTTGATGCTTATACACCGGAGATGCGTCTTGCAAGAAAATCGGCGATAATAACAGGACTCCCGGACGCTTACGGCAGGGGGCGTATCATCGGAGATTACAGGAGAGTTGCACTTTACGGTGTTGATCTTCTGATAAAGGATAAAAAGCATCAGATAGATACATCCTTGATACGAATGACCTCAAAAAATATCCGCCTGCGTGAGGAGCTTGCGGAGCAGGTGCGTGCGTTGGAGGAGCTCAGGGAGCTGGGAAAGATATACGGATTTGATATCTCACGTCCGGCTGCCACAGCGCAGGAGGCTGTCCAGTGGCTGTATTTCGGCTATCTTGCAGCGGTCAAAGAGCAGAATGGTGCGGCAATGAGTCTCGGCAGGACTTCAACATTCCTCGATATCTATATCAATAGAGATCTGGAGAAAGGTATAATTACCGAGGAAGAGGCTCAGGAGCTTATAGATCATTTCATTATGAAGCTCCGTATCGTAAAATTTGCGAGGACTCCGGAATATAACGAGCTTTTCTCCGGTGATCCGACATGGATCACAGAGTCTATCGGCGGAGTTGACGTTGACGGCAATCACCTTGTAACAAAAAACAGTTTCCGGTATCTGCACACGCTGGAAAATCTTGGAACTGCTCCCGAACCGAATATGACGGTACTCTGGTCGCAGAGACTGCCGAGAAAATTCAAGGAGTACTGTGCGAAGATGTCCATACAGACTTCATCTATACAATATGAAAACGATGATATGATGAGAGTTATCCACGGCGATGACTATGCCATAGCCTGCTGTGTGTCCTCCATGAGAGTGGGTAAGGAGATGCAGTTTTTCGGCGCACGAGCTAATCTTGCAAAATGTCTGCTCTATGCTATAAACGGCGGAGTTGACGAGCGCATGAAGGTGCAGGTAGGCCCTAAATTCCGACCTGTTGAGGGAGAGTATCTTGACTTTGATGATGTATGGGACAAGTACGATGCCATGATGGAGTGGCTTGCCGGACTTTATGTCAATACTCTTAACATAATTCACTATATGCACGATAAATATTGCTATGAGCGTCTTCAGATGGCTCTTCATGACAGAGACGTGAAACGATACTTCGCTACCGGAATTGCCGGACTCTCTGTGGTGGCAGACTCGCTTTCAGCTATAAAATACGCAAAAGTGAGATGTATCAGAGATGAAAACGGCATAGTTACCGATTATGAGGTGGAGGGCGATTTCCCTAAATACGGCAACAATGACGACCGTGTGGATCAGATCGCAGTTGCAGTGGTGCGCAGATTCATGGAGAAGATAAAGAAACATCACACATACCGTGACAGCATTCCTACGATGTCCATACTGACGATCACCTCCAATGTAGTTTACGGAAAGAAGACCGGCAGCACTCCCGATGGAAGAAAACAGGGAGTACCGCTTGCTCCGGGAGCTAATCCCATGCACGGCAGAGACACTCACGGAGCAGCAGCATCACTTGCATCTGTGGCAAAGCTCCCGTTCAGGCACGCACAGGACGGTATCTCGAATACTTTTTCGATAGTGCCTGATGCTTTGGGTAAGGATACAGCTTTGTTCACGGAAGAGCTTGACATCGAAAAACTGCGGGGTGAAACGGATGAACAATAATGAAAATGCGATGCTTGCTGACCTGATAGACCGCCTGATGTCGGAGGGAACAGGTCATGTCAATGTTTTTGCGGACGGCAGTGACCGGATATCGGTGGAGACGATAAAAACAACGGAATGTCAGGCAGAGGCTTGTATCCGGTCATCAAAAAATGAGGAGGAATAGATATGGAGAATAAGAATCAAGTGGATAACCTCATAGAACTGATCGACGGTTATGTTGAAAAGGGAGGTCATCACCTCAATGTGAATGTCTTCACAAGAGAGACACTTCTTGATGCACAGGCTCATCCGGAGAAATATCCGCAGCTCACCGTGCGTGTATCGGGATATGCAGTTAATTTTGTGAAGCTCACAAAAGAGCAGCAGGACGATGTTATATCAAGGACATTCCACAGCTCGATTTGATACTAATTAGTATGAATTAAATCTCTATAAAAAGTCAGGACGCTCCGGTAACGAGCGTCCTGATGCTTTTTATGGTATTTTTATCCGAAAAGAATTACAATGAACTGCGAGATCAGCACTATTGATATCAATGCAACGGGGTATGTAGCTGCATAAGCTGATGCCACATTTTCCGTGCCCGATGTGCTTATCAGCGTTCCCAATGCCGGAGTTGAGGTCATTCCGCCTGTAATTGAGCCGAGATTGTTGAGAATACTCAGTTTCAGCACATACTTTGCAAAAAGGAATCCGACAATCATTGGCACAAGTGTCATTATGATACCATATACAAAGTATATTGGCTCAAAATAATCCGCAAACTTAGCTCCTCCGGAGATACCTGCACCAATGAGGAAAAACATCAATCCAAGCTCACGGAAAACTTTCAGAGTGGTACTTTTCGGAGTGACGGATATTCTGCCGAAATGCATAAAATGCCCGAAGATCAGAGCAGTCAGCAAACAGCCGCCTGTCGTGGAAAGAGAGAAATTCTTGTATTTCAGAGAGCCTATGATAATTCCGATAAAAGCAGCTAAAGCGAATGGCATTATACCGAAATCGTCCATTTCTATAATTTTTTTGCCGTAATTTTTTTTCTCGCTTTTTGAATCCGATGCTACAAGGTTTTCACGTTCCTTTACCATATCGACTTTCATGAGCTTTGGAATTATCTGAACAAAAAGCACAACGCCGATAACTCCGAAAATGTAGGCAATACCATATCCGACAGATACTGCTCCGTCAAGCCCCTCACCTACCGCATCTTTTGATGCTGAAAAACCAGGAGTGCTTGTAAGCGCACCGGAGAGTATTCCCACAAGAACGGCAGTAAATTCCTGTGATGACAGATCTGTGAATTTGCTGCCTACAAGAATGCAGCCTACACATGAAAGACCTCCGCTGACAATTATTATCACAGCAAGAAGTACATATGATTTGAAATTTTTTTTGAAGTTGCTGAAAAAATTCGGACCTGCTATGAATCCCACCGCAGTGACAAAAAGTATCAATCCCAGATTATCAACGATCTTGAGCGCATTTGCTACAAAAGCAGCATCAAGCTCTGATGAAAGCTTTTTATAGCAGAAACAGCCATACAGAAGTGCGATCAGAAATACTCCCGATGTTCCCAATGATATTCCTTTTATCTTTATCCGCCCCAGTATGTAACCCAAAGCAGAGATCGCAAAAACAGACAGCATGAGAAATACCACTGATCTGATTGATAATATTCCGTCAAAAAATTCCATTATTTATCACTCTTACTTTCTGAAGCGGAAGACTCCGCAAAAATTTTAATAAGATCTGTTTCATCGCAGGAGGGCTTTTCAAAAACAGATAAAAATTTCTCCATAAGACCGGTATCAATATAATAATCGGAAGAAACTCCGGCAGATACGAGCGAGTTCCTGTTTTCAATACGTTTTTTCCATTCCTCATCGCTGATATCAATGTAGTGAAATTCATATCCGATACCGAGCGAGGAAAAATACTTTCGTGCATGATCACGCTTTTCTCTTGTCCAGAATCCCAGGTCAAGGATAACATCTATCCCCTGTGAGACAATTTCGCTTGATTTTTTATAGAGGAATAATTCTGTCCTTTTTACATATTCGTCGTGCATTTCGCCGCAGTCTTTTCCGAGAATGTCGATCATCAGCTCATCAACCGAGAGAATTACTCCGTGCAATTTATCCCGCAGCAGCCTTGCATACGTACTTTTTCCGCTGCAAAGCCTGCCGCAGGTCATGTATATCTTTGCCATTATTTTCTCGCATAGTGAGGAAGAAGCATGGGCGAAAGCTCATCTGAGCTGATACCTGCCTCCTGAAGTTCCATATTGAAACTGTTGATATGAGAAAGCGTGAGATTTTTCGGAGCTGCCGTATCCTTTGCCTTAGCAGCCGCACACATTCCGGCATTTCTTCCGAACACGATAACATCCAGCAGAGAATTTCCCATCAGCCTGTTTCTGCCGTGGATACCGCCTGCGACCTCTCCGGCAGCATAGAGATTCTCCACGCCCGTAGAGCAGTCGGAGAAAATTTCAAGTCCACCGTTCTGGTAATGAAGTGTCGGATATACAAGTATCGGCTCTTTGCGGATATCAATACCGTATTTTCCGAACATTCTCATCATCGCCGGAATTCTCTTCTCAATAGTTCCCTCACCGTTTTTATATTCGATCATGGGAGTATCAAGCCATACGGCCGGTCCCTGATTTGTTTCGATACCGTTGCCCCTTTCAGCGCACTCACGAATAATTGAGGCAGCAGTAACATCACGGGTTTCAAGGGGATGCATGAAAACATCGCCGTTTATATTTACAAGTTTTGCTCCGAGAGAGCGTACTTTCTCCGTAACAAGAGCACCGAATATCTGCTCAGGATAAGCAGCTCCCGTGGGGTGATACTGGAGTGTATCAGCGTATAAGAGCTTTGCTCCGACTCTGTAGCCTAAAATAAGTCCGTCAGCCGTTGCTCCGTAATGATTAGATGTGGGAAATCCCTGATAGTGAAGCCGTCCTGCACCGCCCGTGGCGATAATGACTGTTTTTGCTTTTGCAACGAGAATCTCCTTTGTTTCCATATTCATAAGAACAGCTCCGGCAGCCTTTCCGTTGTCATCGAGAATGATCTCCACCGCAGCAGTGAAATCTATAACAGGAATACCTCTGTTCAGCACCTCATCACGCAGAGTTCTCATGATCTCCGCACCGGAATAGTCCTTTGCGGCGTGCATTCTTTTGCGTGAAGTTCCTCCGCCATGAGTTGTGACCATTGTGCCGTCAGCTTCCTTGTCAAATTCAACGCCCAGTTTATTGAGCCACTGTATCGCCTCGGGAGCTTTTGTGACCAGTTTTTTTACAAGCTCAGGTCTTGCGGCAAAATGACCCCCGCCAAAAGCATCAAGATAATGTATCGCAGGGGAATCTCCGGGCTTATCAGCAGCTTGTATACCACCCTCAGCCATCATAGTATTTGCATCACCTATACGCAGCTTTGTGACGATCATAGTCTTTGCGCCGGCATTATCAGCCTCGATAGCCGCCGATGCTCCCGCACCGCCGCCGCCGATTATAAGGACATCGGTGTCATAATCGGGTGAGGAAAGGTCGATATCAGGTGAGATCCTGCTTTTTCCCTGAAGAAGTGCGGCAAGCTGTGTGGGGACTTTATCTCCCTTATTCACTCCGGCAGAGAGTACGGTGAATTCATTCTGCTTATAGTCGGGATGAAATGCTGCAAGCAGATCGTCCTTCTCTTTTGCAGTCATTCTTGCAGGTTCAAGGACTGAATTTTCAGCTCTTTTTGCAGCGACTACCTCTGCAAGCTCATTAAGTCTGTCTATTTTGTACATGACAGATGCCTCCTATTTCTCGATCTCACGATTATTGTAGAGCTCCTTGAGCTCATCGACGGGTTTATTCATGAGCTGACTGATAAGCTCATCATACATTCCCTCGTCGATCTCCTTCACACGGTCAGAAAGATGTCCGCATTCCGGAGCTATGTATTTTCCATTGAGTCGGCGTGCGAGCATTGCTACCTGCGGATGCGATATCCCTGCCGGACATCGTGACGAGCAGACACCGCACATTACGCAGTCAAATGATTCATCAGCGCATTTGTCATATTCCCCTCTTTGTGCATATGCAATATACTGCATGACATTGAGCTCCTGAGTACAAGCCTTGGTGCAGGCGTTACAGCCGATACAACTGTAAATTTCCGGATAGAGCTGCATCATGATCTGCTCAGTCGGACGTACAGTTTCAATATCGTATATTTTTTTAACAAGAGGAAAGAACGGCAGTGTTGCGATATACATTCCCTCCTGTACCTCAGTCTGGCAGGCGAGACAAGCATGAAGCTCCTGCTTATCCTTTATACGGTAGATCGTTGCGCACGCACCGCAGAAACCGTTCCGGCAGCCGCAGCCTCTCACCAGTTCATAACCGGCATATTCCATGGCTGTCATTATCGTAAGACCTGACGGCACTTGATATCTCTTGCCAAACAGGTAAACATTGACCATATTTTCCATAAGCTGGCGTACCTCCTTAATATTCCTCAGGCAAACGGCTGAGCTGATCAAAGCGAAAAACCGGACCATCCTTGCAGACGTATTTATCACCTATATTGCAGCGTCCGCATTTTCCGACACCGCATTTCATACGAAGCTCCATTGTTGTGTACACCTGAGATTCCGAAAATCCCAGATCTTTGAGAGCCGCAAGGGTGAATTTTATCATCACGGGCGGACCGCAGACAAGAGCAGTCATACTGTTGGAGGGGGCAAGCTCTCTGACAAAATCGGGAACGAACCCAACATGACCGTCCCAACCCTCCTGTGGTCTGTCTATAGTAAGGTGAACAGCGATATCCTGACTGTTTTTCCATTCATTCATTATTTCATCATAATCCACAAGATCTTCCTTTGAACGTGATCCGTAGATTATATCCACTTTGCCGTAATTGCTGCGTTTATCACGGACATAATTTATCACAGAGCGCAGAGGTGCAAGACCGATACCGCCTGAAATGAATAACAGATCTTTTCCTTTTAATTCAGTTTCAACGGGAAATGCGTTTCCATACGGACCTCTCAGCGTTATCTGCTGACCGACCTCCATTTCATGAAGCCAATCGGTGAGATGACCGCATTTCTTAATGCTGAACTCCATGAATTCCGTATTTGTAGGTGAAGAGGTTATCGAGAACATCGCCTCCCCCACTCCCGGAATTGACAGCATCGCACACTGTCCCGGCATATGTTCAAAGACCTTTCCACCCTGCGGTGCTTCGATCCTGAACGTTTTCACATCGGGAGTGTCGTTTCTTATTTCTGTGACAACTCCTATATACGGTATCAATGTATCAGTTGTGTTCATTTCTTCACCTCCAGATCCTTCATGACCTTGACGATATTCATAGAAACAGGACATCTTGCAAGGCATCTTCCGCAGCCCACGCAGCCGAATTCACCGTTATTGCAAGCCGGAAAATACACCAGCTTGTGCATGAAACGCTGCCTGAAACGTTCAAGCTGAGTCAGTCTCGGATTACCATGTGCCATTTTTGTGAAATCGGAGTACATACAGGAATCCCAGCAGCGGAATCTCTTTATTCCGTTACCTGTATCAAAATCCTTTATGTCATAGCACTGACAGGTAGGGCAGACAAACGTACAAGTTCCGCAGCCTATGCAGCTTTCCGAAAGCTCTCCCCATTTGTCTGAGTTGAAATACTCATCGAGCTTATCGCCGCCGAATGCATCGGTCGAAAGTCCTGCCAAAGGGAGCCTTGAAAAAATATCACGATACTTGCTGCCGAATTCTTCCTCAGTTTCAGAGGAGTCTTCAAACAAATGCGATATCTGCTCAATGAAAGCGTTTCCTTTATCTGTCAGAGCGGAAATATACAGATAGTCATTATCCATACGGCAGACAGCATCTCCCTCGGGAGACAGCGGATCTATGCCGAAAGCCGTACAGAAACAAGTCTCCGCCGGGTGAGTACAAGCCATAGATATGACAACTCCATGATTTCTCCTGTTCTTGTAGAAACTGTCAACGGGATCTGAAAGGTAGACCTTATCAAGAATAGAAAAGCTGCGCACATCGCAGGCTTTCACTCCGAAAATAACGAAATCTTCCGCTTCGCTGCGTATATCCTTAACCTCTATATTTTTTTTATCGACTCTGAATTCCATGAGATCTTCTGTCTGCGGAAAGAAAAAATCCTTTGCACTTCGCACTGTATTGAGGGAGCGGCTGAGCTTCATTCCCTTTTCATATTTTTTATATTCAGCACCGCCGTCCTCACGGTCAACGGGGATATACAGAGTTTGTTTCTCAGCGGCAGCATCAAAAAGCTCATTCAGCCTGTCAATGGAAATTCTCAGCATCACTCAGTCCCCCTTTCGTGAACAATGCTCGCCTCACAGTCATCGAGCGTATAGCTTGTGAGAGGCGATACGGAATCCGGCTTTTCTCCTGCCTGATATGTACCGTAGAGTTCATTTATATCTTTTATAAATTTTCTGTTCAGCATATGAAGAGGTATATTCTGAGGACAGACTCTCGAACATTCGCCGCAGTCTGTGCATCTTCCGGCAACATGGAATGCACGTATTATGTGGAACATATTCTCTTCAAAGCTGTCGGCTGCCGCCTTATTTGCAATGCCGGAGGCATCGTTGTCAAAAACGCACTTCTCACAGGTGCAGGCAGGGCAGACATTCCGGCAGGCGTTGCAGCGAATACATTTTGAGAGCTGACTTCTCCAGAAATCGTATCTTTCCTGAGCGGTCATCGCCTCAAGCTCTGCCACCATATCGAATCTGCCGGAATCGCATAATTCACCGTCTTCACCGATAAGCTCGTCATATGTAACGTGTTTTTTTCCTTTACATGAGAGGCATTTCTCCATTATTGCCTCTGAAACCGGCATACTCTCCTTGCCGTAAATAGTATCTATGGTGAGATCCACTCCATCGTTTTTGATACCGAGTATTCCGCTGATGCCTTTTGCCTTGATTTTTTCGGCATCAATTTTAGGATCGCACGGAATTCCTATTACATGGATATTCTCACGTATAACTCTATGCTCACAGGTGAGTTGGTTAAGGCTGTATGTATCGCATGGTTTCAGAAAAGCGAGTATCTTTCCGGCTTTACGGCTTTCCTTTATGAGATATTTTGAGAGATTCGATGCTGTGAGATCATCATAGACGAAATCCCTTTCAAGCTCTTCCGGAGTCTCAAATATTGCAGGAGTGCTGTCATATGCGAATTCTCCTCTTTTCCAGCCTATAACACGGTTCACGATGCCCTCAGCGAGCAGCTCTTTGGCACGTTTTATCATTGCTTCCTGCATCGCAGATCCTCCAATCTCCGGTTAGGTCCGAGCTTTCTGACAGTCTCGGTGAAATCGTTCATGGTAGCGGCAAATTTTGCTCCCTCTGCCGCAGATACCCATTCTACACGAGTTCTGTCACGCTCGATACCGAGATAATCAAGCATACTGAAAAGGAGTGTCATTCGGCGGCGTGTGAAATAATTGCCGGAGGTGTAGTGACAATCTCCGGGGTGACAGCCGCAGATGATAACGCCATCTGCTCCCCGCTGAAAAGCCCTCAGTATGAACATCGGATTTACTCTGCATGAGCACGGAACTCTTATTATTTTTACATTTGAGGGATAGCTGAGACGATTCGTACCGGAAAGATCTGCTCCCGCATATGAACACCAGTTGCAGCAGAATGCAGCGATCACCGGCTCAAATTCTTTTTGATTTACTTGCATATTGCGTCTACCTCCGCCATGATCTGACTGTTAGAAAAACCATTGAGATCCATTGCTCCCGAAGGACAGGCAACCGTACACGCTCCGCAGCCCTGACATACAGCCGGATTGACTGATGCAACTCTGCGCAGTGCCACAGTGCGGTCAGGCATAGTGAACTCCTTGTTTATGTAGGTTATAGCACCGTAGGGGCAAACTTTTTCACAGGAAGAACAACCGTTGCACATAAGCTCATCGGAATGGGCAACACATGGATTGCAGGTGATACTGTTTTTGCAGAGAAGTCCGATAGCCTTTGATGCTGCAGCACTTGCCTGAGCGACAGTTTCGGGAATATCCTTTGGTCCCTGACAAGCACCGGAGAGAAAAATTCCGGCAGTAGCACTTTCAACGGGACGGAGTTTCGGGTGCGCCTCTGTGAAGAAATCATTGGTGTCCATCTGTGTTGTGAGCATTGTCGCAAGAGGGCGTGCCGTTTTATCAGGTTCAATAGCAGCCGCAAGAACGACCAGATCAGCATCAATATGGAGCTGCTCACGTGAAATAAGATCAGATGCCTGAACACTGAGCTTTCCGTCAGCCTTTGGTTCTACCTTTCCGACCATTCCCTTGATATAGTGAACGTTATACTGCTCAACGGCTCTGCGGTAGAATTCATCGAAATTTTTGCCGGGAGTTCTGACATCAATATAGAAAACATAGACATCTGTGTCAGGATATTTCTCCCTGATGAGCATTGCGTGCTTTGCAGTGTACATACAGCAGATCTTTGAGCAGTACGGCTTTCCTCTGCTGTCATCGCATCTTGAGCCGACGCACTGCACGAAAACGATAGTATGCGGATGTTTCTTATCAGACGGACGAAGAAGTGTTCCGCCGTCAGGACCTGCCGCATTCATAAGCCTTTCAAGTTCGAGAGAGGTTATAACGTCCGGACTTTGTGAGTATGCAAATTCATCATATTTTCCAAGATCTATGGGATCGTATCCTGTAGCAACTACGATAGCACCATATGTCTCATTGATATATGTATCCTGCTGCTTGTAGTCGATAGCTCCCACGGTACACACTTTTGAGCATACACCGCATTTGCCGGTTTTAAGCATCATACAGTTAGCAGGATCTATCACAGCCACCTTTGGCACAGCCTGAGCAAACGGAATATATACAGCGCTCCTGTTGTCAAATCCCATATTGAACTCATTGGGGACTTTTTTCATGGGACATTTTTCTGTACACAGTCCGCAGCCGGTACACTTTGTCTCGTCAACAAAACGAGCCTTTTTCTTTATGGTCACATTGAAGCTTCCCACAAAGCCCTTGACCTCTGTGACCTCACTGTACGAATAAATATGGATTTTTTCATTCTGCGCACATTCCACCATTTTAGGAGTGAGTATGCAGGCAGCGCAGTCCAGCGTGGGGAACGTTTTATCGAGCTGAGCCATTTTTCCGCCTATTGTCGGCTTTTTTTCGACTATATCAACTTCAAATCCGGCTTCTGCAATGTCGAGAGCCGTCTGTATGCCGGCAATGCCTCCGCCGATAACAAGAGCCTTTTTTGCCACAGGACTCTCTCCGGCAGTCAGCGGAGTGTTGAGATGTATTTTTGCAACAGCAGCTTTTCCGAGAATTATCGCCTTTTCCGTAGCAGAGGCGATATCCTTGTGTATCCATGAGCATTGTTCACGGATATTTGCGATCTCCACAAGATACGGATTAAGTCCTGCTGATGCCGCAGCTTTTCTGAATGTATTCTCGTGCATTCTCGGAGAGCATGAACAGATGACAACTCCCGTAAGTCCATGCTTTTTTATTGAATCTTTTATAAGCTCCTGTCCGGATTCAGAGCACATATACTGATATTCACAGGAGACAACGACTCCCGGTTCATGACCAAGAGCTTCTGCAACAGCTTTCACATCTACCGTTGCGGCGATATTAGTTCCGCAATGGCAGACAAAAACACCGATTTTACGCATATTATATCCTTTCTACTTTGTATATTTCCTGAATACGGAAACAATTGCCTGCTGAGGGAGATCGTCATCGAGCATTCCGGGGATATCATCAGGCACAATATGATTTTCTCCCTGCCTGTGAACGGCAGCAAGCCGCACAGCCTCGATCAGCTTTGCAGGCTCAACACCTCTCGGGCATCTCTCCACACAGGCAAAACAGGTAAGACATCTGTATATCGACTGAGATGCCATAAGCTTTTCTAAATCGCCTTTTTCCACCATGTAGACAAATTCATGCGGATGATACTCCATTTCCTCATAATTCGGACAGGTGGCTGTGCATTTTCCGCAGCGCATACATTTAAGGACATTCACACCGCTTGACCGCAGTATCTGTTCTTTCTGCTTGTTATCCATTATGAATCCTCCTTGACGCCCAACGCCTCAGCAAGAACCTCTGTAAAATAGTAAACGGGAAGCTCTGTTTGGGAATTCTTTTTCAGATTATAAAGACACAGCGGACAAGCTGTTATTATCATATCCGCTCCCATTTCAGCGGCAGATGTGACAACAGCCGTGCTTCTTTTTACCGCCGAAGATCTGTCCTCCATGGTCATATATCCGCCGCAGCATTCATTTCTCTGAGCATAAATGACGGGTTCAGCACCGATAGCTCTTATGAGATCTTCAATAATATGCGGATTTTCCGGATCATCCATAGCGAGAGCCTTAGATGGGCGCAGAAGAAGGCAGCCGTAATATGCAGCGATCTTCTTTCCGGTCAGAGGGTCAGTTACTTTTTTTGCAAGCTCATCAAATCCGACAACATCACGCAGCATTTCAAGGTAGTGGTATACAACGGTTTCTCCAAGGTACGGAGTTTCAAGCTGCATATAATTATTTACCTTTGAAGCCGTTTCCGCATCATGGGAAATATCGTAATTTGTCTGCTTGATCACATTGTGACAAGCCGAACATACGGTAACAAGCGGCGTGTTTTTTTCTTTGGCAGAATTAAGTGTCCTGACAGCAGAAAGCTTTGTAGCGATCTCATCATGCGCAGTCGTATAAACTCCGCCGCAGCACTGCCATTCCTCCGGCTCTTCGAGAGAGATATCCAGAGCCTTGGCACAGGCTCTGGCGTATCTGTCAAGATCTTTGGCTTTTGTTCGCAGCGTGCAGCCGGGGTAATATGTGAATGTCCTCATATGTATGATTCCTTTCTCTATATCAGACCATCTCTTCGGGATGGAAGACCTCATCAAAGCGTTCTGCCGTAAGGAAGCCGAGCTGAACACAAGCATCTTTCAGTGAAATATTGTCCTTGAAGGCTTTTTTTGCAGTTTTCGCAGCATTTTCATAACCGATATACGGATTGAGTGCAGTCACAAGCATAAGGGAATTATGCAGATTATGGTGCATTTTTTCCTTGTTTGCCGTTATTCCCACAGCGCAGTTTTTATTGAATGACACTATGGACTCAGCAAGAAGACGTGCCGACTGAAGAAAATTATATGCGCAGACCGGCATAAATACATTCAGCTGGAAATTTCCCTGCGATGCAGCCATACCTACAGCAACGTCGTTTCCCATGACCTGTACAGCCACCATTGTGACCTGTTCACACTGTGTGGGATTTACCTTGCCGGGCATTATAGATGATCCCGGCTCGTTCTCCGGAATGAATATCTCTCCCAGACCGTCACGAGGTCCGGAGGCAAGCCATCTCACATCGTTTGCGATCTTCATCATATCCGCAGCAAGAGCTTTGAGTGCTCCATGTGCAAAAACAATTTCGTCCTTTGAAGTCAGTGAGTGAAACTTATTTGGCGAAGTAACGAATTTTTTCCCCGAGACACGGCTTATCTCCTCAGCAGCCATTTCAGCAAAGCCCTCCGGAGCATTAAGTCCTGTGCCGACAGCAGTTCCGCCGAGAGCAAGCTCACGAAGTTCATCACAGGCAGTCAGGAGCATTTTCCTGTCCTTTTCAACAGATGATCTCCAGCCGCTGATCTCCTGAGAAAATTTTATAGGAGTCGCATCTTGAAGATGAGTTCTTCCGCTTTTTACGATCCCCTCATTTTCGGCTTCAAGTCTGATGAATGTCTCAACAAGAGCGTCTATTGCCGGAATGACCTTATCCTCAATTGCAATAACAGCAGCGATGTGCATTGCCGTCGGAAATGTATCATTTGAGGACTGACTCATATTTATATCATCGTTCGGATGAAGGAGTTTCGAGCCAATGAGTTCATTTCCCCTGTTGGCAATGACCTCGTTGACATTCATATTTGACTGTGTACCGCTTCCGGTCTGCCACACCACAAGAGGAAAATGATCGTTGAGCAAACCGCTTATGACCTCATCACAAGCTTGTGAAACAGCAGCAAGCTTTTCGTCTGTCATTTTCTCAGGCTTTAACTTATGATTGACAATTGCAGCAGCCTTTTTCAGAATACCAAAAGCATGAGTTATCTCTCTCGGCATTGTTTCTATACCCTCGCCGATAAGGAAATTTCTCCTGCTCCTTTCAGTCTGTGCAGCCCAGTACCTGTCAGCAGGCACATTTACTTCACCCATTGAATCATATTCTATACGATACTCCATTATATGCTCCACTCCCCGAAGATTTTTTCCTGCCGGCAGGGAATAATGTGCTGTCCCCTGTCCCGGACAGTCATTTTTTTGAATTTATAACATACGAAAGCGTAACAAGACTGTCGCCAAGATGTACGTTTTCAACAGAAATATCACTGTGATTTGTGCGTATATCGTAGTGAGTAAAATTCCAAAAGCCCTTTATTCCAAGAGCGATCAGCTTTTCTACCGTCTCCGCAGCATGACCCAAAGGAATACATAATATAGCCGCCTTTGGGTTATGCTCAAGGCAAAAGCGTTCAAGCTCATCGGAAGACATGACCGTTATATCGCCGATCCTTTTTCCCACGACTTCACGGCTTTTGTCAAAAGCACCGATCAGGTCAAAACCTTTGCTGCGGAAATCTATATGTGAGGCAATTGCTGTTCCGAGATTTCCTGCGCCAACAAGTATCATCGGAGTATTGCAGTCAAGTCCGAGGATCTTTCCGATCTCTGCTCTCAGATCGCTTACATTGTATCCGTATCCCTGCTGACCGAATTCTCCGAAACAGTTGAAATCCTGACGTATCTGTGAGGCAGTAAGTCCCATTTTTTCGGAAAGCTCCTTTGAGGATATCCTCACATAGCCATTGGCTTCAAGCTCACCAAGAAATCTGTGATATCTCGGCAATCTTCTTATGACCGAATTTGAAATTGGATTCTTTGACATTTTATCGACCGCCGATTACATCATTTTGTCGAGCCTGAGCCTGATCTCTTCAAGGAATGTCTTTGAATCGACTTTCCTTTTATTATCAAGCTTTGAAATGAGATACAGATCACCGGTCATGACACCGTCTTCAATAGTCTGTATAGTCGCTTTTTCCAGCTTGTCAGCAAATTCACAAAGCTCATTTGTACCGTCAAGCTCTCCCCTTTTTCTGAGAGCACCGCTCCATGCGAATATGGTTGCAACAGAGTTTGTGGAGGTCTCCTCGCCTTTCAGATATTTGTAGTAGTGACGCTGAACTGTTCCGTGAGCAGCCTCATACTCATAGATGCCGTCGGGAGATACGAGCACAGAAGTCATCATCGCAAGGCTTCCGTATGCAGTTGACACCATATCAGACATAACATCGCCGTCGTAATTCTTACAAGCCCAGATATAGCCTCCGTTTGAGCGGATAACTCTTGCAACGGCATCATCAATGAGGGTGTAGAAATACTCGATACCGGCAGCCTCATATTTTTCCTTGTACTCGTTATCGTATATCTCCTGAAAGATGTCCTTGAAGCGATGATCGTATTTTTTGGAAATGGTATCCTTTGTTGCGAACCAAACGTCCTGTTTCAAATCAAGACCGTAATTAAGGCAGGCTCTTGCAAATCCGGCAATGCTGTCGTCAAGGTTGTGAAGTCCCTGAATAATGCCGTCACTATTTGCAAAATCGTGGATAAGCTCACGTGTCTCATTTCCGTCCTTATCGGTAACAACAAGCTCAGCCTTGCAGCCCTTATCAACACGCATTTCGGTATTCTTGTAAACGTCACCGTAAGCATGACGGGCGATCGTGATAGGCTTTGTCCAAGTGGGGATATATGGTTCGATCCCCTTTACTATGATCGGTGTGCGGAATACAGTTCCATCGAGTGCCGCACGGATAGTGCCGTTAGGAGATTTCCACATCTGTGAAAGGTTATACTCCGGCATTCTTGCAGCATTCGGAGTTATAGTTGCGCATTTTACGGCAACTCCGTATTTTTTTGCAGCCTCAGCAGAATCTATCGTTACCTGATCCTTTGTCTTCTCACGGTATTCGAGTCCTAAGTCGTAATATTCTGTATTAAGCTCAACATATGGTTCAAGGAGGATCTCCTTTATCCATTTCCAGAGGATCCTGGTCATTTCGTCTCCGTCCATCTCAACGAGAGGAGTTTTCATAGTGATCTTAGACATAACAAATAACCTCCAACATAAATTTTTTATAAGTGGAAAAATTCCCCGTAAATTATTTCTTCATAAGCGGAAAAATCAGCATTATTATTAAAGCAGCAAGCAAAACAGAAACAATGGCATTGCTTACCTTTTGAAATGTTGTCATTCCCCTTTTGGCATCATTCAATAATTTCATTACCCATGCTGCCGCAAGTATAACAAGCAGAAACAGCAACATTCCCAATGCACCGCTCAACATACCACCTCATTGTAAGTTATTGCAGATCCGGATCCTGTTTAATATCCGTATCTGTAATTCAGATAGCCAAGAAACAGGAGATGTGCGGGATAGAATATATAGAACACCCATTTATCATATTTACCGCCGCCTTTTTCGCCGTTATAAAGCCACAGTAAAAGCACAGGCAGAAATACACCGAGTTTGTGAATATTATAAGAAATAAATGAAGGATATTTCACAATCGAAATTGCTGTTGGGAGAAGATAAACAACTGCTGCAAGGGAATATCCTGCAAGATCGGAATGTTTGTGCTCACCCGATCTTCCGATTTCAAACGCCATAGTAAAAAGTATTGCATCGCTTCCCCAGTCGCAATAATCGGCGAAAAAAGCTATAAACATTATAAGCGGCAATTTAAGACATATGTTTATTGATTTGCTGTTATATATGTAAACTGAAAGCAGGCAGAGGAACAAGGTTGAGATCATGCTTTCTGTTCCTCTTTCAAAAAAACCGCCGTTGAAACAAAATGCATACGCAAAATGTGATATTACAGCAAATATGCCGAGTCTTATGAAATATTTTTTAACATTTCTTGTGTGATGATAACCCTCTGATATGAAAAAACACATTACAGGTGCAGTCGTTCTGCCAATAAAATGCATTATCTGCCCGGCGACACTGTCTGTTACGACAAAAAGCCAGGCGATATGATCTATGAGCATAGCAAGTATAGCAATATATTTGATTTCCGAAGCAGTGAGACCTTTTTTATTATTATTTTTTACCATAAACAGCTCCCTGCTCTGTATTTTGATTATTTCATATTCTCTCTTGTGTAGTCAAGAAGTCCGCCGGCAAGGATAATATCCTTTGTTCTGCCCGAAAGCTCACAAAGAACAGGTATCTCTATACCCTTTGTCCTGTTGATGACGGTCAGTTCAGATCTGCCTTCTTCAACTGATTTACGGATATCCGCAAGAACGAGCTGATCTCCCTGACTGATCTTATCATAGTCAGATTCATTTACAAATGTAAGCGGGAGTATTCCTGCATTCACAAGGTTAGCTCTGTGAATTCTTGCAAAAGATTTAACGATAACAGCCTTTACTCCAAGATATAATGGTGCAAGGGCAGCGTGCTCTCGTGATGAACCCTGACCGTAATTCGAGCCTCCCACAATGATACTCTTTCCGAGGGCTTTTGCTCTCTCCGGGAAGGTTTCATCGCATACAGCAAAGCAGTGCTGAGAGATCTTCGGAATATTCGACCGAAGAGGAAGTATCTTTGCACCGGCAGGCATAATGTGATCTGTAGTGATATTATCTCCGACTTTAAGAGAAACGGCAGCATCTATAGTCTCCGGGAGCGGAGAAGTCTCAGGATACGGCTTGATATTGGGACCTCTGAGTATTTCCACGCTATCCATTTCTTCCTCAGAAACAGGAGGTACGACCATATTGTCATTTATCGTGAATATCTCAGGCAAACGGAACTCGGGCATATCGCCAAGCTCTCTCGGATCTGTGAGATATCCGGTAATGGCAGAGGCAGCGGCTGTCTCAGGTGAAACGAGATATATCTGACCGTCCTTTGTTCCGGAGCGTCCCTCAAAGTTTCTGTTGAATGTACGCAGAGAGATACCTTTTGAATTAGGCGACTGTCCCATTCCTATACAAGGTCCGCAGGCACTTTCAAGTATTCTTGCGCCTGCCTCGATAAGATCGGAGAGCGCACCATTCTGTGCAAGCATATTAAGCACCTGCTTTGAACCGGGAGCGATCGAAAGCGAAACGTCCGGGTGAACCGTCTTGCCTTTCAGAATATGAGCTACTTTAAGCATATCGAGAAGAGATGAGTTAGTACATGATCCGATACATACCTGATCTATCTTTAATTTTCCGATCTCATGAGTAGTTTTAACGTTATCGGGAGAATGCGGACACGCTGCAAGAGGAACAAGCTCACTGAGGTCAATGGTAAATTCCTCATCATATTCTGCATCATCATCAGCAGACAGAGGTGTCCACACCTCTTCACGGCACTGAGCCTTTAGGAACTGTTTTGTGATCTCATCTGAGGGGAAGATAGAGGTCGTTGCGCCAAGCTCCGCACCCATATTGGTGATCGTTGCACGCTCCGGCACAGAGAGAGTCTTTACTCCCTCGCCGCAGTATTCGATGACTTTTCCGACTCCGCCCTTTACAGACATTCTTCTGAGGACTTCAAGAATAACGTCCTTAGCTGATACCCACGGGCTGAGCTTTCCTGTAAGCTCAACTCTGACTACTTTAGGGCAAGTTATGTAGTAAGCTCCGCCGCCCATAGCTACTGCAACGTCAAGACCGCCTGCGCCGATAGCGATCATACCGATACCGCCGCCTGTGGGGGTGTGACTGTCAGAGCCTATCAGAGTCTTGCCGGGTATGCCGAAACGTTCAAGATGGACTTGATGGCAGATACCGTTTCCGGGACGAGAGAAATAAATACCATGCTTCTTGGCTACGCTGCCGATAAAGCGATGATCGTCAGCGTTCTCAAATCCGTTCTGGAGAGTATTGTGATCAATATAAGCGACTGAACGTTCGGTCTTTACACGAGGAACACCGATCGCCTCAAATTCGAGATACGCCATAGTACCCGTAGCGTCCTGAGTGAGCGTCTGATCGATACGGATACCGATCTCCTGACCTTTTACATACTCGCCGTCAACAAGATGAGCTCTGAGTATTTTTTCTGTCAGAGTTAAACCCATAGAAATCATTCCTTTCAGAATATATTGATACCGAATGATGTTACAAACCGATCATCATATCTGTTGAAAGTGAGACGATTTACAGCGATGTTCGGTATACACTATATATTTTACACCATTCTGCTCACTTTGTCAAGAAATAAACAAAGTATTTTTGATTTCTCGTCACATATCTGCATTTTGCACAAAGATGCCGCAATCAGAAACAGAAAATTCCAAAAAAAGTCCCCGTGACCTGTCGGGGACTTTCTTTGGTAGATCAGACATCATTCCGGATAATATCCTCCGGAGTCTCTCTTTTTACGGCAATACGTGATTCTCCGTTGTTTACGAAAACGACCGGAGGTTTTGGTATCCTGTTATAGTTTGACGCCATAGAGTAGTTATATGCTCCGGTAGCGCAGACAGCGATTATATCACCTGATTCAGCGTGTTGGAGGGGCATATTTTCTCCGATGAGATCGCCGCTCTCACAGCATTTTCCGGCGATGGTAACTTTTTCAGACCGTTCTTCTGACGCCTTATTTGCAACTACAGCCTCATACTCAGACTGATAGAGTATATATCTGGGATTGTCTCCCATTCCGCCGTCAACGGAAATATATGTCCTTATGCCGGGGATCTCTTTACGGGCACCGACCTTATACAGTGTAATGCCGGCAGGTGCTGCGATAGAGCGTCCGGGTTCGATAAGAATGAACGGCTGAGCAATTCCGAGAGCGACACATTCAGACCTGACAACTTCAGATACTCTCTCAATGTATGTCTCAAACGGAGCGGGATCGTGACTATTCAGGTATTTTATGCCGAAGCCGCCGCCGAGGTTAAGCTCGGATATCTCATGCCCCAGCTTATCCTTTATTTCGGCAATAAATCCAAGCATGACTTTAGCCGCTTCCTCAAAGGGAGCGATGTCAAATATCTGCGAACCTATGTGGCAGTGAACTCCGACAAGATCAACGTTCTCACATTCAACAGCCTGCTTTGCAGCCTCGAACGCTTCACCTGTTTCAAGCGCAAAACCAAACTTGCTGTCGATCTGACCGGTCTTTACAAAATCATGCGTATGAGCATCAATGCCGGGTTTGATTCGGAGCATGATGCGTGCTTTCGACTTTTTCTCCTCGGCTGTTTTTTCAAGGCGGAGAAGCTCGCTGATATTATCAACAATGATGTGTCCCACACCGCAGTCAACAGCATATTCAAGCTCCTCGTCAGTCTTATTATTTCCGTGAAATCCGATCTTCGAGGTGTCAAAGCCTGCCTTTACGGCAGTGTAAAGCTCGCCTATAGAGACAACGTCCAGACCGATGCCCTCGCTGTTGATGATCCTGCACATTTCAAGGCAGGAGAACGCTTTGCTTGCATAGCAGACCATTCCCTTGCCGCCGTAGTATTTGTCGATGCTGCTTTTGAACCGGCGGCAGGCATTTCTTATCATTACCTCGTCCATGACATAAAGAGGAGTTCCGTATTGAACAGCAAGATCAACGGTATCTATGCCGCCGATGGTAAGGTGTCCTTTTTTGTTTACATTAAGGTTTTCAGATACAAACATTTTCAACTATCCTTTCCTTTGAAATTTTTCAGCAGATCATTGCGCTCCTTGATCCTCATCGTCCGCTATTTCTTCGACGATACTCCGCAGCTCCTCCACTCCCTCAAAGGTCACAGAGGAAAACGGTACAACGTGAATATCTTCAAAACACGGTATCTCATCGGCAAAAGCCTCCATACGGCGCAGCCGTTCGTTCTTTTTCAGCTTATCGGCTTTTGTCAGAACGATCACAAAAGGCATTTCCGTATCTATGAGGTAGTTTATCATGCTTATGTCGTCAGCGGTAGGCTTATGGCGCATATCCACCAGCATAAAAACGAGCCTTATATCCCTGTCAGAATTCAGATACCCCTCGATAAGCTCTGCCCATCGCTCTTTTTCAGCCTTTGAGACTTTCGCATATCCATATCCGGGAAGATCGGTGAAGTAGAGGTTTTCCAGACTATAGAAATTTATAGTCGCCGTTTTCCCCGGAACTGAGCTTACTCTCGCAAGATTTTTCCTGTTGAACAGCTTATTTATCAGTGTAGACTTTCCCACATTGGAGTGTCCGGCAAATGCTATCTCTGTTTTTTCAGGAGGCGGTATCTGCGAAAACTTACCATATGATGCAGAAAACTCCGCTTTGTTGTAATTTAGTTTCACCCGATCTGCCTCCCTTACTGTTTCAAAGCCGTATCAAGAACATCTTTTATATTTTCAGCAAGGACGAATCTGACAGAATCCTTGACAGCATTATCGACTTCTTCAAGATCGGGATCATTATCTTTGGGGACAATGACAGTCTTTATTCCGCCCTTATATGCAGCCATTGTTTTTTCACGGAGACCTCCTATAGGAAGTACCTTTCCGTGAAGCGTTATCTCTCCGGTCATAGCAGTATCTGCCCTGACGGGGATTCCCGAAAGTGCGGAAACAAGTGCAGTAGTCATAGTAACTCCGGCAGAGGGACCGTCCTTTGGCACTGCGCCCTCCGGTGCATGAATGTGGATATCATTCTCCTTGTAAAAATCGGGATTTATTCCGTATTCATCCGCAATATTCCTTACATAGCTCACGGCGAGACGTGCGCTCTCTTTCATAACATCTCCGAGAGAGCCGGTTACCTCGACCTTTCCTGTTCCTTTCAGCACAAGGACTTCAAGAGGCATGATGACACCTCCGACGGAAGTCCACGCAAGACCGTTTACAACACCTATCTGATCTTTTTTAGAGGAAAGATCCTCGGAATATTTATGTACACCGAGAAGATCTTTAAGATCCTTTTTCTTCACAGTGATGCGTTTTGCCTCTTCTGAGGCTATTTTTCTCGCAGCCTTGCGGCATAATGAAGCGATACATCTTTCAAGCGAGCGAACTCCCGCCTCTTTAGTATAATATTTAATTATATCATTTATAGCCTCATCATCTATCTTCAACTGTGAAGCCTTCAATCCGTGCTCTTTGATCTGTTTGGGAATGAGATGCTCCTTAGCAATGTGGAATTTCTCCTCGGCAGTATAGCTCGGCAGCTCTATGACCTCCATTCTGTCAAGAAGAGGTCCGGGAATAGATGAAATATTGTTGGCAGTTGTTATGAAAACAGCCTTGCTGAGATCGAACGGTATCTCAAGAAAATGATCTCTGAATGCATTGTTCTGCTCACTGTCGAGGACTTCAAGCATTGCCGACGAAGGATCGCCTTTTATATCGCTGCAAAGCTTGTCTATCTCATCGAACAGAATAAGAGGATTTGCCGATCCTGCCTGTTGTATCGCAGTTATTATGCGGCCTGGCATAGCTCCGACATATGTTTTTCTGTGACCTCTTATATCAGCCTCGTCACGTATTCCGCCGAGGGATACTCTTGCATATTTTCGTCCCATAGCTTTTGCGACAGACTTTGCTATCGAGGTCTTTCCTATTCCGGGAGGTCCCGCAAGACAGATTATCTGTCCCTTTATTTCGGGATTAAGCATATGTACTGCAAGAAACTCCAGTATTCTTTCCTTAACTTTTTTCAGCCCGTAGTGATCCTTTTCAAGTACAGTCTCGGCTTTTTCCATGGTGAGCTTAGCCTTTGTATATTTTCCCCAAGGCAGGTCGAGCACTGTATCAAGGTAATTCTTTACAACAAAAGCCTCCTGTGAGGACGGCGGGAGCTTTGTGAGCTTATCAGCCTCTTTCAGCAGTTTTTCTCTGCTTTTCTCATCAATTTTAAGCTGCATCACATCATTGATATAGCTGTAGGCATCATCATCGGAATCTTCTCCGAGCTGCTCCTGTATCACCCTCATCTGCTCACGCAGATAATACTCACGCTGACCTTTGTCGATGCTGTTTTTTGTCTGTTCGTTTATCAGGCTTTCAAGTTCAAGTATCTCAACTTCGGAGGTCAGGCAGGCATAAAGCACCGATAGCTTGTTAATGACGTTCGTCTCTTCAAGAAGTGTCTGTTTATCCCTGTAATTGAGCCCACAGTTGAATGTAACAGCCTCAAACAGCTTGGTCGGAGATTCCTGTGTCATAATTGAAGTGATAAGCTCCTGAGGCATTTTCGGAAAGAAGGATGAGTACCGTTCAAATACATCTTTGACCGAACGCATAAGGGCTTGAGCTTCCAGCTCATCATATTTTGACCGTGAGTATGTGGGAGTTTTCTTGATCTCAGCTCTCAGTCCCTCACCATCATCTATCAGCCTGACCAGATTTGCTTTATAGATCCCCTCAACAAGCACCTTCATAAAGTTTTCCGGAAGCTTGAGTACCTGTTTTATCTCAGCTACGACACCGACCTTGTATAGATCGGAAGCTTTCGGATTTTCTACATATGTTTCGTGCTGTGTAACAAGGAAGATCTTCCCACCCTCCTTTATAGCACGCTCCACGGCATTGATGGATTTGTCACGGGATATATCAAAATGCATCACCATTTTCGGGAATGCAACAAGTCCACGAACAGCCAGAGCGTTGAGGATCGTCTCGTTTTCTGTTTTTTTGCTGCTTTTCATTGTCTGTTCCAAAATTATCACCACATTTTTTGCCGGAGCAGTCCGGCTTTGTCTGTTTTTCAACAGCATAACGGTGCATAATGCTGATTTCGGCATTATGCACTGCGATCATGCCACGATATGAATATTATACTATAATTTATTGAAAAATGCAAGCGGTATTTCTTATCATTTTGACATATTCCTGTCATTTACTCTGATATTAACAATTTGTTAACAAATTAGACACAGACATATCAAAAAAATTAGTTGAAATTTATCACTGACTGTGATATAATAAGTAATTGGTTTAGATATTATCGCTGCAAGGAGGTGTTAGTGTGTTAAATAATTATAAAATTATTTCTTTATGCGTTTCAAGACTTCATGATACAGAAAATCACAAATTTATCAAACGTCTGAATAAACTCCTGACCGACTCGGGATACAGACTTTTCATATACGATATAACCTCCGATCTGTACTGGAATGAGGACGATCTCAGAGCGGAAACAACTGTTTTTGATCTTATAAACTATTCGATCACTGACGTTGTAATGATCATGGACGAAAAAATCAAGAGCCATACTATCTCATGTAAGATAATTGCCGATGCAAAAAAGTACGATCTTCCTGTAATCGTTATTGACGGCAAGTATGCCGGCTGCATCAGCGTCAATTTTGACTACGGAAAAGGCTTTGAGAAGATCGTCCGTCATGTTGTGGAATATCATGGTGCAAAAAAGCTCCATATGATAGCCGGCATAAAAGGAAATCCCTTTTCCGAAGAAAGAGAGAACATCTTCCGGAGCGTTCTTGCCGAGTACAACATTCCTGTTGACGATTCTATGATAAGCTATGGTATGTTCTGGGCAAAACCGGCTATTGAAGCTGCCGAGGAGCTTGTCCGGCGGAGCGATTTTCCGGAGGCTGTTATCTGTGCCAATGACATAATGGCTATAAATGCCGCAACGGTATTTATTCAAAACGGAAAAAAAATTCCCGAAGATGTCATAGTCACAGGCTTTGACGGTCTTGATGAGATAAATTATTGTATGCCCAAAATAAGCTCTGTACGCTGTTCCGGTGAGGAGCTTGCCGACACTGTTTTTGAAGCAGCTTACGACTGCCTTAACGGCAGAGTCGAAAAGGAACTCTATAATGTTGTGCCTGCGACGCTGTTTAACGAGTCATGCGGCTGCGGACATCTTGCTGATGACAAATTTTTAAGTAATGTCAACACCTTCAACGACCATTTCTACCAGTATCATGACGATGTAAAGGTGCTTTCCGACATGACCGACAGAATGCTGTCGGCTGAAAATATAGATAAAGCATCACGCTGCACTGATAATCACGTGATCCATGATATGTGCTGCATCATAAACACTAAATGCCTTGACTCAATGGTCGATCATTTTGTTACAGATAAGCTCTCGGGATTCGATGACGTTATGTTCGTTTTTTTTGATACGTTCAGTGAGGAATTCTCTCAGCATGAGATCGAACGAAATACGCTTATTCCCGATTTGGAAAAACATCTTGAGAGCGGCTATCCGCTTATATTCAACGTCATCGACTATATGAACTTTCCATTAGGATATATATGCTCTCATTTCCAAAGCTATGATTTTACGGATTATTGCCTGCTCCCGCAGGTAGCGTCCGCTCTTGGAAGAGGTCTCGGCGGATACATGACGATCCAATATCAGAGGCATCTTATCAGGCAAATAGAACACATATACAAATATGACTCGCTGACAGGTCTGTACAACAGGCTCGGCTTTGCCAAAGAGTATGAAAAGCTGAGGCAGGAGATATCAGGGAAGTCTGTTCCCGTTACCGTTATTCTTTCCGATCTGGACGGTCTTAAATATATCAATGATAATTTTGGCCATTCTGCCGGAGATATCGCTATACGTGCCGCTGCAAGCGCACTCATGGAAGCCTGCCCCGAAAATGCTTTGTGCGTTAGATTCGGCGGCGATGAAATGCTTGCTGTCATTGCAGGTGAGTGCGATACTAACAACATTACCCGACAGATACATGACTACCTCGAGCGGTATAATTCAGAGTCAGGAAAAGAATATCAGGTCAATACAAGCATCGGTGTCTACACGACCACATCCGATCTTAACATTGAGTTTGAATTCCTTATCAAGAATGTCGATAGTATGATGTATTCGGAAAAGCTCTCAAAGAGATCCCATACAAAAGAGATCGGCATTAGAGAAAGTCTTCGGAAACTCAGCATTGATTCGCCGGATATTCCTTTGCTGAAGGCGCTGAATCATCAGGCATTCCCGGATAAAGAGCGTATTCCGGTTGAAGAAATGTTCGGTTTCGATGAAAATATTGATGTGCTCGGAATTTATGAAAAAGGAGATTTTGCCGGCTTTTTTGTAATAATGAGATTCCGGAAATGTGCGTATATATGCTATTTTGCTGTTTGTCCGGAAAGGCGGTCAATGGGACTTGGCACAAAGGCACTGGAGCTTCTCAGAAAATACTACAAGGGATTTCATGTAGTAGTCGATTTTGAGGCTGTCGATGAAAACGCTCCCAACAACGACCAAAGGATAAGGAGGAGGAATTTCTATCTTCGCAACGGATTCAAAGAAACGGGCTACTTTCAGTTCTATATGAATACAGAATTTGAGATATTCTGCACACAAACTAAATTTGACAGGGACGAATTTGATGCCCTCATTTCATTCATACATTCAAAATCGGACAGCTTCGATCCGCATCTTTATCGCAAGGATTGACTTCGGCACAAAAAGACTGCCTCACAATGCGTGGGCAGTCTTTTTTGATCGGATAGCTGACTATATTCAGTCATACCACAGCATAGAGATTTGTCTCCCATGCCGGAATATAGAGCTGATGGCGTATATAAAGCTTATATTCGGGTTTCAGCTTCTTGATGAGCAGAGGTATCTCAAAAATATCCTCATTCCTGTGATACAGCGATACCATCAGTTTCGGGGAATAATGAGCGATAGTAAGTGCAGCTCCCCATATTGCCTCACGTTCAAAGCCCTCTACGTCCATTTTTATCAGAGTTGCAGGCTTGCCGGCAAGAATACTATCCACAGAGCGTGCCTGAACAAAGTTGTCGGAAGCAAACGATATCGCAGACTGACGGCCTGCCTTAGCCGAAAACGGAAGCTCCGTATCGGTACACCATGCAGCACAGTTATATGCGTAGACATGATTCATGCCATCAACAAATTTTGCAAGCTTTTTGAAATTTTTCCTGTCAGGCTCTAATGCATGGATAGACACATACTTTCCATGTGTGAACTCCATAAGCTCCTTTATTGTATCGCCATTGTAGGCACCGAGATCAACATAGACCTCGTTAAGCCCCGGTCTTATCAATTTTCTGTATATTTCAGCCTTTGAAGATGTTACTGCCGAAAGATACTCTATTTTTCCGCTTATTTTGAAGTTTATTATATTCGCATACACCTTGCGGGAATAATCATCGGCAAGACTGTCATATACCTGCTGTAATTTCTCTGCATTTTCAGCACAGTATTCATATGTAAAAAGTCCGCCGCCCACTACGGGAACATCGGGAACGTACAGTGTATGGCGTGAGGCTATATCGTGTATCCTGTCAACGATCTCCTGATAACCGGCTGCAAATGCGAGGACTACAACAAAATCATCGACCATTTCCTCTACCTCAGAAAGCCTGTGTACCTGAAATCCCTCAAACGAATGACCACGAACGAAATCATCGCTTGCAAAAATTCCCGAGACAGTTATCCCCCATTTTCTGAAAGCAGACATGATCTTCATAGCTCCGTCACCCATACCATATATGAATATAGGACGTTTTTCAGCCTTTAATCTTTCCCAGCAGGATTGTTTTTCCGTAATAAAGGAGAGCATCGTTTCACCCCTTGAAATCAATAGTCATAGTTATCATCATCATCGTAATGATCGCTGTAGTAATCGCCGTGAGCATCATGAGGATTTATCATATCCCTGCCTCTTATGCCGTACTTGTCACGCATAATATTGAGATGCTTGTCAATAAGCTCTGATACCTTGCGCACATTTTTGATGCAGTGTACTTCCTTTGAGGGAGTATCGGCATCACGGCTGTATATGATTATCGTGCCGCATTTGAAGAGCCGCTGAAAAAACGGAAAGCGAACCTTTTTGTCCGTGATCTTATAAAGGTCTATCTCGTCCTCATCAATGCTTAGAAAACCTACTCTTGTGATAAATTTGGTATCGGTGAGAAAATATCGGGTGAACGAGATCGGCAGTCCGAAAAGAGTACGTTTCTTATCAGTCCACACGTAGTCGAAATCACTTTTTTTCATGGCAAAAGAGCCTCCAATCAGTTTAGTTATACCAATTTCATTATAAAAGCCGTAAGGTTCTCGGTTTTTAGAGTGAAATCAATATTAAGACACGGCTGCACAACAAAAGGCACAGAGGCACAGCAGTCTATATACATTTTATCACAATTTCTGTCATTAGTCAACCACTAATTTCAATAAATTCACAAAATAGTTCACAAAATCTACGTCAAGCCCACAGATCCGGAAAATTTTTCATAAAGAGCATAAAATTTTAAAAAAACCCTTTACAAAATGTAAAGTTTATGTTATAATATTATCACCGTCTACTTGGATCAGGGCTTGTCCTCTGATATCACCCTCTTCTGAGTTTACGGAATATATTTTAACAAGAGGTGCTTCAAATGTTATTGAAGGAAGAGAAAACAGCCGTTATTGAGGCTAACAGAACACACGAGAACGATACGGGATCTCCCGAAGTCCAGATCGCTATCCTTACAAGAAGGATCAACGATCTCACCGCACATCTGAAGATCCACAAGAATGACCACCACTCCAGAAGAGGTCTTCTTAAAATGGTTGGTCACAGACGTAATCTTCTCGGCTATCTCAAGAAAAAGGATATCAACAGATATCGTGCTATCGTTGAGAAACTCGGTCTCCGTAAGTAATTTTGGAAGCAATAAGGCAGTCGGGGACCCTCCCCTGCTGCCTTTAATACTGATTTCACTCTAAAAACCGGTGATCTTTGAGAAAATCCCGCACCTTTTGCTGTGTCAAAGCGACTCGACATACGTCGGTACGGCTTCGTCCTTTTTCCTTGTAAAATGTACGGTCTATTCGCAGATCCTGCACGGCTTTTAGCATGAAATTAGTATAAATCTTTAGAAAAGCGATCGGCAGAATGGCTTTTAGCATTAAACTGAGCTGTATTTTTCCGCAATACCGCTGAGTTTATTGCTAAAGCCTCTGCAAATATTTTATAGGAGGATATCGCAATGTTTGAAAATTACAGAACCTTTGAAACAACATACGCCGGCAGACCTCTCGTCGTCGAAACAGGTAAGACCTGCGGACTTTCCAACGGCTCATGCTGGGTTAGATACGGTGAGACTGTTGTTATGGCAAATGTTACTGCAAGTGCAAAGCCGCGTGAGGGTATCGACTTCTTCCCACTTTCAGTTGACTATGAGGAACGCCTTTACTCTGTAGGCAAGATACCCGGATCATTCACCAAGCGTGAGGGCAAGCCCTCCGAAAAGGCTATACTGACATCACGCTGTGTTGACAGACCCATACGTCCCCTTTTCCCGAAGGATATGAGAAATGATGTCTCCGTTGTTATGACCGTCCTTGCCGTTGAGCCGGATAACTCTCCCGAGATCGCAGGAATGATAGCAACATCTATTGCTATCTCTATCTCTGATATTCCGTGGAACGGTCCTATTGCCGGAATAAATGTTGGTCTTGTTGATGGAGAGATCGTCCTCAATCCCACACTCGAACAGAGAGCTAAAACCGATCTCACACTTACCGTTGCCGGTACTGCCGAGAAGATCGTTATGATCGAGGCAGGCGCAAACGAAGTTCCCGAAGATACAATGCTTGAAGCTATCTTGAAGGGACACGAGGAGATCAAGAAAATGGTCGCTTTTATCAGCGATATACGCAGTCAGATCGGCAAGCCTAAGTTTGCCTTTGAGTCTCAGGAGGTCGATCATGAGATGTTCGACGCTGTTGAGGAATTTGCCGGTGAGCGTGTAAAAGCTGCGCTTGATACAAATGACAAGAACATCAGGGATGAAAGACTCGCTCCCATTATAGATGATATCCATGCAAAATTCGATGAGCTTTACCCCGAAAAAGAGGCTATGCTTGACGAGTGCATCTATAAGCTCCAGAAAAAGATAGTTCGTACATGGCTTTATGAGGGCAAGCGTGTTGACGGCAGAGGCATAGACGAGATACGTCCTCTTGCAGCAGAAGCCGGCGTTCTCCCAAGAGTTCATGGATCGGGACTTTTCACAAGAGGTCAGACACAGGTGCTCACTATCGCTACACTCGGACCGATAAGTGACTCCCAGAAGATAGATGGTCTTGATGAGGAAGAATCAAAGAGGTATATGCACCAGTATAACTTCCCAAGCTACTCTGTGGGCGAAACAAAACCGAGCAGAGGTCCCGGAAGACGTGAGATCGGTCACGGTGCGCTTGCAGAACGTGCTCTCGTTCCGGTGCTTCCGTCAGTTGAAGAATTTCCATATGCTATGAGACTTGTTTCCGAGGTCCTCTCCTCTAACGGTTCAACATCGCAGGGATCTATCTGCGGATCTACACTCGCTCTCATGGATGCCGGTGTGCCGATAAAAGCTCCTGTTGCCGGAATCTCCTGCGGTCTTATCACACTTCCTGACAGCGATGACTTTATGACAATGGTAGATATTCAGGGACTTGAAGATTTCTTCGGTGATATGGACTTTAAGGTAGGAGGAACACACAAGGGGATCACCGCTATTCAAGTAGATATCAAGGTAGACGGTCTTACTCCTGCCATTATCAAGGAGGCTTTTGAAAAGACTCGCAAGGCTCGTATCTACATTCTCGATGAGATCATGCTCAAGGCAATACCTGAACCCAGATCTACCGTAAATAAGTATGCTCCCAAAATGCTCCGGACAAAAATTCCTGTTGACAAGATCCGTGATGTCATCGGTCAGGGAGGTAAGATAATCCAGAAGATTTCCGCTGACTGTGATGTCAAGATCGATATCAATGATGACGGAAATGTATTTATCAGCGGTATTGATGCTGATAACACAAATAAAGCACTCCAGATAATCCTGACTATTGCAAATGATCCCGAGGTAGGAGCTATCTATAAGGGCAAGGTAGTCCGCATTATGGACTTCGGCGCATTTGTAGAGATCGCTCCCGGCAAGGACGGTCTGGTACACATTTCCAAATTGGATAAGCAGAGAGTTGAAAAGGTCACTGACGTTGTTTCTGTCGGCGATGAAATCGTTGTCAAGGTAACGGATATTGATCGTCAGGGAAGAATAAATCTTTCACGCAAGGACGCACTTGCTGAGATCGAAGCAAAACACAAAAACTGATGAAAAATGCCTGAGAGCTTATCTCAGGCATTCTTTTTATTGGAAATTATGACTTTGTTTCAGCACCATATCTTTGACCTTCATCAGAGAGGTCGTAGTACTTCTCTCATTTTCTGAGAGTTTCATTGTTATATATTTTATAGTCTCCTCATAATCCGGGATCATAATGTGCTCCAACGCATTTACACGCCGACGAGTTTTTTCGATCTCGTCCGCCATAAGCTGACACGCCTTTTCGATCTCAGCAAGGCGGATCATTTTCGGAAAGATCTTACTGAGAGAGTTTACTGCTCCGTCAAGGTCAATAGAGGTAAATGCCGTTCCGTATGAATAGATCTCATTTGCGTCATCAGTGCGGTATTTAGGCTGAAACACCGGAATATACACACTCATGACGTTTTTTTCTCCAACCTCGATCTCAACCTCCTGCTTGGGAAGCATAAGAGCGGTTTCAAGCACCTCTCTCTGCATCACAGAGCCTGCAACAGCCATATACCTGTCTGCATCAGCGATCGCAGCCTCGACCTCCGCCCGAAGCTTACGGTTTTCTTTTATCATATCCATAAACTGTCTCATCAGCTCATCACGCTTGTCTTTCAGCAGCTTATGACCACGTCTTGCTGAGACGAGCTTCTTTTTAAGCTGACTAAGCTCCATTCGTGTTGGATTTACGTTAAGTCTTGCCACTCAGCTCACCTCAGTCCTGACTGTCATAATATTTGACAAGATATTCCTCTCTGATACGGCGAAGCTCACTTCTTGGCAGGAGTTTAATAAGATCCCAGCCGATCGAAAGAGTCTCCTCGATGCTGCGATTGTTTTCAAATCCCTGAGAAACATAGCGCCTTTCAAATTCATCGGCAAATTTAGCATAAATAAGATCGGTGGGAGTAAGCGCTGCCTCACCAAGAACGACCATAAGCTCTTTTGCATCCTTGCCTCGTGCATATGCAGAGAAAAGCTGATTCATTGTATCCGAGTGGTCGGAACGTGTTTTTCCCTCACCAATACCTTTGTCTTTCAGACGTGAAAGCGACGGAAGAACATCTATAGGAGGATTTATCCCCTTGCGGTAAAGCTCTCTCGAAAGAATTATCTGTCCCTCTGTAATGTATCCTGTAAGGTCAGGTATCGGGTGAGTTTTATCGTCCTCCGGCATGGTGAGTATCGGTATCATGGTGATACTTCCCTCTTTGCCGTCCTGACGGCCTGCACGCTCGTAGATAGATGCAAGATCCGTGTACATATATCCGGGATATCCTCGTCTTCCGGGGACTTCCTTTCTCGCAGCAGATACCTCACGAAGCGCATCGGCATAGTTGGTGATATCCGTGAGGATTACCAGTACGTGCATTCCTTTTTCAAATGCAAGGTATTCAGCGGCAGTCAAAGCCATTTTTGGTGTTGCAAGACGCTCTATCGCTGAATCATTCGCAAGGTTCACAAAGAGTACCGTTCTGTTCAGCGCACCTGTTGACCGAAAGCTGTTTACAAAATATTCTGATTCTTCAAATGTGATTCCCATTGCGGCAAATACAACGGCAAACTGCTCGTCCTTGCCCAGAACCTTTGCCTGACGTGCTATCTGTGCCGCAAGCTGTGCATGAGGAAGTCCGCTCGCAGAAAAGATCGGCAATTTCTGACCTCTTACAAGAGTATTCAGTCCGTCGATAGCCGAAACTCCCGTCTGGATAAATTCCTGCGGATATTTTCTTGCAACGGGATTCATAGGAAGTCCGTTGACATCAAGGCGCATATCCGGGATTATCTCCGGACCGTCATCAATAGGTCTTCCCATGCCGTCAAAAACACGTCCGAGCATATCCTCAGATACGCCGAGTTCCATCTGATGCCCCGAAAAGACAACACTGCTGTCCTTGAGATTTATACCTGCAGCATTTTCAAAGAGCTGAACAAGCGCATTAGTTCCGTCAATTTCAAGTACACGGCAGCGGCGGCGTTCGCCGTTTGTAAGCCTTATTTCAGCAAGCTCACCGTATGAGACATTCTCCACGTCCTTTACAAGCAGCAGAGGACCTGCCGCTTCTTCGATAGTTCTGTATTCTCTTGGCATCAGTCCTGCTCCTTTCTAAGCAGCTTGTCGATCTCAGCCGAGATCTCAACAGACAGCTTTCCGAACTCGTCATCAGTATTTTTTTCTTCGATATATTTGAATCTTCCTATCCGCTCTCTTACGGGAAGTCCGGCGATCTCCTCTATATCAGCACCCTTTTTCAGAGCATCGGCTGCCTCATCGTTAAAGCTGAGGATCAGCTTCATCATATAAAGCTGTTTTTTCAGACCGGTATAGGTGTCGACCTCGTGGAACGCAAGCTGATGCAGGAAATCCTCACGGATAGAGCGTGCTGTTTCCATTTTCAGTCTGTCTCCGGCTGAAAGCGCATCCATACCGATGAGTTTTACGATCTCTTTCAGTTCAGCCTCATCGTGGAGTATCTCCATGAAACGGGCACGATATTTCATCCAATCGGCAGATACGTTATTGTTGTACCAATCAGAAAGTGAATCAGCATAGAGCGAATAGCTCGTCAGCCAGTTTATTGCCGGGAAGTGACGCTGATATGCAAGGTTGGAGTCGAGTCCCCAGAAGACCTTTACTATTCGCAGAGTTGCCTGTGAAACAGGCTCTGAGATATCGCCTCCGGGAGGTGATACAGCTCCTATAACAGAAAGCGCACCCTCTCTGCCCTGACTGCCGTTTGAGATAACACGTCCGGCACGCTCATAGAACTGAGCAAGACGGCTTCCCAGATAAGCAGGATATCCCTCATCACCGGGCATCTCTTCAAGACGGCCTGACATCTCACGAAGAGCCTCTGCCCAACGTGAAGTAGAATCCGCCATAAGAGCAACGGAGTATCCCATATCACGGTAATATTCGGCTATCGTAATTCCTGTATAGACTGATGCCTCACGGGCAGCAACAGGCATATCGGAGGTATTTGCGATAAGCACTGTACGCTCCATGAGTGACTTGCCCGTATTCGGATCAATAAGCTCCGGGAACTCGTTCAGAACATCGGTCATTTCGTTGCCACGCTCTCCGCAGCCGATATAAACGATGATATCGGCATCAGCCCACTTGGCAAGCTGATGCTGGGTAACGGTCTTTCCGCTGCCGAAAGGACCGGGGATAGCCGCAACTCCGCCTTTGGCGATCGGGAAAAGACAATCCACAACTCGCTGACCTGTTACAAGAGGCATATCGGGTGACAGCTTCTTCTTGTACGGTCTGCCTCGGCGGACAGGCCATTTTTGTATGAGAGTAAGCTCCCTGTCGCCCTTTTCGGTCTCTACAACGCAGACCGTTTCATCAGCAAGGAACTCTCCCTCGCTGATTTTCTTTACAGTACCCTCAACACCGTTAGGTACCATGATCTTGTGGCTTACAATGTCGGTTTCAGGGACTGTTCCGATTATATCGCCTCCTGTGACCTTATCTCCGACCTTTATTTCAGGAGTAAATTTCCACTTGATATCTCTCTTCAGCGAGGGAACATCTGCTCCTCGCCGGAGGTTATTTCCGTAAATTTTTCTTAAATCGTCAAGCGGACGCTGTATTCCGTCAAAAATGCTGCCTATCAGTCCGGGGCCAAGCTCAACGCTCATAGGCTCGCCGGTAGATTGAACGCTTTCACCTGTGCCAAGACCTGATGTTTCCTCATAGACCTGTATAGATGCTCTGTCGCCGTGCATTTCGATGATCTCGCCGATAAGACGTTTTTCGCTTACACGTACAACGTCAAACATATTTGCATCTCTCATTCCCTCGGCAACAACGAGCGGTCCTGAGATCTTAACTATTGTACCTTTGCTGTTCATTGCAAATGATCCGCCTCTTTCCTAATTCAGTATATCTGAGCCTACTGCTTTTTCCACTGCCTCATGCAGAGATCTCATTCCGTCACCAGTATTTCCCTCAACGGCAGGTATAAGCACTATCGCCGGAAGCCGGCTGCTCCTGTATTTGCTGATAGTATCTTCTGCAAGAGCAGCCGCCGGCTCGGTGATGTATATAACTGCAAAATCACCTGATGCAAGCCTTGTAATAAGTTTTTTGATCTTTTCACCGTCAGTCTCACAGAAAACAGAAAGCCCTAATGCTGCAAAACCTAAAACACCGGCACTGTCTCCTATTACCGCAGCCTTATACATAGAGTTTTCTCATCCTTTCCATAACAGTCTCCCTGTCGGCGCCGCACTCCTGACAGACCGTGATTATTCGGAGGTTTTTCAGCTCCGCCTCTTTTGCTATATAATATGCCGCAAGAGGTTCAACACCAAACGCCTGCATACGTGCGCTTTCAGCGTGCTCCATTATTACGTCATCACACCATTTTTCAAACTGAGCCGGAGACTCTTTCAGAATTGCAGCCGCATCTTTATATGACGTTGATTCAAGAAAAGCCATGAGACTTTCCACACCGCCCATAGCTGCCCGTATGAGTGATTCCTTATCAAGCTCACGGCTGCCGCAGACAGCGATCTCCATAAACTGACGTGGTTTTCCCATAAGAGCGCATCTGTATGCTGTTTTGATATCGGCACAAACTGTCGTAAGCTGCGCATACTTCTGCATGAAAGCCCCGCCGAAAGAATCGGAGTCTCTCTGTATTGCGGCAAGTGCTGATGAATCTATCAGCGAATCCGAAAGCTGTCCGTCCATAGTCCTTGTGAGAAGGTCATAAGCCTGTGCAGCCGTTTCTGCCATATATGCAGGAAGACTGTCAAACTCCTTTGAGCTGAGCAGCTTTTTTAGTATACCGCTCTCAATATTTGAGGGATATATATAATATTCATCCGCATCTCTTCCGGAAAACATTGCTTTGAGTCCTGCCTTCAGATCATGGAAATCATTTTTATAGAGGAGTATCGTCAGTTCCCTGCTGTCGGGAGCATAACTCCTTATCATTTCCCACACATCTTCAAGAGTAGATGCTTCTGCGTTCTTTGAGCCTGCAATAGCTTTCAGTTCGGAAACAGTCCGGGCATTTATAAGCTGCTCCATATCACTGTGCGTGAGCAGAGAGCTTTCCATCGCCTTTACAGCGGCAACGGCGCTTGCATATTCTGTACTGCTCATTATATCACCTACCCGAACAATTCCTTAGCGGCAGTATCTCGCACGCTGTCTCTTTCGGAATCTATTATTGACCTGAAGCTGCAATTCTCGGAAATGCTTCCATAAGTCAATATAAAGCCGTCTTCTATAGGAGCTTCTTCTCCGGATACAGTCACTGCTCCGCCTTTTTTCTCAGCAAGAAGACTTATCTTCTTCTCAAAGTCATCGGGAAGTCTCCTCAGATCCTTTTCTCCGAGAGAGATGACTCCGCTGCCTTTTTGAAGATTTTTCTCTATAAGCCCTGACAGCAGATCAAAATATTCCTTATCGGGAAGCGATCTCAGCTTAGCAAGAGCTTTCTCTACCGCAAGATCTATCTGCTCGACCTTGAAAGCAAGTATTTTTCTTTTCATTTCAGCATCTGCGGAAAAACAGGCATTCTCAAAATCACGTGCATTGCGCACTGCTGCACGCTTCATGTGATCGGAATATGCTTTTTCTGCTTTTGCAGCGGCATCGTCCTGTATCTCCCTGACTTTATTCTCTGCCGCTTTCATTATTCCGGCTTCCTGTTCTTTCTGCTGCCGATCAATAATATTCAGTATTTCGTCAAGTCCGGACATATCGTCGCCTCCCTGTTTCTCAGATACTGATATTATATATAAGAAGTATAGAGATAAGCAATGCAAGGATAGCGTATGTCTCTACCATAGCAGCCATAATAACACCCTTACTGCTGTGCTCCGGCTTCTTTGCAACGATGCCTACACCTGCTGCCGCCGCTCTTCCCTGTGCGATACCTGAGAAAAGACCTACTATAGCGATAGGAAGAGATGCTGCAAGGAACATTATTCCCTGTGATACCGTAAGTGCTGCGGCATTTCCTCCGATAACGCCTATGCGGCTGAGAAGAAGTATAGCTGTCAGAAGTCCGTAAAGTCCCTGTGTACCGGGAAGAAGCTGAAGAATAAGCACCTTGCTGAATTTGTTAGGATCAACGGAAACAACACCGGCGGCAGCCTCACCTACGAGACCTACACCCTTTGCCGATCCGATCCCTGCGAAAAGAGCCGCACAAGCTGCTCCGACTATTGCCAATGCAAGACCTAAACTATTCATTTGAATTTTCCTCCTTGAATTTGATGTATTTTGTGTTGACGGTCAGCGGAGCGAATTCCCTGCCGCCGCCTGTATAGAATTTTGAAAAAAGTTCAACAAACTGCAATCTATCCGTATGAACATATGCTCCGAGAAGATTTATCGCCAGATTTGCAGTATGTCCGATAACGAAAACAACGATCAGCAGTATCGCCTTGACAATAATATTCTCGGGCATTGTACCGATAAGGTTTATAACTCCTGCGATGCTTCCCGTTGCGAGACCGAGAGCAAGAAGTCTCGAATATGAAAGAATATCACTGAGATATCCTGTTGCCGTGTTGTAAAGTGCATACAAGCCTCCGAAAAACTTTCCGAATACCGACTTTGAGCTTCTTCCCGACGTCAGAACGAGCAATACAACACCTATGACCATTACGTAAGCTCCGATAGTTTTCAGGATAGCCGGAACACTCACAAGTATACCCGCTGCAAGAGGAGCAACGCCCAGTATTGTCATATACACAGGAACAGTGTCAAGGAACGCATCAAGCTTTCTGCCGTCGTCCCATGCCATTTTGAACGATACTCCCACGCCGAGGAAAAGATGAAGTATACCCAATGCAAACGAGTAAAGCAAAAGCTTTATCGGATCATCAAGAGGCTCGAACCAAAGAGCTATACTGCCTATTTCTCTGCCAAAGAATTCACGTCCGACCACCTGAACGATATCACCGAACCAGCTTCCGAAGAGTGCTCCCCAGATAACTGTTGAGATCCCACAGTTTCTGAACATGGTGAGTGTCTTGCGCATATTTGTTTCAAGCTTGAATTTTTTCAGAGCGATAGTCGTTCCGATAAGCATTACCAGACCATATCCTGCATCAGAGAGCATCATTCCGAAGAAAAGATAATAGAAGAACGACATCACCGGCGTAGGATCTACATCCTTTTTATCCGGGAGCGCATACATTTTTGTGATGCCCTCCACCGGAGCGGAGAACCTGCTGTTTTCAAGAAGCACCGGTACATCTTCGTCATCAGCCGGATCGCTGAATGTTATCGCAGCCGTATATTTTGACTCTATCTCTTTCTGAAGATCACCGGTGTACTTTTCGGGAATGTATCCCGTGAGCACGAATGTACTTTCAGTGAATCCCAGTGAGCTGAGAGCCTCATATTTATCCTTGCGCATCTGTAGATAGTCAATGACAAATTTCAGTTTTTCCCGTTTATCCGAAAGCTCTGATATTTTTTTCTTTGAGTCCTCTATTTCTTTTTTCAGCCGTGAGATCTCCTCACTGTAGGAGCTTATCAGCTCAAGAGGAGTTTTTCCCTCATTTTCCGATACGGGAACAAAAGCGAGCTTTCTCAGCTCATCACCGCATTCATCGCTGACTGATCTGCTGCACAAAACAAAAATATTAGTCTGTTCCTTTGATGTCGATATGATTTCCACGCTTGTGCCGCCGGGGAGCTTCTCTTCAAGCTCTGCGGAATTTGCTGCGAAGGGAACTGAACCGATAAATGCAGCGGCAGATACAGTACCCTTGAAATTCATGGGAACGTCCAGACTGCTCCATTGTTTCAGCATATCTATCTTTATTTCAAGCTGTGATATTGCTGCTGCGGAGTCATTGATACTCTTGTTTCTGCGAAGTATCTCTCCTGCCGTGCCCATTATTTTTTCAAGCTGCATTGCTTCTTTTCCGAAGCTGTGCTTCTCGACCTCTGTCCGTCCGCCGAACATATTTACGATGCTGCTTTTTTCCGGAGCATATCTTTCGAGAACTTCAAGCGCCTGTGCAGAGGTGCTGCGAAACTTCTCGAATTCTCCCACAACAGCAGTAACGTTAGCTCCGGGAAGCTCCTCGTCATTGCGGCAGATCTCAACAACTCCCCTTCTCTGGAGCAGCTCTATGATCTTCTTGCTGTCAGTCAGCAGAGCGATAAGCTCGATTTTTTTCATTTTGAGCTTCGCCATATATTTCATCACACTCCCGTTAAAAATAACCGATATTCTGCTAAATCAGAAATATGTGCTGATTATCGCATCGGCAGCCTTATCCATATTTTTTGCGGCTTTTTCAGCGATGATCTTAAGCTCCCTCTGACAATCCTCCTCAGCCTTTGAAGTATACTCAACAAGCTTAGCATCATAATCAGATCTCATTTTACCGGATTCAGCAGTTGCCTCACTTATCTTTTTCTGGATCGCCAGCGAAGAATCTCCCTTTGCCTTGTTTATCATATCCTCGCTCCGCTGTCTTGCCTGAGCATTTTTCTTGTTTGATTCAGCCTCAGCGGCAAGGATCTTCTGAACAGCCTCAGATGCCATATCTATCCCCCTTTATCAATTACCGCAGCAGATGCCGCAGCTACAAGATATATTATACATCAAAAAAAGCTTTTTTTCAATGGTCAGATGAAAATTTCTGTGCAAAAAATATCGAATCAAAAGACAAGGGAGCTATTCTCTACAGACAGCTCCCTTGCTCCTTATAAAAAGGTTTATTCGATTCTTTTTCTTATTTTAGCATAAAAAGCAGCATATGTCAAGCATTTCTCTTAACATTTAACAATTTGTTCACAAAAAGCTATTTCTTTTCTTTCACAGAAACACTTATTCCAAGGACATCAAGGTTTGCTTTATCGACCTCTGACGGACATTCAGACATAAGCTCGCTTGCATTCTGCACCTTCGGAAATGCCGTAACATCACGCAGGCTGTCAGCCTTGCACATTATCATGGCAAGTCGGTCAAGTCCGATACCCATGCCGCCATGCGGAGGCGATGCATACCTGTACGCATCAACGAGGAAACCGAATTTCGCCTGAATTTCTTCATCAGTCATTCCAAGTGCCTCAAACATTTTCTGCTGTAACTCGGGATCGGTGATACGCATCGAACCGCTCGAAAGCTCTGTACCGTTCAATACAAGATCCCACGCCTTGGCACGCACACTCTCAGGATTGCTTTCAAGATCATCAATGCATTCCTCCATAGGCATCGTGAATGGATGATGTGCTGCGACCCACGTATTGGATTCATCGTCATATTCAAAGAACGGCATCTCGGTGATCCAAAGGAAATTATAGTCATTCTCCGAGATAACTCCGAGCTTTTTGGCAGCGATAAGTCTCAGTGCTCCCAGTGTGGAAAGAACCGTTTTGGTTTTGTCAGCACAGATCAGCACGAGATCCCCTCTTTGCGCATCAACAGCATTACATACGGAGTCAAGATCTCCCTCACCAAGGAATTTTACAAACGAGCAGTTTGGCTGCTCCTCCACCCAGCGAATATAGGCGATACCTTTTGCACCAATGCCTTTTGCGTGTTCTGTGAGCTTGTCGATCTCCTTGCGTGTGTAGACCTCTGCGCCGTTCTTTACATTTATGGCACGCACAGTGCCTCCCTCTTCAACAGCATTTCTGAATACGGGAAAACCAATGTTTTTCACTGTATCTGTGATATCCTGTATCTCAAAGCCGAATCGTGTATCAGGCTTATCTGTTCCATAGCGGTTCATTGCGTCGGCAAAGGTAATTCCGGGAAGCGGAAGCTGAACATCAACACCCATGATCTCCTTGAAGACTCTCTGCACAAATCCCTCAACACACTCTTGAATATCCTCCTCATCGACAAATGACATTTCAAGATCTATCTGCGTAAACTCAGGCTGACGATCGGCACGGAGATCTTCATCACGGAAACATCTTGCAAGCTGTATGTATCTGTCATATCCTGCTATCATGAGAAGCTGCTTGTATATCTGCGGAGACTGCGGCAGTGCATAGAATTTTCCCTGATGTATCCTTGACGGGATAAGATAGTCTCTTGCTCCCTCCGGTGTGGATTTCATCATCATCGGAGTTTCTATTTCAATGAATCCGTTTTCATAGAAATAATCTCTCGTTACCTTCGCTATCTGATGACGCATAATTATATTCTGCTGAAGCGGTGCTCTTCTGAGGTCAAGATAACGGTACTTAAGGCGAAGCTCCTCATTGACTTTCGTCTCATTTGTTATTTCAAAAGGAGTGGTCTGCGCCTTTGAAAGTATTCTCAGATCGGTGACAAATATCTCGACATTTCCGGTTTTCAATTTATCATTTTTGCTCTCACGCTCACGCACTTCGCCCTTTGCCATGAGAACATACTCACTGCGGCAGGAGGCTGCTTTTTCAAATATCTCAGGCTCTGTCTCGTCATTGAAAAGGAGCTGAACAACGCCTGTTCTGTCACGGAGTACAATGAAAATAACTCCGCCCTTATTTCTGATCCTTTCAACAAATCCGCCTACTACAGCAATACCTCCGGGCTGAATGACCTCTCCGCAGTAGTGAGTACGCTTCAAGCCTTTCATATTTTCAGCCATTTGTATTCTCCTTTCCGAATGAATCAACGATCTCCTGCTCCTCGAGAGCGTTCATCATTTTATCAAAATATGCCGCATCAAAGTTGCCGGTAAACTTATCATCAAGAGCTATCTCTGTCTCATTGCCTGTATCCATATCACGGAGTCTTGCCTTATTCTCTGACAGCTCGTTATCTCCCAATACCATTGTAAACGATGCTTTGATCTTGTTTGCATATTTCATCTGAGCTTTCAAACCACGTGACATAAGGTCAAATTCAGCGTAATAGCCGTATTCTCTGAGATTTGCCGTGAGCTTCATTGCCTTTTCAAGTGCAGCATCTCCCATAGTCGCAAAATAGATATCGCACGTTTTAGGGACAAGAAAATCGCAGTTCTGTTTCTCCATAACAAGAAGCAGACGCTCGATACCCATTCCGAATCCGAGTGCGGGAACGTGCTGTCCGCCAAGCTGTTCAATGAGTCCGTCATAGCGTCCTCCGCCGCAGACTGTTCCCTGTGCGCCGATCTCTGTGGTCACAAACTCAAAGACAGTTTTTGTATAGTAATCAAGACCTCTTACTATCTTAGGGTCCACCTCGTATTCTATTCCGAGTGCCGTCAAATTGCCTTTCAGCTTTTCAAAATGGGTCTTACATTCATCGCACAAATAATCAATGATGACAGGAGCATCTTCCGATATTTTCCGACAGATCGGACTTTTGCAGTCCAGTATTCTCATAGGATTCCTTTCAAGACGATCATGACACGTTTCACAAAGCTCGTCTTTACGGCTCTCAAAATATGTGCGCAGTGCCCCGTGATATTTTTCACGGCAAACAGGACAGCCTATGGAATTTATTCTGAGCTTGATATTCTTCAAGCCGAGTCTTGTAAGAATGGTATTTGCAAGAGAGATGACCTCTGCATCAGCCGAGGGCTCGGGACTTCCGGCAAGCTCGCAGCCGAACTGGTGAAATTCACGCAGTCTGCCCGCCTGCGGACGTTCATGACGGAAACATGAGAGAATATAAAACACTCTCTGCGGAAGAGCCTCATTAAGAAGACCATTCTGGAGCATCGCACGTATAGTACCGGCTGTGCCCTCGGGACGCAGCGTAAACTTAGTCTCTTTAGCCATGACCGTGTACATTTCTTTCTGTACTACATCGGTAGTTTCACCGACAGAGCGGAGAAAAAGCTCGGTATTTTCAAATGTTGGCACTCTAATCTCGCCGAAACCGAAGCTCTCAGCAGTTTCACGTGCGATTTTTTCAACAGTGCACCATTTATGAACATTTTTGGGAACAACGTCTTCCGTACCGTTCGGACGTTTTATATCAATAGCCATAAGATCAGCCTTTCATTTTTTTTGGCAAGAAAATTGTCCCTGAAAAGGGACAATTGAACATCAGATGCTCGGTGTACCGACTTCACGCCAGTCAAGGTCTCCTCTTTCAAGAGCAAGAATAAGTGCTTCGGCTGTAGCGATATTTGTTGCTACAGGAACATTGTGAACATCACAAAGTCTGAGAAGATTCATTCCGTGAACATCAGTAGCTTTTGGATTGATCGGATCTCTGAAAAAAAGGAGCACATCCACCTCGTTGCATGAAAGAAGTGCAAGGATCTGTTCAGCACCGCCCTGACCGCTGAGATATTTCTTAATAGGCAGACCGGTCGCTTCACTGACCTGTTTTCCTGTAGTATTGGTAGCTATAAGCGAATGTTTTGACAAAATTCCGCAGTACGCACTGCAAAACTGAACCATAAGCTCTTTTTTTGCATCGTGCGCAATAAGGGCAATCTTCATAATTAACTTCCTTTCTCCGTTTTGCGGAATGATCCTCGGAGCGAAAAGCTCCTGTGACATAATAGTCCGGATCAAAACAGATCAAAATATTATCAGTTATTAAATGTAAGCGGAACAAAATCTCCGTCAAGCCGCTTTGCGATCGCGTCAAATGCTCTCAGAGCCTCTGAGTCGGTGGGGATAGGATTGCCCTTTCCGGTAGCAACAGTCATCTTGAAATCATCGGGAATAACACCGATAAGCTGGACACCCACCTTATCAATGATCTCATCAAGATTTGCAACGAGCGAATCACCTATAACTTTTTTGCTGACCTTGTTGATAATAAGCCGCTGGCTCTTGTTTCCTCTGTTGTAGAATTCATCCGACATAAGGCTTGCATCACGGATGCAGACCTGATCCGGAGTTGATACGACAAGGATAAGGTTAGCCTGTTCAACGATATCAAATACATGAGAGTTGATTCCTGCTCCGGTGTCGATTATTATGTACTCGAAGTACTTTTTGATCGAACGGCAGATATCAACGATCTGTTCGGCAGTAACAGAGGTGAGCGTTTTGGGCGCACTGAGAAGATTAAGGTTACTTGCCATAGGAACATGAGAAACCGCCTCAAGAACCTTCTTTTTGCCGCTGAGAACATCTCCGAGATCACACTGGATACTGTTTTCCATACCAAACATGATATCGAGGCATCTCAGACCGAAGTCAAGCTCAATGATAAGAGTTCTGTGTCCCTGTTTTGCAAGGGTATAGCCCAGACCGGCACATATAGTTGATTTTCCTGTACCGCCTTTTCCTGATGTAACAGCAATTATTTTCGACATTTTATTTCCTTTCCGATATCCTAAAGCCCGAGCAGCCGATCAAGCTGCGGAGGTCATCGGACTCTTAATTGATCGTAATATAATCTTTAATATATAGTATAACACAAATTCCGTCCAATGTCAAAGGTGTTTTTTGTACAAAAAATAAAATTGTGCAATCTAATGCTTTTTAATACAGATTATTGTATATATCTCACAAAACATATTGTAAATTTTTCAAGCAGCAAAGTCAAAACAATTACGTTGCAAATTGACTATTGTACATTTTTGCATAGAAGCCGTTATGTTTCATAAGTTGGGCATGATCTCCCTGCTCCACGATATTTCCGTTATTCATGACCAGTATCATATCAGAATTTTTTATTGTGGAGAGCCGATGTGCTATGACAAAGCTCGTTCTGCCCTCCATCAGCTTAGCAAAGGCTTTCTGTACACGATGCTCAGTCCGCAGATCTATAGAGCTTGTCGCTTCATCAAGTATCAGCATAGGAGGATCCGTCAGCATGATCCTTGCAATGCAGATAAGCTGCCGCTGTCCCTGAGAAAGACCGCTGTCCTCGCTGATAACAGTATCATAACCTTTGGGAAGACGCTTTATGAAACCATGAGCATACACCGCTTTCGCAGCAGCAGCTATCTCCTCACGTGAGGCATCAGGCTTGCCGTATGCGATATTCTCCGCAACAGTGCCGGTAAATACCCATGTATCCTGAAGCACCATTCCAAAGCAGTTTCTTAAACTGTCTCTTGTGATATCCATGATATTTTTTCCCGAGATCTCTATGCTTCCGCTGTCGATATCGTAAAATCTCAGAAGAAGATTTATGATCGTCGATTTTCCGCAGCCGGTAGGTCCGACTATGGCGATGCGTTCTCCGCTGTGAACATCAAGGCTGAAATCCTGTATCAGCTTTAAAGCAGGATCATAGGAGAAATTCACATGACTGAAACGCAGCTCTCCGGTACAGTCTGTCAGTGTCTCCTTGTCGGAGTCATCACTGACCTCCTCAGCATCAAGGACATCAAAAACACGTCCCGCTGATGCAACGGCATTCTGTAGTTCTGCGAAAACTCCTGATATTTCATTGAACGGCTTTGTGTACTGATTTGAATATGCAAGGAAACTTGAAAGCTTTCCTACTGATATTTTTCCCAAAAAGCCTGCATAGCCGACTGCTCCGAGCGCTCCGAGAAGTCCGACAGCAGCGTATATCAGTCCATTTACAAAGCGTGTCGTGGGATTCGTCATAGAGCTGAAAAATGTTGCCTTAACGCCGATCTTTCCATACTCTCTGTTGATCTCTGCAAAACGCCGGGCAGCACGTTCTTCATATACAAAAGCCTTCACAAGTTTCTGATTCCCGACCATTTCCTCGGCAAGACCTACCATATCACCTCTGAGCTTTGACTGCATCATGTACGAATCATGAGATGCTTTTGTAATTTTTGCAGCTGCCAAAAAGGACAGCGGAGTCATTGCGACCACAACAAGCGCAATTTTGATATTTATGGTCATCATAAAAACAAGCGTTCCGATTATCGTTATTATGCCGCTGAAAAATTGTGTAAACCCTTGAAGCAGTCCATCGGAAACGATCTCAATGTCATTGATGACACGGCTTGTAAGCTCTCCTTTTGTTCTGCTGTCGATATACCGAAGAGGCACTCTTTCGAGTTTGCTGAAAATATCGGCTCTCAGGTCACGGACGGTAAAAAATGCGAGTTTATTGGTACACAGACTCATGAGCCACTGAAAAAGTGTGCTTGCAGCCACGATCACTGCAAGAGCAGCAGCCGTTTTACCGAGCCTGTCAAAATCCACATTATTTTTTCCGATACAGCAATCGACCGCATCTCCGATAAATATCGGAACCATCAATGAAAGTGAAACTCCAAGAACAGCAAACACCACTGTCATCACAAAATATCCGATATAAGGGCGTGCATAGGAAAATACACGTTTAAGAGTATTAAACATTTTTTTCCCCTTCCCTTTCGCTCATCTGTGAGCAATATATCTCATTATAGACCTCACAGCTTTCAAGAAGACGGTCATGCGTACCGATGCCCACAGCCTCTCCTTCTTCCATAACGATTATTTTTTCTGCATCTTTAAGTGATGTCGTTCTCTGCGAGATCATAACCACCGTCATTCCCGGAAAATCATTTTTCAGTGCTTTTCTCAGTGCAAGATCTGTAGCATAGTCAAGCGCACTTGTAGAATCATCAAGTATAAGTATTTCGGGAGTATTCACAAGGGCACGTGCGATCGAAAGTCTTTGCTTCTGACCGCCTGAAAAATTCTTTCCGCCTTGTGACACCTGCGTATCAAGCCCTTTAGGGAGCTTTTCGACAAACTCCCATGCCTGAGCAGTTTTCAGTGCGGATATTATTTCCTCGTCCGAAGCATTTTCACTGCGCCATTTCATATTTTCACGAAGCGTTCCCGAAAAAAGTACCGCTTTCTGCGGAACGACTCCTACTCTCCTGCGCAGGAGATCCTGACGCATATTGTAGACATTCTCGCCGTTTACAAGCACCTCTCCGGAAGTCGCCTTGTAGAATCCGGGAATAAGATTCGCTATGGTAGATTTGCCGCTTCCCGTACCGCCGATTATCCCAAGCGTTTCTCCCCTGTTCAGCGAAAATGAAATGTTCCTCACAGAGCTGTCTCCTGCTGATTCGTATGCGAATGAAACATTCCTGAACTCGATGATCTTTCCGTCACCGGAATCCATAGCCGATTTGCCGTCTTCCTCCGGAGCAAGCTCAAAGACTTCGCATATGCGGTTTGCCGATGCAAATGCTTTTGTGAAAATAACTATAAGATTTGCCAGAACTACAAGCGCAAGAAGTATCTGTGTCATGTAGTTGACGAATGCAGTAAGCTCTCCCTGAGTGAGCGCTCCGGTATTTATTCGTACTCCTCCGAACCTGATTATTGCGACTATCCCAAGATTCATGACCATAAATGCTGCCGGATTGAGTATTGCCGAGATCTTTCCCACCGCCACAGAGGAGGAGGCGATATCATCTACAGCCTCACTGAATTCATTGATCTCCTCCTGCTGACGTGAAAACGCCCTAATAACACGAGCTCCTTCAAGATTTTCACGTGTGAGCATGGCGGCTTTGTCAAGACACTGCTGAGTTTTTTTGTACATGGGAATAGTCTTCCGCATGATAACAAAAATTATAAGTGAAATAAGCGGTGCTGCGGTAAAAAAGATAAGTGAAAGTTTCAGATCGATAGTGACTGCCATGACCGCCGCCCCTATCACAAGAAACGGAGCACGTACCGCAAGGCGTATAAACATATTTACACCGTTCTGAACAGTGCTTGAATCATTTGTAAGCCTGTTTACCAGCGATGACGCACCTATCCTGTCAATGCCGCTGTAGGATAGTGTATTGATGTGATCGTACATTGCAGTGCGGAGCTCTGTACCAAAGCCGTATGCGCATTTTGCAGCAAGAAACTGACAGGTCAGAGCAAAGCCGAGTCCGCATACACCGAGTAGAACGATCAAACCGCATCGTTTAATAATATACGGAACGTCTCCGCTGGCGATCCCGTTATCAATGATATCTGCCATGACAAGCGGCACTATCAACTCAAAAACAGCCTCTAAAAGCTTGAAGAACGGTCCAAATATGAGTTCCTTTTTATAATTGTGCAGGTATTTCAGAAGCCTTTTCATATACTCTCCACGCAGCAGCGATCATAAATCTACACCATTCTTTTTCAGAAGATCTCTCGCAGAATCCACTGAATCGACACCCGTGGAATTTTTTACCGGTGCAAACTCTCTGTCACGGACAACCTCGTATGCAAGACAGCTGTCCTGCATATGGATCATGTCAAGAACGAGCGTTTCAAACTTGCAGCCGTTTATCTCCTCCGGCGTAACAAGCTCTCCGTTTTCATCCATGCAGGGGATCTTTTTCTCAACTATGTGAACAGGCATCTTCTGTATGCTTATTTCTTCAAGCTTTTTGACATTGAAGAGGTAGTTGAGTATAACACCGTATCTGTAAGCAAGCTCGCCGTTATCATCAAGGAGTGTACGCATCTCTTCGGTCATTTCGTAGTACTCCACGATAGAGGGTCTGCCGTCCTCAAGGCAGAGCACACCCACACGTTCATCGGGTGCTGCTTTGCTGACGACCTTACTGCCTGACTGCATCTGTGACTCTATAACAGCTCCTATAAACTCAGGATCTGCAATACGCTGAAGAACATTATCAACAGCAAAAACATTGATCCACTCAACACCTGTATCTTTGATCTTACGAAGAAGTCCTGCACGTGCAAAGGATGAAAACCAGCCTCCGTTGCCATTTGGTGACGTAGAGATCGTGTATTTGTTTTCCATAAGGATCTTACCCTGAAAATCAACAGACGGAGCCATATCCTGAATAAAAAATTCTATATAATCACTGTTATAGCCGAAATAATTTTTTTCATTAAAAAAGTTTACAGTATCTGCATTGTTTTTCTCACTGGTCATAATATAAAGAGGGATCCATTTGCCCGATCTCTTTACAACATCAATGAGGTTATTTATAAGACATTCAAAGATATAGAGCTCACGTGTCACACCGATATTGAACATACCCTTTGGTTTATCGAAACCAAGCCGTGTCCCCTGTCCCCCTGCAAGAAGCACAGCGGCGACCTTGCCTGCCTTTATAGCCTCAATGCCTTTTCGGGAGTACAGTTCACCATTTTTATCAATATCGCTGACAGTCACCGCACTCATAGGTTGGATAACTCCACGCTCGCTTGCAGGATCGTCTGATCGTGTGAAAGTGTCAAGAACAGAAAAATCTATGATCTCGATCTGATTCAGGAGTTGTGATCTTTCCGATTCTGATAGTACGTCCCAGTATTGCAGAAGATGCTCTTGATGATACTTTTCAAGAAGCTGTTTTGCATTTTCAAATGTTATCATAATTTCTCCTCCTCAGAGATGTATCATTTATATTATTGTACCATACATAACAAAATATGTCAATTATTATCGAAAAAATTAGCTGATTTCAAAGATTTTCCGGGAATAAAGATCAAGCCGGACAGCCTATAAAAGTAAAACTCCCATACAATGTACAGGAGTTTTGTATGCTGACCGCATACTGGTCTGAGTGACGGGACTTGAACCCACGGCCTCTACCACCCCAAGGTAGCGCGCTACCAACTGCGCCACACCCAGATGAACCATCGCAATCAACAAAATATATTATATCACCTTAAAACTGATTTGTCAAGAGTTTTTTTATAAAAATTTCTGAAAAATGTAATTTTTTCTCACGGGGAGTTTTTTGATATGCAGCGTCACTCAACAAAACAGCGGAGAACAGGCTCTCCGCTGCTTTATATCATGATACGGGATCAACCCTCCGGCTGAAGGAATTTGTGAAGGAATGCAGCACCGATAGCTCCGATAAACGGACCAACGATGAATATCCAGAGCTGTGCTATAGAATCACCCAATGCAAAGAAAGCAGGTCCGATGCTTCTTGCAGGGTTTACAGATGTTCCTGTCAGACCGATTCCGAACAGGTGAACAAGAGTAAGTGTAAGACCTATGACAATTCCGCCGAATGATCCGTGATTGCCCTTTTTGGAAGTTACTCCGAGGATAGCAGTCACAAAAATGAATGTAAGGAATATCTCCACAAGAAGTCCGGCAAAAATGTTGTCATCTACACCTGCAAGAGTGTTTGCACCCATACCCCAGTCTTCGCTGCCGGCAGTCATATCCGTAATGTCTGCTACGGAAAAGATGATCCTCAGAACGATAGTTCCCAGAAAAGAACCTGCGACCTGTGATATCATGTAGCCACCAAGCTCCACTTTACTGAGTCCGCCGTTGATGAAAACTGCAAGTGATACAGCAGGATTTACGTGACAGCCGGATACATTTCCTATGGAATATGCCATTGCCACGATAGAAAGACCGAATGCAAGAGCAGTTGCAATATAGCCGCCTCCGCTATTGCATCCTAATAGCATTGCTGTTCCGCAGCCGAGAAATACCAGCACAAATGTGCCGACAAATTCAGCTACGTACTTCTGGATCGGTGATGAATTCATAGTAATTCCTCCTAAGATATTTTTAGTTTATGTAATTATAACACTTTATTTTTATAATGTCAATATTTTCTGTAATTTTTCTTTCAATTTGTCGGATATGTAGAATTACAGTGCCTTTTCATCAACTTTTTCATTGATTTTGCATTTTCCGCAGATGACAGCATAAAGCACTAATAACACAACTCCGACAGCAATGCACGCTATCTGAACAGCCATAAATGCCTTCGTAACATTGTACATAAGACTTGTAAAGGCAGTAAACACCTGCGGCTGCTTTATAGTAAATGAATCAAAAAATCTTGTTGCGATAAGCCATATGGACGGAATTATTCCTATAACTCCCGAAATGAGTGCTGAGATGCCTGTCCAGTATAGGACTGTTTTCTTTGCACGCAGATTCACGATGATAAGGAGCAGTACGAAAAGAATAATACCACCTAAAAATGCTCCGGTAACCGGTCCTCTGTGTCTGTAGATGACTGAGAGCTTTGACAACACTCCGTGGCTGCTCATCGTTGAAAACTTATATACATCACAGTAGTTTTTTACTGTTTTATATGTATCGCTTTTGGCAGATGCGAGCTTGCTCTCATATACTTCATTTTTTTCGTAACCTATACTATCCGCATAATCGCTGAAAAAATTATCTATGCTTTCCTCAAGTGCAGTATTTTTTTCCGGAACAAAGCTGTATTCCCTGCCGCTTGAAAGAGCATTGAATCCCTCTATAATGGAGTCGTCCATAGCCTTTCTTATATAATCTTCATTCAACGCATTTGTGTAAACATCCGCAGGTATTCCGGTTGAATTTGACTTTTCCTTATAGTTGTTTTCAAGTCCGGTCATGATCTTGCTGTGGACTTGATTCGCCTCGGCAAGTCTGACACAGTATTTTCCGGTAATATTGATATCTGCGGTGGTGACAGCAGTAGTACCTAAAAGAAAAAATACAAGCAGCACAGAAATTATAAGTGATGGGATATATCTGCTGATCTTGTTCAACTTATTGTCCCTCCGATCCTGCCGTGTAAAATTTCTTTTCCGTGAGATCACATATCACGCCTATCCTCTCATCAGATGAGCCGAAAATGTTTTTTTTGCAGGTATACAGCGTAAGACGTGGATCATTTGTCGGAACAACGTATTTGTTTTCCTTTTTGTTGAATTCTATTGTCTCTCTGACCGTATATATGAATTCTCCATAGTTTGTATTTATCGTGATCGTGTCACCTTCGGAAAGGTTTGAAAGCTCAGCAAAATAAGTGTCCTCATGGGCACTAATGACAGAATTTCCGCTGCTTCCTACAATGACTGAACCGGTAGACTGACACGCCCCACGCTCAAAAAGCTTTATGTCACTTCCCCAGTAAACGGGAACATCAAGATCAAACTTTTCTGTTCTGATCATACCATACAATTCACCGTATTTTGGTCGGATAAATTCTCCTGTTTCATATGTTTCGCCGTCATATCCGCTTATAATATCATTATCCTTTATGACAAGACCGCTGTCAGAGGAATCAGGGTCGATCTTGAGATCGTCCATAAAAGCAAGATTTATATAAACCTTTGCCTTATCCATCGGTTTTATCATGCCTATGAGAAGTATACCGACACATACAAACAAAACTATCAGCGGTGTTATAATATAAAGGATAAGATTTTTTATTTTTGATCTAACCATTTTCATTTTCGATATCCTTGATACGCATACAACTCTTAATTACAATGATCACTCCGGCAACTGCTGAAAGGAAAAGAATTGCAGCGATCTTAAAAATTCCGCTGCGGTCGTAGCCGGTGTCCTCTACGATAACTCCTGCACTTGCAACACCTAAGAGATTTCCGTTTTCATCACGTAAGCCGACAGACACCTTGTCTTCACCGATCTCCTCAACAGTGGCACTCATTCCCATTGTCTGAGCCGCCTGCGACAGCTTATCGACCACATCTGCTTTCTTGTCAACAGGGGCTTGCTGCAAAAGACTTCTGTACTCCTCCGGCGACAAATTGTCTATGAACGCCTGCTGCTGAGCCTGTGTAAACGTCCTGAGATATGCCATTTTATCATCGTATGAAAGCGCAATGAATTCCTCTCTGCTCATACGTGTAAAAGTCGAACCGTCCGGCATTGTCACTGTGATATCCGTAGGGATCGTTTCGCCCGAGGAAGAGCCGCTTGCGGGAGTTGAGGTAACAGTACCTGCACCGCCGGAACTCTGCGCAGTTGTAGTTGCCGGAGCTGCGGTCGTTGTACGCTCAAATCCGTTGGGATCCCATGCTCCCGTAGTAGCTATATACTGCCCTGCTTCATTAAGATAATTTATTGCCTCATCAAAATCCTCAGAGGTCCAAAGTGACGGATCTTCATAATACTTATTATATCCCTGCATTATGAATTCCTCCGGATAACCGTAGCTTCTTGCGACTGCCGCAACATCGTCTACCGTTGTAGCAGAGGCACTCAATGAAAAGCACATCGCTCCGAAAATACATACCGCCGCTGCCGCAGCTTTTATCAATAACTTTTTTAACATTTGATCCTCCTATCAGATCGGTTCGTATACGACTCTTTATGACTATTATACATTATCAAACGTTATTTGTCAAGTCCGAAATTTTAAAGGTCAAAAAGCATGAGATCGCCTGTTTACCGTTGTTAGTAAACAGGCGATCCTTCGCATTTTTCAATTATTTATCCGCCTTAAAGGCAAAGCGTACAAAATTATAGATATGTGCATGGATACTGTTGTCACCGTGATATCCGTTCTGATAATAGTGCCAGATATGCGGAACATTGTTTTTGTTGAAATTGTTATGATAGCCATCAGGAGTTGAATATACCACCGTGTCATTTCCTCCGGCAGTTATATATATAAGTGACGGAGCTGATTCTTCCGAATCAAATTTCCAAGCACCTGTTGCTCCCGGCGCAGGACAGATAGCTCCAACATATCCGAAAAGGTCAGGATGCTTCATGCCTATATTGAGAGACTCTCTGCCTCCCATTGAAAAACCTGTTATAGCTGTGTTTGCTTTACCGGTCTTGACACTGTACTCCTTTTCTATCAGAGGCATAAGCTCAGTGGTAAGAACTGTATCAAAGTTATCATACGCTACATTATTGGCATCATCCATAGCACTACAGTCATTCTGTGTCTGACTTGAGTAGATGTACGGGAAAACGACTATCATTTCCTCGGCAGCGCCCTCTGCAATAGCATTGCCAATAATCTGCTTTGTGTACATCGTGCCATTGCCCTCAATTATCATTCTGTCCTGATTTTCCCAATAGCCGTGCATCACATACATAACGGGATACTTTTTATCCTCGGAATATCCTGCCGGAAGAAGAACATTATATTTCTTCTCACGTCCGCAGAATGCCGAATAGTAGCTTTTCTGTTCCAGTGTACCGTACTGAACACCGGCTTTCTCCTGCTTCGAGTCCTCTGTCTCATTCATGGCAAGGCTTGCCTCGGCTATAGGAGTATATTCAGAAATAGTTTTCATTTTTCCTGTAGAGGACTGCTCGCTCTTGATCGTTCCCTTTTTTAGCTCTTTTACCTCAGTAAGAAGGTATTTCTGAAGAGTCACGAGATCTGCAACATTTACTTCGCCGTCTGCATTTACATCAGAGGCAGCCTGTGATATATTGCTTATGAATTCGCCTTTAACGCAGGCAGATCTGAGAGCAACAAGGTCGAACGCATCTACTATACCGTTGAGATCGGTATCTCCTGCAATAAAATCATCTTCATCAGGCAGATCGGGTATCTCCGGTGCGGGAGGTCCTTCAATAACTGTACCGGGAAGTGCGCCTATAGCTTCATCAATGTAAAAATTTTCGCTGCCCTCTTCGGTTTCGATGTATAACTGCAAATCAGTTGCATCTGCCGGGATAGTATATTCCTTATTCGCCAATTGGACCCATGTACCGGGGATCGTCTCACCTTCAGCTATCTGATCATAGTGAGTTTCACCGTCTGAGCCGGTATACTGGAGCTTCATGAAAAATTTCGCGGAGGGTTCACCGTCAAAATAAGTAACACACGCACTGAAACTGAATGCCTCACCGGGTTTGAATACTTTTGAATTGAGTGACTTGTATGCGCCGTTCCATGCAGCAGTTCTCTCCTGAACGAGAAGAGCCTCTGCACCCTTGTTGAATGTACGTCCGCTTGTCATAACAGAGGCAGCGCCACGACCGCTCCAGTCGCAGGTGCTCTGTTCAAATTCATCGTGGAAGAAGTAGCCGTTTTCGTCAGGCTGCGAACCGGGAGTTACGCCGCTTCCCTCAAGAGAGACAACAAATGTAGAGACGCTCTGTGCAGGAAGAGATGCAAAGAATCCCGAACCGTCATTTTCAAGGTTTTCAGTAAGGGCAAGATTTTCATTCGCAGAAGTCCTGTACCTGTCAACATTGATGATCTTCTCACCGCTGCCTATAGAGAAACTCTGCGTATACGTATCATTGCCTTTGTTTATGGCAACTATCGTTACCTGCTTGTTGTCATTTTTATATGCTGACACGAGAACATTGCTTGCAGGCTGTTCGGTAGCAGCTATACGGATATCTCCCGGGCGGACCCACTTGGAGAATTGCGCCATGCTGTAGCCGCGCTTTGAGATAGTGCCGTCCTCACTCATAGGACCGTAGCTTCTTCTTATATACCACCACACATAAGCACTCATGTTGCCTACAACAAGACCGTTGTGGATATTCTCTGCGACTTGTATTGCCTGTGACCAGATATTATTTGAATCAGCATCACTGTTTGGAACATATACTTCAGTCATCCAGATCTCCTTACCGGAGTTTTCAAGAGCAGGGAAATCCATTTGACTTCTTTGAGTGCCGTAGAAATGCGTACCGAAAAGATCGCAGTTTGCAAAAGCCTTGGAATTATCAAGTATCTTCTGATAGTAGTCCTTGTTGGTGTACTGGAAACTCTCGGGAGACATTACCTTTGCATTAGTGATCTGATCGGCATAATTTGCAAGAAAATCGGTAGTCTCATCAGATGACCATGCAGTCCATTCAGAGGCGTAGTCAGGCTCGTTCTGAACTGATACGGAATAAAGATCAACGCCCTGATTTTTCATAAATCCCGCAAAATCGTTCAGATGCTTTGCGTATGCAGCATAATTTGATTTTGGAAGATGCTTCTTTCCGCCTCTTATTCCGCCTGAGCCGTTTTCCGCAAGATTAGCAGGCGGCTCCCACGGAGAGGCAAAGATCGTTGCCCCCTGCGACTGTGCATATTTAGCCGTTGCAACAGCTTTGCTCCACTGACTGCTGTCGGGATTGATAAACACTCGGAGTATTGTAAGACCAAGCTCGTTGTCACCGTTTCCGAAAGCGGTTTTCCGCTGAGCATCGCTAAGATCGGAACCCTGCCATTCGGGGAGATTGATACCTCCGAAACCTCTGATAGTCTGATACTCCGTTGTTGTGTCGATCACAACATTGTCAGCAGCAAATGCTTCCAATCTGCTGTTTTCCTTCTCCGGATAAACAGCGATCCCTGCCATCAGCATAGCCGAAGCAGTGACAGCGGACAGCATTCTGCCGATAACTGATTTGAATTTCATACAGATCATCACCTCGTTAATTTTTTTAATATGCATTAATTGTTGATATTATGAAAAAGCCTGCGTAAATGCCTTTGTCAGAGCCAAAACAAATCCAAGCCTCCATTCGCCGTTTATTTTCAGCATACAAACATAATTATCATTTTCGGAATCATTTTCAGTTTTTACAATGTAGGCGGCTTCTATTTTTAAGTTGTCGTAAAACTCAGCACTCTCCGGTTCATTTTCTAAGTTTTCTTTTAATGTTTGAATAAAAGAATTATATGAATTTAATTCACTGTCTGATTTTTCAACTGAAACAAGATTTATTTTTAATTCGTCCTCACCAAAAAGGTCACCAAATTCACCGCAGAAATCCTCAAAATTCGTGCCTTCTGTATTATCTAAATCATAAAACAGTCCAAAATCAGTATAACGGTATATACCATCATAATCACCCTTGTTCAATGCGTCAACAGCCTTTTGCGCTATCTCAAATACTTCATTTTCCTCTATTTTTTCAGGTATTGAATTATGAGTCTCAGTTACTTCTTCAGTAGCTTTTTCGGTAGTTACCTCTGTTGCCTTTTCAGTCGTTATTTGCGTTGTTTTTTCAGTAGCTGATGTGGCTGTCTCAGATTTTTCCTCTGATGTTGTTTTTTCTGTTTTGCTTTCATCAGAACTTGATGACTCTTCGGTTTCCTGTTCTTCTGAGGTTGAGATTGAAGAACTGTCAGATAATTTTTTCTCTGAACTTCCGCAACCTACAAAAGCACATGAAGAAAATAGAACACCGCTGAGCATTAGAGCGATAATTTGGTTTATTTTCATACTAACCTCCCCAAAAAACATATTCTGTCAATTCTGTTTATAATTATTATAAATTATCCACAAAAAATTCACAACCCATAATATGCAGAAAAGGTGGACTTTTTAAAGATTTTACGATCCGTAATTATGATGACGTGCAGAAATTTTGTCTGTCAATGCAAATGACGAAGGAATACCGGTCTGTCGGCACATCCGCCGGACATGGCTTGTGCAGCTTCGCCTATAAAAATTGCTTATTCATTATTTTCAGTGACAAACTGACTCTCATGTTTTGTGAAGAAGTCAGTTCTCGGCGGAAGAAATTTCAGCTTATGAGATGCTCCGGTAAAATAATTCAACGGCTCTAAGATAGTATCCCACGACCATATACGCTCATCGACCTGCAAATATTCACGCAGTTTTTCCGTTCCGAACGGTGCCATAGGATGAAGCAGCACTCCGGCTATTCTGATAATGTAAAACAGATTCGCAAGAGACTGCGCAAGCTGCTCCTTGTCGGGATTTTCGGCTGCGATAACTCTTGACATATATTTACTGCCGTTCCTGATATAGCTGTCAAGAACGTAGGTACACCGGTGAAATTCAAATTTTGCCATGTGACGCTCATACTCCAAAACAGCCTTTTCAGCCTCGTTGATGAATTTTTCCTCCGGCTTGCGATCGGGCATAATGCCGTCAAACTCCTTCTGCGTTGTATAAAATGCAGTGCGTATCATGCGGTTATACACATTTGACAGCAGAAGTCCGTCCTTTACAACGGGATCGGTATCTTCAGCCTTGGCATCAGGGTTATACGACTTTGGCATGAAACTCACCGAACGCTGTCCCAGTCCGAGACCAAGCCAGTGCATACGGAGCTGTTCGGGAGTGTAGTGATCGAGGAGCTCATCTGCCATGGGAGGCTTTACCTCGCCGGAGCTTGATGCCTTTTTGTCAAGGAAAAGTATATGGTGATTCGCTACGATCACCGGCATCTGAAGCTCTCCCTCCGGCGGATCAGAGGTTTTTTCGTCAGACTCCTGCTGAGCCATCCACATTGCAGGTTCAGCAATCCCATAGAAATAGATATTGTCCTGACCAATGAACTGGTATACGCCGGCTTCTTTACTGCACCAGTATTTTTTCCAGTCATCGGGAGCTCCGCCGATCTGTTCGAGATATGTTTTAGTGAATGAGATAGGTGCCCAGAGCGATTCGGGCCATACCCAGACAGTCAGTCCTCCCTCACCGTCAAGCACAGGAGCAGGAACTCCCCATTCAATATTTCCGGTAAGACGGAAAGGAACGAGCGTTTTTCCCGTACGGTAGCGTATGCCGTTCTGAGTGAGTATGCGGCAAGCTTCGTCACAGTCTGAGAGTTTATCAAACTCTATGGTAAACGACGGCTTTTTCTTTTCTTCAAGATATCTGTGCTCCGGCATTGAGGCTCTGAGAGTGTTGTATTTTTCTTCATATTCACGCTTTACGTATATTGCCGGAGGTTTCAAGAATTCCGAGATCGTCTTATGAACTACAGGGCGTATATCCTTGCGTTTACGAAGCTCCTCCGTCCATTCCAGCATAAGCTTTTCATAGTCACGCAGCTTGAAATACCAGTTTGTCACAGGTCTCATAGACGGAGTTTCTCCGGTAAGAGTGCTCACAGGATTCAGAAGATTTTCCGGCATATACTGATGACCGAGATCACACTCGTCCGCATATCCTTTTTCGGAGGTACAGCCTTCAACGGGACATTTTCCGATCACCTGACGGCCGTTCAGAAACACCTTCGCCTTTTCGTCATAGAACTGCATTGTTGAGATCTTTTCAAGCTGTCCCTTTTTGTAAAGAGAGCTGATGAACCAATCAGTGACCTCTGCGTGTATCTCCTTGGAGCGTCCCAGTCCCGATGCGGCAAACAGGTTCAGAGAGATACCGTATTTATCAAGAGTCTCTTTCTGCTTGTCATGATTTTGCCGGACAAAATCCTCCGGACTGCCGGAAAATTCGCCGTTTTCCACTTTGACTCTCCAGCTCTCGGCAATAGGAGAACCGTAGCAGTCTGTACCGCAGACGAAAATAACGTTATCCTTTCCGATCCTGTCACGAAGAAAGCGTGCATATGTGTCGGCAAATACGAACATACCACCCACATGACCAAAGTGCAGCTCCTTGTTGCCGTAGGGCATTCCGCCTGTGATAACGGCTCGTTTGGGAAATTCCGGACGTGGTATTTCAAAATTCTTATCAGACATAATATCAATCCTTTCGGCTTATTTCCACATATCAAGTCTCATACGGACTGTTTCCTCACCAAGAACATGACTGACCTCCCGGATATCGGGAGCATTTGCACGTCCGGTAAGAGCTATCCTCAGCATATTTGTAATGTGGACTATACTGCCCTTATATTGATCGGGATTTTTCTTGAAATCCTTTGGTTTTACGGCAAATCCGAGTTTTTCTGTTATCGCCTTTACCTTATCGAACCATACTGCCTGATCGTCATCGTGGCAATAGCTTTCGATATACTTGGCAAAAAAAGCTTTCCGAAGTGCCTCATCGCTGCACTGTTCGGACATTTCATCACAGAGCGTGAACGTTTCATCATAATAGAAGCTCATGAAATCACACGCCTGTTTCCACGATTCTATATCCTTACGCGGCTTTGCAGCATTTCTTCCAACGTTGATGGCAGCAAGTGTTTTCTCAGGATATTTTGTGATAAGTCCGGCAAATTTCTCATTGTACTGCCTGCACCAGCCGAGCCATTCGTCATATATGCGCTGTGCGGACATTCTGCCGATAACGTCTTTTGAAATACTTTTCAGCTTGTCCATATCAACAAGTGCTCCCGAGATCGACATCTCCTTGAACGAATACGGAAACTCTCTGTAATCAGCTTCCGGATGAGCGATTCGCCACTCCTCATAATTGGAGTTCAGAAGTGTTAGCAGGAATTCCCAAACTGCATCGGGACTTATCCCCTCCTGCTGATAATATGACAGTGCAAGTTCGGGATCTTTTCTCTTTGACAGTTTCCTCTTTCCGCCGTTTTCGAGCTTCATGAGAGTTGCCGTGTGGCAGTATATGGGAGCTTTCCAGCCGAGTGCGTTGAACAGTTCGATATGCATGGGCAGAGAGGATATCCACTCCTCTCCCCTTATCACGTGCGTTGAACGCATGAGATGATCGTCAACAACATGGGCAAAATGATATGTCGGGATACCGTCACTTTTCAGCAAAACAAAATCCATATTGTTTCCGGGCATTTCAAGCCTGCCCCTGACAGCGTCCTCAACGGAGATATACTCATCGGTCATAACTCCTCTGTAACGAAGTACCCACTCCATTCCGGCATCTATGTTCTCCTTTATCTGTTCAATGGTGAGACTGCGGCTCTTTTCAGCATATTTTCCGTAGATACCGGGGTTTTCCTTATTTGCGGTCTGCTGCTCACGGATAGCATTTATCTCATCTTCCGTGAGGAAGCATGGATATGCAAGTCCCTCCCGGACCAGCTTTTTAGCAAAAACATGATATATCTCCCGACGCCGGCTCTGCCGATACGGACCGTATATGCCGTTATCTCCGTCGGCAGCAGCTCCCTCGTCAAAAGAAACGCCGAAATAGTTCATAGCTCTTATGAGTGTCTCAACTGCTCCCTCGACCTCACGCTTGCTGTCAGTATCTTCAATGCGCAGATAAAACACACCTCCCGACTGATGAGCGATCCGCTCACCTATAACGGCATTATACAGGTTGCCGAGATGTACGAATCCGGTAGGACTGGGACCAATGCGGGTTACACAGGCGTTTTCGGGAAGTGTACGCACCGGAAACCTTGCCTCGATCTCTTCGGGAGTTGATGTGCTTTTGGGAAAAAGAAGTTCTGCAAGCTTAGAAAAATCCATATATTACCACCTTTTGAAGCTATGGCAGCATCGCACGCCGTCAGACCGGCTTTTGCGGTACTGCCTGATATTTATTTTAATGTTATTATATCATAAAAGCCTTTTTTTGTCAATATTAAAGGCAACCTCTAAAGTAAAAAAATTGCACAATAGAATTTTACTTGACAAAACAACGATCATGTGATATACTATATGTTGGATTTCGCTTTAAAGTTTTACAGTCATGAAAGGAAATGATATTTATGAAAGAGATCTCTAAACTGCTGGATTTCAGACCGGATATAAAAGTCATTGACGCTACTCTCCGTGACGGCGGTCTGGTAAACGATTTCTACTTCACCGATGAGTTCGTTAAAGAGCTCTACAAAGCAAATCTCCGTGCCGGTGTTGACTATATGGAGTTCGGATATAAAGCAGATCGTGAAATGTTTGACGAAAATAAATTCGGTCCGTGTAAATTCTGTGATGATGACTATATTCGCTCCATCGTCGGTAATAACGAAACAGATCTGAAGATAGCCGTGATGGCTGATGTGGGACGCTGCAACTATAAACAGGATATCCGTGAGCGCAGTGAAAGTCCCATTGATCTTATCCGTGTGGCAACATATCTTCACACTATCCCTACCGCCGTTGATATGATCGAGGACGCAAAAAATAAGGGTTATGAGGTAAGCTGCAATATCATGGCGATCTCAAATGCTCAGGAATCCGATATGAAGGTCGCTCTTGATATTCTCGGAAAATCACCCGTTGATGTTTTCTATATCGTTGACAGCTTCGGTGCGCTCTATCCGGAACAGATCGCACGCATTGCCGCACTCTACGGTGAATATGCCGCTAAATACGGCAAAAAAGTGGGTATTCATGCTCATAATAACCAGCAGCTCGCTTTTGCTAATACTATTGAGGCTGTAGGAGACGGCGTTGATTGGCTCGATGCTACATATTCAGCTATGGGACGTGGTGCAGGAAACTGCGCTATGGAGCTTCTGCTCGGATTCCTCAAAAATCCGAAATATAACGTTTATCCCGTTATACAATTCATCGACACGTATATGTCCGCTCTCAAAAAGGATGGAGTTGTATGGGGATATGATCTGCAATACCTGATGACAGGTCTGCTGAATCAGCATCCCAGAACAGCTATACAGTTCACTAAGGAAAACCGCAGCGACTATGCTGAATTCTACAAGGAGATCATCGCTCAGGATTAGTGAGCACATTTTAAAACTCCGATTTTTTCAGAGATCGGTACAGGATATGCATTTTTCCAACTTGTAATACTGCTCATAAAAAATCCGATAGATCGATCTATCGGATTTTTTGGAATATTTGGAGTATTTTTACCTTTCAGCAACAGGCGATAATTTATGACGGTGTTTTGTTTTTTCTCCGGATCGGAGGTATTTGCCGAGAATTATCTCAAAGGCTGCAAAATTCAGAGATACTGCACCGATCCATGCAAAAACATCTGCCCATGCCGTAGCTCTGAAACCAATGTGAGGTATCATGATGACGATAACGCCGATCCTCATAGCCATTTCCACAATGCCGGAGATCATGGGGATAAGAGGTCTTCCCAGCCCCTGACAGCCGCTTCGGAAGACAAAGAGCAGATCAACAGCGAAGAGCATTGCTCCACAGATCGGGAGATACTGTGCAGCGATGCTTATCTGCTCGCTGCCGGAGAGCATCAATCCGGCGAGCCGTTCCGGGAAGAAAAACATTACAGAGCCAAAGAGCATATAGGATACTATAGCAATACCGGCACACACGTGTGCGCCTTCACGGATACGCTCATATCGGCGGGCACCGTAATTCTGACCGGTAAAGGCAGACATAGTGAATCCGGCAGTGCAGGCAGGCTGCATGAAAAGATTGGTATAGCGGCTGCAAACAGAAAATGCCGAAGTATAGGCAACTCCCAGACCATTAACGAAGTATTGGATCACCATGCAGCCCACAGCAGTGATGGAATTCATCAAAGCCATCGGAAGCCCGTTGGAGAACATTTCTAAGTACATACATGAGCAGTTTCTGAAATCATCGGCTGTAAGGTGCAGTATTTCTATTTTTCTGAGGCGGAGCCAACAAATGAATGCAGAGAGTATCTGTGCAAATACTGTAGCGATAGCAGCACCCTCAACACCGGTTTTCAGAACAAATATGCAGAAACAGTCAAGGATTATATTTGTTATGGTCGAGATTATTATAGCTATGAAAGGAGTTTTGCTGTCTCCGAGAGCACGCAGTATACATGAGCAGAGGTTATATGCTATAGTAGCGATAAGTCCGCCGAAGAGGATATATCCATAGGTGAGACTGTCACTCATAAGCTCGGCATCTGTTTGGAGCAGTCCGAGAATTTCCCTCAAAAAAACCGTGCTCAGGAGCGTAAGTACAATTGCGATGATGAGACAGAGCTTTACTGATGCAGCCGTGGCACGGCGAAGCCTTTGGTAGTCCTTTGCACCATAGCTCCGGGCAATGGAGACTGAAAAACCGTTTGCAAGTCCCATTGAGAAGCCTATTACAAGGAATGTCAGTGAGGACATATTGCCCACTGCACCAAGTGCGTTATCTCCCAGACCTCTGCCTACGATGGCAGTATCAGCCATGTTATATATCTGCTGAAGCATATTTGTCATCAGCATAGGGAAGAAAAATCTCAGTATGAGGCTGCTTGTTCTGCCCTGTGTGAGATCATAAGTTTTCGACATAATGGTCACCGCCTGAATAAAACAAGTTCTGATTTACGTAGTGTTCCGTAAACAACTTTATTATAATCACTGAACAGATTTTTTATATCAGAAGTATTGCATTTTTGTCAAAAATATGGTATTATATTTTTGTTGGGAGATGATGCATCATGAAAACAGACCGTGATCTTGAATACAGGCTCTATATTCAGAAAAACGACGGATTTACCCGGAATCCGTTCAACCGTGAAATGGAGACCTATAAGGTGATACAATCCGGGAATGTCGAACAGGCAAAGAAAGATTTCGAGCAGCGCAGGCAGAATTTTCTTGAGGGAAAAGGAAAGCTCTCTGATGATCCGGTTCGGAACGTTATGTATCATCTGGTGACGGCTGTAGCACTGGTGGCACGATTCTGTGTTGAGGGAGGTCTGGGACACGATGCTGCATACACGCTCAGTGACATATATATCCAGCGTGCGGACAAATGCAGGAGCTGTGACGAGGTGCTTGATATTTTTGAGGAGATGCTTCTTGATTTTGCAGGACGTATGCGTGATCTGAAAAAAGAGAATGTTATCTCGCTTCACGTGCGCAAGTGTATAGATTACATATACGATCATCTCGGAGATCGTCTTCTGCTGAGTGATCTTGCTGAATATACGGGGCTCAATTCTTCTTATTTATCGAAACTCTTTGCACAGGAGACAGGAACGACCTTCAAGGAGTTTGTACTGAATGCAAAAGTAACGACAGCTGAGAATCTGCTCAGATATTCAGATTTCCCAAGCTCAGAGATAGCTCTTGCACTGGGATTTTCCTCACAGAGTGCGTTTATCAGCACATTCCGTAAAAAGGTGGGAGTCACTCCGAGAGCATACAGGCAGAAGAGCACAGCTATGGACTCTGCCACATAAATATTATTACATTTTCTTTTTCATTACCCATTTTGAGAGGAGATACGTTACTATCAGCAGTCCCAGTGACAGCGGAATAAACAGCGGATCTTCAAATGCATTTACTGCTGATTGTCCGATAAATGCCAGAAGTGCGATCATTATGAGCTTTGCAGAGCATATGGTCAGGAGGTATTTTTTCACGGGATAGTCGGACACTCCGAAAGCAAAGTTCAAGAAAGATGACGGTGTGAACGGAAGAAGCGCTACCATAAAAAGCGTTGGAGTGTTCGTTTGCTCCACCCACCGGCGTGCTTTTGAAACTTTTGGGTGATGCTCCTCGAATCGCATAAACCATTTTTTCAAGAGATGACGGAAAAAGAGGAAAACAACGGTACTGCCCAGTGCAGTTCCCACCCAACTGTAGACAAATCCCATGAACGCTCCATGAGCCGCAACGTTCACAGTAACGATCGCCATGAGAGGCAGCGGCGGTATCAGAGATTCTACAAAGGCAAGGAGTACCGGAAAAACAGGTCCAAGTCCACGGAAGACAGAGAGAAAACCTGTCCAGAACTCTACTGTAGTTAGTTTTTTCAAAAGCTCCCCCATAGTAAACCTCCATAATGTCCTATTGAAAAAAAGGCTGCGCTAAGGCAGCCTTTTATCAATGTGCGGTGTAGTTATTATTCCCCTTAGTGTTAATTCCTATTCAGTTAAGGACTCTCACACGGATAACGCCGTCAACAGCGTTTATCTTGCCCTCTACGGAGGGAGTTACCTCACCTGAAACGTCAAGCATAGTATAGGCAAATTCTTTTTTACTTGCATTAAACATATTTTCGATATTTATTCCCTCGTTGCCAACTGCTGTAGTGATAGCTGCGATAGTTGTAGGAACGTTCTTGTGGATAACGCAGATCTTTGTGCCTACAGCCTGCATTGATGCGTTGGGGAGGTTCACGCTGTTTCTGATGTTGCCGTTTTCAATGTAGTCGATAAGCTCCTCAGCAGCCATAACAGCGCAGTTGTCCTCACTCTCGGGAGTAGAAGCTCCCAAATGCGGGAGTACTATAACATTCTCCGTACCAAGAAGGATATCATCAGCGAAATCGGTAACATATTTAGCGACCTTGCCCTCTGAGATAGCCTTTACAACAGCCTCACTGTTGATGAGCTCGCCTCTTGCAAGGTTGATGAGACGAACGCCGTCCTTCATCATAGCGATCTGTTCAGCGTCGATAGTATTCTTTGTCTGCGGGGTATAGGGCATATGAATTGTGATATAGTCGCTGTTCTTGTATATATCATTGATATCGGAGGCTACCTTTACATCAGGCTCGATGTGGAGGGCAGAATTGACTGAGAGATACGGATCAAAGCCGATGACCTTCATTCCGAGAGAAATAGCGGCATTGGCGATCTTTCCGCCGATAGCGCCCAGACCGATTATACCGAGTGTTTTGCCTGCGATCTCAGGACCTGCAAACTTGGATTTTCCGCCCTCAACAGTCTTTGGAGCGTCGGGTGTTCCTTTGAGAGATGCGGTCCATGCGGCAGCCTCGGTTATTTTTCTTGAGGAGAGGAGCAGGGCACAGATAGCAAGTTCTTTTACGGCATTGGAGTTTGCTCCGGGAGTATTGAAAACACAGATCCCCTCCTGAGCGCAGCGCTCAACGGGAATATTGTTTACGCCTGCACCGGCTCTTGCAATAGCAAGAAGGTTATCGCCGAATGTCATGTCGTGCATTTTAGCACTGCGTACCATGATAGCATCCGGGTTAGCGCAGTCCTCTGAGACTGTATACTTGCCCTTGTCGAAGATATCAGTGCCGATGGGAGAGATTTTATTAAGTGTTTGTATCTTGTACATGGTAATTACCTCTTTGGTTAGATTTTTCCGGAATACAGCCTCCGGAGAGCTTTTGTCAATGTGACAGGAGTCTTGCGATGATAAGCAGGACTATTATTGCGGGAACGATGAAGCCAAGGAGCTTTATACGGATCGAATTTCTTCTTTCAAGACGCTCTTTATATTTCTCAGGAAGCTCAAATTTCATGAATTATCGTCCTCAAATTTTTTCATAAAAGCAACGAGCTTCTCAACACCCTCGATAGGCATTGCATTGTAGATGGAAGCTCTCATTCCGCCGACTGTTCTGTGACCTTTGAGGTTCTCGAATCCGGCAGCCTTTGACTCAGCTATGAATTTCTTGTCCAGCTCATCATTGCCTGTTACGAAAGGAACGTTCATCAGCGAGCGGTCTTCCTTGACAACAGTGCCCTTGAACATATTGCTCCGGTCGAGGAAATCATAGAGAATCTTTGCCTTTTTCTCATTGACAGCCTTCATAGCCTCAAGGCCGCCCATTTTCTTTATCCACTTGAACACCTTGCCGCATATGTAGATACCGTAGCAAGGCGGAGTATTATAGAGCGAATCGTTATCAGCCTGAGTTTTCCATTTAAGCATAGTGGGCGTGCCGGGGAGTACATCATCGGTGATAAGATCCTCACGGATTATGGAGATAACAACGCCGGCAGGACCGATATTTTTCTGAACGCCTCCGTAGATAACGCCGTATTTTGTAACGTCAACGGGTTCGGAAAGGAAGCATGATGAAACATCAGCCACAAGGAGCTTGCCCTTTGTATTGGGAAGCGTCTTGAACTTAGTGCCGTAGATCGTGTTATTCTCGCAGATGTAAACATAGTCGGCATCCTCCGGTATATCAAGGTCGGAGCAGTCGGGAATATAGGAGAATGTCTTGTCAGCGGAAGATGCAACAGCTACAGCCTCGCCGTAGATCTGAGCCTCCTGATAAGCCTTTTTTGCCCATTGACCGGTGATTATGTATGCAGCCTTCCTGTTTTTCATCAGATTCATCGGAACAGCGGCAAACTGCTGTGAAGCACCTCCCTGAAGAAAAAGCACCTTGTAATTATCAGGAATATTCATAAGGTCACGGAGATCCTGTTCAGCCTCTTTGATAATGTTGTCATAGACCTTAGAGCGGTGAGACATCTCCATAACGGACATTCCGCAGCCCTTGTAATCAAGCATTTCGTCGGCGGCTTCTCTGAGAACTTCCTCAGGAAGCACAGCGGGACCTGCGCTGAAATTATAAACTCTGCTCATTGAAAAAACCTCCAGAAAAAAATTAAGTATTTGCTATACAACATCAATTATACTATTTTTTTCATAATAAGTCAAGGTAAAAGAGAAAATTTTTCATGTCAGTATTTTGAATTTGATAAAATTATTTTTCAGCAAACACTTTATCGTTTACATTTTTGATTTTCCGTTGACATTCTGTATCTTTTGTACTATAATATAAATAATAAAATCAAGGGGGTATGCAATATGCATAATAAAAAATCACTTAAAAGAAGCGGAAGTATGCTTTCTGCGATGCTCGTCATGTCTGCTCTCGTCACTTCAACAGCTCCGGCTGTGTCGATAGCTGCTGAAAGCTATGACATGAATATCAGCATTGATCTTGCAGGTCAGCGCAAGGAGATCAGTCCGCTGATCTATGGCGTCAATCAGTACACCTGTCAGGACGATATGCGTGACCTGACTGTCAATTCCATACGTCAGGGCGGCAATCGCATGAGTGCCTACAACTGGGAGAATAACGCCTCCAATGCAGGATCTGACTGGCAGCACAGCTCTGATAATAACCTGAGCAACTCTGATGAACCGGCTGACTGCGTTCAGGAATTGTCAAAAATTGCTGAAACATACGGGATCGGCTATAAGCTTACCACGCTCCAGATGGCAGGATACGCTTCTGCTGACAAGGACGGTACGGTCACGGAGGACGAGATCGCTCCCTCAGATCGTTGGAATGAAGTTATTGCTTCAAAGGGAGCACCTTTTGATGAAACACCGGATCTGACTGACGGCAAAGTCTATATGGACGAATATGTAAACTACATTGTCAATAAGCTTGGAGATTCAACATCTCCTACGGGAATACAGGGTTACAGTCTTGATAATGAGCCTGCACTCTGGTCACATACTCACAGCCGTATGCATCCCGATGCGCTGACTATTGAGGAGCTTTCGACAAAGTCCGTTGATCTTGCGGCTGCTGTAAAAAAGGTTGATCCGAATGCTGAGATATTCGGACCTGCTCTTTACGGATATACTGCATTCGATCATCTTGCTGATGATGATACTTCCGATGAATGGGAGAACATCAAGGCTGCAAACGGATATCACTGGTATCTTGACTGCTATCTTGACCGGATGAAAAAGGCTGAGGAGGAATACGGCACACGTCTTCTTGACGTTCTCGACATACACTACTACTCGGAATCAGCAAGAAACGGCGCAGATGACAGACTTCAGTCTGTCCGCACACTCTATGAAAAAGGCTTTGCTGAGAATAGCTGGATCGGACAATGGTGTCAGGAGAATGTACCGATACTTCCGACAGTACAAGCATCTATCGACAAGTATTACCCGGGAACAAAGCTCGCCATCAGCGAGTATAACTTCGGCGGAGATAACGATACCAGCGGAACTATAGCACAGGCAGAGGCTCTCGGCTGCTATGCTGATGCGGGAGTATATTTTGCAACACTCTGGGGCAATGGAGCGTATATCCTCTCCGGACTCGATCTCTACACAAACTTTGACGGAAAGGGCGGAGCTTTCGGAGATCAGCTTGTTCCCACAGAAACGGACGATGTATCGCTTTCAAGCTCATATTCTGCGATAAACGGCGATGATACCGGATACGTGACTGCGATGATAACAAATAAGAGTAAGACAGAAACGGAAAATGCCGTTATCTCTCTGAACAATTCAGATACAGAGTATAAGGCTGCCGCTGTGTATGCAGTGTTCGATGATTCTCCCGATATCCGCCTGATAGATATTGTTGAGGATATCACAGACAATAAAGTAACGGTGGAGCTTCCGGCTCTTTCGGCAGCAATGGTAGTTGTAACTGACGATCCCGAAGATCTCAGCGGCGAAAAGATATATGATCCTGATGAATTCCGCTATGAGAAAACAGTGATAACGGATTTTGACGATCTCACAAATGATGAGGGATTCATAACCATTCCTGTGGAAGATCCCGATCATCTTGTAAGGATCAGCATTACAGGTGATGTTTCATCTTCTGCCGGTTCTTCATGGGGAACTGCCGGCTGTGCGGTGTGTATGAATGCCGAAACACTTGACGGCGAGGGCTTCTGGACGTACAAGAGCTACTCCCTTTCACTTGGAAACGACTCAACTGCTGAGATCGACTTTGATGGATATTTCACCAATGACGAGGAACTGATACAAGGCAGATTTGCGGAAAATAAGGTGGAGCTTCAGCAGTGGTGGTCAGCCTCTGAAAAGCAGGACAGTGCGGCAGATGATACGATCAGCGTGAAGTACACTAAAGTCGTTCTGACATACAAGTATGACAACAGCAGCGATACTGAGCTCCTCAAGGGTGATTCAAACTGTGACAAAACAGTTGATCTTGCCGATGCAGTGCTCATCATGCAATTCAGCGCAGATCCCGATGTTTACGGACTTAACAAGGAGCATGGCATATCGGAACAGGGAATAAAAAATGCAGATGTTATCGGAGACGGCGATGGCGTGACTAATCTCGATGCACTTCAGATACAGAAATACAAACTCGGAATTATCGCTGATCTTACATGATGATACAGCAGAACTTCCCGCAAAAGACCGGTTTACACCGGTTTTTTGTGTTGTATGGGTCAAAATGTCTGCATTGGTGCATATCGGATTAAGCTTGACATATGTGATATTAAATAGTATAATGTAATAGTAAATTATTTTTGGAGCTGATATTATGGAAAATATAAAGATAACCGACCTTTTTGACCTTGAACATACTATTGCTGCTGATTATCTCCGCAGCTTTACGTATCCATGGGAGGCACTCAAAGGAATAAGCGAGCTTATAATCGCATTGGGAAAAACTCTCAGTCCCGATGAGTACGACAATCCGTCGGAGAATGTATGGATACATAAAACAGCAAAGGTTTTCCCGAGCGCCTATATAGGAGCTAACTGCATCATCGGCGCAGAAACAGAGGTGCGTCATTGCGCATTCATAAGGGGCAGCGCTCTTGTCGGAAACGGCTGTGTCGTGGGAAATTCCGTTGAGCTGAAAAATGTTATCATTTTTGATAATGTACAGACTCCCCACTATAATTATGTAGGAGACAGCATTTTAGGGTACAGATCGCATATGGGAGCAGGCTCTATAACTTCAAATGTGAAATCCGACAAGACAAACGTTGTTATAAAGGACAATGATACACTTATAGAGACAGGTATCAAGAAGATCGGTGCGATGCTTGGCGACTTTGTTGAGGTCGGCTGCAACAGTGTGCTTAATCCCGGAACGATAGTCGGTCGCTGCTCTAACATCTATCCTACAAGCTGCGTAAGGGGAGTTATCCCTCCGAACAGTATCTGCAAGACAGGCGGAGAGATCGTCCGCAAAAAATAAACAGCCGAAAGAGCATATACACCCGCAAACAGGTCTGATGAAAAAGGAGGCTTGAAATTGAAAAGGATCCTGATACTTATCGGAAAGATAATTGTGAAGCTGCTCAGAATGATGAAACGAAATGCAGGAAATCTTCCGGGGATCGTGATCTGGCATCTTTCGGGACATAAATGCTGCTCTATATTCAAGGTGGAGTGCCCCGTAATAGCGATAACCGGCACGAACGGAAAGACTTCGGTAACTAATTGTATCGCAAAACTTTTCGAGAGCAGCGGAAAGAGGCTGATAATAAATAAAGAGGGAAATAACCTTGATACCGGAATATGCTCGCTCCTGCTCAGACATTGTGATATGTCGGGCAGAGTGAATGCTGACCTGATGATACTTGAAACGGACGAGTCTCATGTGCCGGTGGTTTACTCACAGATGAAGCTTGAAACACTTGTTGTGCTTGATTTTTTCCGTGATCAGCTTGACCGTAACGGTGAAATGGAGACACTTATCAGAAAGATCGAAGGTTTCTGCAAAACATTCAGCGGCAATCTTATCCTGAACGGAGATGATCCGAATACGGCACGTCTTGGAAGAGCAAATCCCGATAATAAGAATGTGAAGTATTTCCACGCTGAAAAATATGCCTTTGCAACAAGTGAGATCTATGAGGCATCCGAGGGACGTTTCTGCCCGTTCTGCGGCGAAGCGCTTTCATATGAATATTACCAGTATTCCCATATAGGAAAATTCTCCTGTGAAAAATGCGGATTCGGCACTGATTACGAGCCGTATGTAACAGCCTCGGATATCGACCTTGAAAAGCATATCTTCACGGTGGACGGGCATCAATACACTCCACGGCTGAACAGTATCTATAACGTGTACAATATGACCGCAGTTGCCGCAGTGGCGAAACTCTATAACATTGACCGAAAAATCACGGAAAAGGTGATCTCACGGTATACGGTGAAAAACGGCAGAATGGAGCATTTTATGCTCGGCAGCTGTCAGACGACTCTCAATCTTGCGAAAAATCCTGTGGGAGCGAATATGACACTTAGGGTCATGAACGAGATGAATGGTGAAAAGGAGCTGCTTTTCGTTCTGAATGATAATATTGCCGACGGACTCGATGTTTCGTGGATATGGGACATAAATTTTTCGATATTCCGTGATGTGACACGTGTCGTAACAGCCGGAACGAGAGCGTATGACATTGCGGTCAGAATAAAGTGCTCCGGATATGATGCCAGAAAAATAGCAGTCCGACCGGAGCTTGATGATGCCGTTAGGGAGCTTGCCTCCACTCCGGGAAGGAAATTCGTCATAGCTAATTATACGGCAGTTCAGCCAACGAGAGCCGCATTGAAAAGATATATCGCTGAACATGGAGGAATGTCTGATGAGAAAAATTAAGGTGCTTCATATGTATGCGGATATGCTTGATCTCTACGGTGACAGCGGTAATATGGAGATACTTGAATACCGCTGTAAAATGCGTGGTATTGACTTTCAGCGTGAAAAATATTCAGCCGGGAATGATATGCCCGATCTCTCGTCATATGATCTTATTTATATCGGCGGAGGTGCAGATCTTGAACAACAGCATATATCAGCGGATCTTATGCGTTGCAGAGAGGAAATGATAAAGGCTTACAAGTCGGGGAGCTTCCTGTTTCTCATCTGCGGAGGATATCAGCTTATGGGAAAATATTACCGTGATGCTGACGGCAACAAAATTCCCGGTCTGGGACTTTTTGATTACTATACCGTAGCACCGGACAGCAGGAGAATGCGATGTATAGGAAATATTGTCATACGCACAAATATAGCTGAAGAGCCTGTCAATGTTGTAGGATTTGAAAATCATGGCGGACAAACTCATAATGTAAAGACTCCCTTGGGCGAGGTACTCTGCGGCAGTGGAAATCGCTCAGGGGGAAAAACAGAGGGATATTTTGAAAAAAACGTCATAGCCACATATCTGCATGGACCAATGCTTTCAAAAAATCCTGAGATCGCCGACTATATGATAAAATACTGTCTGAAGCACAGTGGGGCAGAAGAAGAGCTTACTCCTATCAATGATGCATTGGAGAAAAAGTGCAGGAGTGTAATGCTGAAAAGACTCCTGAAACAGTGATAACGTCACAGGACAGCATTGCTGTCCTGTTTTTTCGGAATGGAGAGAAATCGCTGATCGGAACGTCTAACGTTTGGAAGCTTTTTTCGTTTTATTGCTTTTCGGCTTGATCTTTGATTTTCTGTACTGTCTAAATCAGGATCTTTTATAGAAGAACGTGCCCATTGCGGCTCTGCGGCTGCGCCGCTCCCCACAGCTTTGCTGTGGGGCTGCAAAGCTTCAGCTTTGCAGAAGAGCCGCCGGAACAGGAAGGGAGGGAGTCCGATGGATCGGGGAGCGGTCTGCTATCGCCGCTATCTTGACGGTGATGATAGCGGAATCGTGGATATAATACGTGATTACAAGGATGGACTTATCCTTTACATAAACGGCATCATGGGGAATTTTCTGCTGGCTGAGGAGATCATGGAGGAGACTTTTTTTAAGCTCGTAACAAAAAAGCCCAACTTTTCCGGAAGAAGCAGCTTCAAAACATGGCTTTATTCAATGGGGAGGAATGCCGCAATTGATTTTCTGAGGAAGAATTCAAGGCTCTCCCCTATCGAACCGGATTCTGTCGGAGTTATTACAGACGAACATGATATTGAGAGTGAATACCTGAGAGAGGAGCAGAAGATCACGCTTCATAAGGCAATGGAAAAGCTGCTCCCTGATTACAGGCAGGTTTTGTATCTTTCATATTTTGAAGGATTCTCCAACGGCGAGATCTCCACGATAACGGGGAAAAATAAGCGGCAGATAGAAAATCTTCTTTATCGGGCAAAAAATGCTCTGAAGGCAGAGCTTGAGAAGGAGGGATTTGTGTATGAAGTCATATGAAGAGGTTGCAAGAGATGTTCTCCGGCGGCGTGATGAATACTTAGCCGTGAAGAAGAAAAAACGTGCCGTATTCAAGCGAAATTTTACTGCTGTTCTGAGTTGTGGTCTTGCCGTACTTGTTGGTTTCGGAATATGGAACATCAGTGGTATACGCAGGACTTCTCCAAATTCCCAAAATGACAGATTCAATCACGACAGCTCCTCCGGACTTATTGTTGAAACCATATATATTGGCGAAGACGAGGAAAATACCGATCCGACCGATGCCGTGACCGAGGATAGCTCAATATCGGGTATGCCTGAGACAACAACGAATGCTATCGGAACAGCAGATACTGTGACAACATCTGCCGCAGCGGTAACGCTTCAAAATGAACAGCCTCCTGTAACCAAAACAACCGGATCCGGTCATCATACTACCGAGTCTGCTACTACAATTACAACTACGCTTCATAAAGAATCGACAGATCACACCGCACCGGAGGTAACGACCCAAACTACGCTTACCAAAGCTGAAAATCAATCAACAACAAAAAACGAAGTAACTACCGCTGCATTTTCTACTACTACAACGATGGCAACCTTTTCTGCTTCAACTGATACAACGACAGATAGCTCAATATCTATTGCGACTACTATAACTTCAACAGCATATACCACGACAACAACAGCAAACTCCACGGTAACAAATACCACAACATCAAATGATGTAGATGCAACGGATACTACGACTACCGTTCCGCCGTACACAGACAGCTATATGATCTCTCAGATAGAGACGATCACGTGCGGAGCAACGGTGTATTCTTTTTCCGGAGAAACTGTCCCCTATGAAAGCATTGGCAGTCTTACAGAAAGTATTGATCTGATAATAAAAAATGAAGATAGCTCACTCATCAATATTACCGTGGAGATCTACGATGTTAATGGAGATAAAGACCGGAGAGCAGTGAAGCTCCCTATGTATGATATTTATTTACTTTATTACCGTGACCCGCAATATAGGGCTTCCGGAGTTTAGTAAACTCCAAATAAATTTAACTTTTAACAGCATGAAAAAAGGACATCCTGCTGATGTCCTTTTTTCTTTTGGAGTGATAAACACTCCCTTATCCCTATATCCGGAAAGCTGTCTTTACCCCTTGCAGCTTTCCTTCGGTCAGATGAGCGGCTAATTTGATGTAATATGATCTTTCATTATTATTCTCCGTTTTCTGTTGTAGTCTGAGCGTTATTCTGTGTTTCGCTCATATCGTCGAGATTTACGTCAATGAGAAGTCCGCTCCCGTTGCTGTTTCCGGTAACCTTGGGCATAACTCCATCCCACTTCTCGATCTGCTTGTTGATAAGGACTTTATCAGTGAGAGATTCCTCAATAAGCTTGTTGGCATCTGCCTGAGCCTGCGCCTTTGCAAGTATCGCATCGGCATCAGCCTCAGCTGCGATGACCTTTTGCTTTGCTTCTGTCTCAGATATTACCAGTGCCTGCTGCTGTTCTGTCTGTGTTTTAAGCAGATTCTGCTCGGCTACCTGTTTAGCCTCAATAGCATTGTTGTACTCTGCGGTAAAATCAAAATTGACAATGTTGAATTTCTCTATGTAGATACCGTATTCATTCAGCTTTGAATCAAGATCGGTCTTGACCTCATCACCTACCGATTGACGCTTTGTAATAAGCTCCTCGGCAGTATAGCGTGCTGTAGCTGATTTCATGCACTCCTGAACAACGGGAGTGATGAGAACCGTCTGATAATCCACACCTACATTGCGGTACATCTCAGATGTCGAATCGGACACGAGTCTGTAATTGACAGCGATCGTACTGCTGACAGTCTGTAGATCCTTGGAGACTGCCGATGCAGGCGTCTCGTAAACCTGTATCTTATTGGACATATCCTCTACTGTCTGGATAAAGGGGATCTTAATGTGAAATCCCTCCTGATATGAATGATCGGAGACCTTGCCAAGAGTGAGGACAACGCCTGTGCTTCCGGCAGGAACTATAGTAAAGGAATTCAACAGGACAATGAGTGCAGCTGCAAGTATTACTGCCCACTTGATGCTGCGGAAATGATTGTTTGAACCTTCTTTATTGATCTCACGAATATTTACAGCCATATATAACTCCTCCTTATTATTTGCGGTCAAGTATACCGGCAAGCTCATTTTCCATAATAGATTTCAAATAAGCACTGCGGTATCCCATTACCATAACGAACATGGCTTTGTGGAGCTTATCCTCATCAGAACGTATACTGTCTGAGCATTTCTTTATCTCACGGGCAATAAGCTCACGGACATTTTCAGGAGCGAATGCTCCTTCATCTTCGGCAGTAAAGATTATCCGGCACAGAATATTATAGAGCACTATATCATCTATAATATCGTCTGATGTATCCTCAACATCGCCGTTGATGTATCTCATGAGACGTGCGATATCCTCCAGTTTCATAACTCCCCGAAGCATATTTATCAGAAGAATACGAAGCACCTGACGTTCGGAATATTTTTTCCCTTTTGTAGAAGATACCCACCCTCGCTTGATCCAATTCTGGATAGTTGAGCCCTCCAGACCGGTTAGCCTTGAAAGCTGAGAGAGTGTAAGACCTCCCGTAGCCTCAATGACCGGAGATATAGCAGAGAAAGCCATCTCACTTATCCTTTCAGAGAATTTGATCGTTGTACCGGGGATCAATCTTTCCATAGTCAATCGCTCCTCTCATGTGATGATATGATTATATCATAGGTTCATATGAACTTCAAGTGCGGTTTAGCGACGATTTGAAATGATTTTACCGATTTTTTTGCATTTATCAGCGTTTTTCGCTCCTGATCATAATTTTTAAAGCTTTTTTGATATATTATATTTTTCTTAGCTGCACAGATCTCCGGAAAGAGAAATTTGCCGAAAAAGCTTGACTGATGTCCTATGAGATGATTTTTCTTCATATATATAGATTGGTTCAATTATTTGTACCGGAATCTCCCTGAAGGAGGTGATTATTTGAAGGTCCGGCCAAATCAGAGAGCAGCAGTGCTTGGACAGTACATCATTGACAACAAAGCAACTGTCCGGGCAACTGCAAAAAAATTCGGCATTTCAAAGAGTACAGTACATAAAGATGTGAGTGAAAGACTGAAAAAAGAAAACCCTGTGCTGTATGCACAGGTAAAGGATATACTTGAGATAAACAAGCAGGAACGTCATATAAGAGGTGGAATGGCAACAAAACGGAAATATGAAAGCATAGCTGAACAGCGGAAAGGCTATAAATAAAGACAAGAAGAACAAAAAGTGTGTACAGCTATTTCTGCACACACTTTTTGCATTAGAGGACGGTGTTTCGTACAAGTAAAGCACCGTCCGCTGCAAGGCTACACTTCAAAACCATGATCGGAATTCAAAATACACTCATAATAGAAATCAAATGGTTTCGGCAAGAAATTCAAGCGTTACGCTTTGACAGTGCTGCTTGCCTTCACGAGGCTCTGTATTACAGCAATATCCCTTTGTTCCGATATAGGCGAAGATCGGTGCATAGCCGTCAAAATTCTTGTAGGTGCGTGAAACGCCGGCTTTATGACTACCGGAATTATCAAATGGAGAAACATCAATATTCACGGAACACAGCTGTTTTCAAGTAATGACGGCTCATAAGCGCAGGACAGAAACATATCGACATTCCCATCAAAAATCTGTTGATTTATCGACACTCCGATTGATGTGATCAGTCTTTCATTGCTTATAACATACTCAATTTTCAGCATTTTTGATTTCACCCTCCGGGTGCTGTTCGCACAAAATGGTTCGTTTCAATGTTCAGAGAGGGGATTTTTTTACTTAAAAGTAGATTTTTTTGCATTTTGTGTGTCAGGCTAAACACAAATTTGCAGCTGTTACGGATCTCCTGTACTCTTACAGTCCGCCATCAGATACTGCACCAATTCCATTTTCTCTTGCTTAATCTTTGTTTTCCTGTGTTCATGCCCTTACTTCCATATTTTCTTATTGTGATTATCTGCATTTACACGGTTCTTTATTCAGACACCAATTGCTGCATTCATTCAGATCCAAATAGTCAAATAGGCAGATATCTCAAAAATGCGGGATATCTGCCTTTAATGATTATAGCCTATTGTATATGTCTTTCATATTGTTGAATAACTTCTATACGATTACCCGCTTTAAGACAGAGGGAATCTTTACATATTTTGCTTTAAGATCAGACGCAGCCCTGTGCCTTCATTGCCTCTGCGACTTTCAAGAAGCCTGCAATGTTAGCACCGGCCATATAGTTGCCCTCGCATCCATACTCCTTGGCAGCCTCATCACAAGCCGTAAAGATACTTACCATGATGTCGTGGAGCTTAGAGTCGACCTCTTCAAATGTCCATGAAAGTCTTTCGCTGTTCTGGCTCATCTCAAGTCCGGAGGTCGCAACACCGCCTGCATTTGCAGCCTTTGCAGGTCCGTAGAGAATTCCGTTGCTGAGGTATACCTCGATAGCCTCAGGAGTTGATGGCATATTTGCGCCCTCAGATACTACCTTGCAGCCATTCTTTACAAGAAGTGCAGCACTTTCGCCGTCGATCTCATTCTGTGTAGCACATGGAAGTGCGATGTCACAAGGAATCGACCAGATGCCCTTGCAACCCTCTGTATATGTTACATTCTTATGGGAGGTTCTGTCAACATACTCCTTGATACGTCCTCTCTCGACCTCCTTGATCTGCTGAACCAGTCCAAGCTCGATTCCATCGGGATCGTGGATATATCCGTTAGAGTCGGAAAGTGCAACGACCTTTGCTCCAAGCTGTGTAGCCTTCTGTGTGGCATAGATAGCAACGTTTCCTGAACCGGAGATAACAACTGTCTTACCGTCAAAGCTCATGCCGTTGGCAGCAAGCATCTCTTTTGTAAAGTAGCAGAGTCCGTAACCGGTAGCCTCTGTTCTTGCGAGAGATCCGCCGAATGTAAGTCCCTTGCCTGTGAGAACACCTGTGAACTCATTTCTCAGTCTCTTGTACTGACCAAACATAAAGCCGATCTCACGTGCTCCTGTACCAATATCACCGGCAGGAACGTCTGTATCGTTGCCGATATGCCTGCAAAGCTCTGTCATGAAGCTCTGGCAGAAGCGCATTACCTCTCCGTCGCTCTTACCCTTCGGATCAAAGTCGGATCCGCCCTTGCCGCCGCCCATAGGAAGCGTTGTAAGGCTGTTCTTGAAGATCTGCTCAAAGCCGAGGAATTTGATGATTCCAAGATATACCGAGGGGTGAAGTCTGAGACCGCCCTTGTAAGGTCCGATCGCAGAGTTGAACTGTACTCTGAATCCTCTGTTTACCTGAACCTTGCCGTTATCATCAACCCACGGAACACGGAAAATGATCTGTCTCTCAGGCTCAACTATTCTCTCGAATACGCCTGCCTCAACGAGATCAGGTCTTTTCTCAACAACAGGCTGGAGAGATTCAAAAACCTCTGTTACTGCCTGGATAAACTCAGGCTCGCCCTGATTTCTTTTCTTAACTGTTTCTAATAAATCGATGAGATACTGATTTTTTAACGCCATTGTTAAAAAACCTCCTTTTTAATAATACTGCAAATGCAGCTCAAAGAAAATTATAGCACTCCGGGAAAAAATTTGCAATACTGTAATGCTAAAAATTTTTTTAGGAGAATTTTTTCGTTTATCTGCACTAATTTTCAGCCAAACTTTTGTGCATCATCACAATAATTTTCATAGTGATCCAGATACTCCGAGGCAAGATACAGAGAGCCGCAGACAACCATGATCCCATTTGTTTCAAGGGTAAGCGCTTTTGCCTTTTCAACGGCTTCATCAAGTGATGAACACGCCTCCGCATCGGTATACTCCCCTGCCGGTTCAGCGAGCTTTTTGGCAGAAACGGCATTGACCGCAAAGCCGTCAACGGTAAAAATTTTACGGCTGTGTCCGGCTATCATCGCAATTCCTTCTTTGTAGTCCTTTGTATCGACCATTCCCACGACCGCATACACAGGGCAATGCCACAGATAAAGCAGATCGACAAGATTTTTGATACCGTCAGGGTTGTGTCCGCCATCGACAAGAATATCCGGATCACGTGATACAAGCTGCAAACGTGCCTTGACCTGTGTATTCTCTAAAGCAGGTTTTATGTTTTCCTCAGATATATCAAAGCCCTTTTTTCTCAGATAACGGCAGGCTTCAACAGCTAAAGATGCATTGATAGTCTGAGCACTTCCGAGCATCTTCGTTCTGTAGCTTTCGCCCTCATAAGTAAAAGGCGTTCCATTGGTAACAGTGGGCATACCGCTGATACAGTGCTTTGTCAGGATAAATTCCGCATCGTTTTTCTTTGCGGCTGCTTTAACTATCCTCACAACATCCGGCGAATTACCGTCTGCAAGGACAACAGCCGAGCCATGCTTGATTATCCCTGCTTTCTGTTTTGCGATCTTTTCCACTGTGTCTCCAAGAATTTCCGTATGGTCAAGACCAATGGACGTTATCACAGACAGCAGCGGCGGAGGTATCACATTCGTGCTGTCAAGTAGTCCGCCGATGCCCGTTTCAAGAACTACTATATCGCACCTTTCACGCTCATACCACAGCATCGCTATCGCCATTGTTATCTCAAACCGGGAGTATTCACGGTCGGCTACACGTTCACGGACAAATTCTGCGATATCACAAAGCTGCTCATCACTGATCTCCTTGCCGTTTATCCGTATTCTGTCGTTGTAGCGAAGTATGAACGGCGATGTGAACTGACCTGTTTTATATCCGGAAAATATCAGAGCATTCGATATATATTCCACTGTCGAGCCTTTGCCGTTAGTACCGGCGACATGGACAAATTTAAGCTGATTTTCCGGATTCCCGAGACACTCCATAAGCTCCCGTGCTCTTGAAAGATCGGTTACCCTCCCTCCAAGACGGCTGTAGGAGTTTATGAATTCCATACACTGATCAAAATTCATAATCTATACAGGCACGGTCGGTCTTTACAGCTCCTATAAATTTTCCGAACTCCAAGTGAGCCGGATGTACCTGATACGCATTCAGAGCCGCAATATCCTCAAATTCACAAACAAGAGCAATAGTATAATTATCGTCGGGAGCTTCTGCCGAATTGATGACGACCTCTCCCCTTTTGAGTACGCTGACATTCTCAATTACGTTATTGAAACGCTTTTTTGCCTCAGCAGCATTTTCATCAGCGGTACGTCCTCCTGCATCTTTAAGCTTGAACATAACAATATGCCTTATCATAGCGATCGCTCCTTATCTGAAATTCTCCATAGATTGTTGTATTTTTGCCATTTTCTCCTGCGCATTGGCAAGCTTTGCCCTTTCAGCCTCAATGAGTTTCTCGGGAGCTTTGGCTATAAATCCCTGATTATTCAGCTTTCCGCTGAGGAAGTCAATGTCCTTCTGAACCTTTTCCCTTTCCTTTTCAAGACGTGCCAGCTCCTTTTCCTTGTCAACAAGCTCGTCCATGGGAATGAATATCCTTGCTGAATCGGTTACTGCATTCGCACAGTCCGTCAGTTCAAACCTCTCCCCTACCTGAACCGCAGAAGCGGATGCAAGCCGCTCAAAGAAAACGGTGCATGACTCAAAAAGCTGTATATCGGCAGTTTCTATAAAGAGTTTCGCTTTCACAGACGGCGGAACATTCATCTCAGTGCGTGTGTTTCGTACTGCTCTTACTGCTTCGATTATTTTGCTGAAAGATCTTTCCTCCGCTGAATAGTCGATGTTTTCATCAAAAACAGGATAGCTTTCAAGAATTATCATGCTGCTGCCGTTTGTGAGCACCTGCCATATCTCCTCGGTAATAAACGGCATAAACGGATGCAGGAGTTTCAGCATTCCCTGCATCGCCCATACAAGAACAGCCTGTGCTCTCTCCATTGTATCCCCACCGGACTGTATCCTCGGCTTTGTAAGCTCAATGTACCAGTCGCAGTAAACGTCCCAAATGAAGTCATATATCTTCTGCGAAGCAACTCCGAGCTCGAATTTTTCAAGGTTTTCGTTGACTTCTTTGGCAAGCCTGTTGAACTTATTGATGAGCCATTTGTCCTCTGCCTCGAGCTTTTCGGGAAGTCCCCTGAACTCGTAGCCCTCCGGAAGATTCATCATTATGAAGCGTGAAGCATTCCACAGCTTATTTGCAAAATTTCGTGCAGCCTTTACCTTGTCATCAATATAACGCATATCGTTTCCGGGAGAATTTCCCGTAGCAAGCATAAATCTCAGAGCATCCGCACCATATTCATTTATGACCTCTAAAGGATCAATGCCGTTGCCAAGCGATTTCGACATCTTCCGTCCCTGAGAATCACGGACAAGTCCGTGGATAAGGACAGTGTCAAAGGGAGCTTTTCCCATATTTTCAATGCCGCTGAACATCATTCTGATTACCCAGAAAAAGATGATATCATAGCCGGTAACAAGCGTATTCGTCGGATAGAAATATTTCAGATCCTCAGTCTCGTCGGGCCAGCCTAATGTTGAGAACGGCCACAGCGCTGAACTGAACCATGTGTCAAGAGTGTCGGGATCCTGCCTCATGGGCTTTCCGCACACGGGACATACAGCATGATCCTCTTTAGTGACAGTCATTTCGCCGCATTCATCGCAGTAGAAGGCAGGTATCCGGTGTCCCCACCATATCTGACGTGATATGCACCAATCACGGATATTCTCCAGCCAGTGGAAGTATATCTTTTCAAACCGCTCCGGAACGAATCTCGTCTCGCCGTTCTTTACAGCTGCGATCGCAGGCTCTGCAAGAGGCTTCATCTTTACAAACCACTGTGTTGATACCTTTGGCTCAACCGTAGTTCCGCAGCGATAGCACGTACCTACATTGTGGCTGTGATCTTCGATCTTTACGAGAGCTCCCTCCTTTTCAAGATCATCAACTATCGCTTTGCGTGCCTCAAACCTGTCCATTCCGGCATATGCAGGATAATCGTCAACGATCGTTGCATCATCATTCATCACGTTTATCACGGGAAGATCATGGCGCAGTCCTACCTCAAAGTCATTCGGGTCATGGGCAGGAGTTATCTTAACAACGCCTGTACCAAAATCCATTTCAACATAATCGTCAGCAATAACAGGTATCTCACGGTGAACGATCGGCAAAATGACCGTCTTTCCCACAAGATCGGAATACCTTGTGTCTTTGGGATTTACCGCAACGGCAGTATCGCCCAAAAGCGTTTCGGGACGAGTTGTAGCAAGCTCGATATAGCTGTCACTGTCCTTGATCTTATAGCGGAGATGCCAGAAATGCCCTGCCTGATCTTCATATGTGACCTCTGCATCAGAAAGCGAGGTGCGGCATTTCGGACACCAATTTATGATACGCTCTCCACGGTAGATAAGTCCCTTTTCGTAATAGTTGACGAAAACCTCCTTGACCGCCTTTGAGCAGCCCTCGTCCATTGTGAAACGCTCTCTTGACCAGTCACAGGATGAACCCAGCTTTTTGAGTTGTTCAACGATGCGTCCGCCGTACTGATGTTTCCATTCCCACGCACGCTTCATGAAACCGTCTCTGCCCAGATCCTCCTTGGAAACGCCTTCCTTGCGCATTGCTTCAACGATCTTTGCCTCTGTTGCAATAGCAGCGTGATCTGTTCCCGGAAGCCACAGTGCAGCATATCCGTTCATTCTCTTCCAGCGGATAAGTATATCCTGAAGAGTTTCATCAAGGGCATGACCCATGTGAAGCTGTCCCGTGATATTCGGTGGTGGAATAACTATCGTATAGGGCGTTTTTTGCGGATCTGCCTCTGCCCGGAAGCAGCCCTTGTCGTTCCATTCCTTGTAGATCCTGTCCTCAAACGATCTCGGATCGTATGATTTTGCAAGCTCCTTTGCCATGATATAACTCCTTTTTATGAAATTGGCGGTATCTCCGAAAAACAGAAACGCCCCAAGCCGTAAAGACTCAGGGCGGACTTTTATCCGTGTTACCACCTGAATTCGGAGAAACTCTCCGCACTCACCGCAGCATTACGCCGCTCCCCTGTAACGTGAGGAACACGCCGCAGACTACACAGCATCACTGCCTTCACCCACAGACTCCGAAGCTACTTCACCGTATTGTTCACACTGCCTTGCACCCTCCGGCAGCTCTCTGTGATCGCAGATACGGCTACTCCTCTCCATCATCGCTTTGTCATTATTTACATTATACACGATTCCGGAGAGGCTGTCAAGAGATTTTTTTCAAACCGCTTATCAAAAAAGGAGACACGAATGTCTCCCTTTTGTTTTTATTCCGTCCTGAGTGCCTCCACAGGATCTTTCTTCGATGCCACCCTTGACGGGATAACTCCGGCAATAAGCGTCAGTATCATGCTTATTGCAATAAGTATCACCCCTCCGATGACCGGAACGTGCGCATGAAGTGTATCGAGCGATGTGACACTGTGTATTATCAGATTTATGGGTATCGTCAGAAGCACCGACACTCCGATGCCGATGACTCCGGCGCACAGGCCCACAAGAAGCGTCTCAGCATTGAACACGGTGGAAACATCATGCTTTGATGCTCCGATAGCACGAAGTATACCTATCTCTCTTGTACGCTCCAGAACGGAGATGTACGTGATTATGCCTATCATTATTGAAGACACCACGAGTGATATTCCCACAAATGCAATGAGCAGATATGAGATACCGCTGATTATTCCCGTCACCGACGACATGAGCAGTGCAACGTAATCTGTATAGTGGATAACGTCCTCATCCTGCACAGACCTGTTGTAGCTTTCTATTTCATCGGAAATTGCGTCTTTGTCCTCGAAAGATCTCGGATAAATCCTTATCTGTGACGGATCGTCAAGGCTCGAATATCCCAGAATATAGAGATTATCCTCATAAGTAAGATCGGAGATCTGTTCGGGAGTGAACGTATCAAATATCTTTACGTACAGGCTGTCACTTATATTGAGCGTGTCAAGCTGTGCTGCAAGCTCCGCCTCACTGAGCTGCGAAAGCTGCGGCTCGACCTGAGCTGCATATTGGTACGGAAGTATCTGCCGCAGTATGTCGGGAGCGTATTGCTCAAACTGTTCATCATCAAGTCCTTTGAGTGCGCCGACTATGGCAGCAGATTCCGAGTCCTCTCCCTGAGCGCTCATTTCATCAATATCCTTGAAAAGCTGCTCACGGTTTTCCGGCTTCATGGCATCAGCGACCATTGCTTCAAGCTGTTCGTCAGACGGCTGAGACAGCACGAATTTTGAAACAGCAGCTTTTCCTGCCGTTTCAAGCCCTGATACATACTCCTTTGCTGACGCTGCCTTTTCCTCATCGGTAAGTCCCTTATAGTCGTCAGTGCGGAATTTGCTGCCGGTCAGCAGATCGTTCTCCTTGTCAGCTACCTGAGCCTTCACAAGCTCGCTGTTGTTCGTCTTGTCAATAATGTAATCAGTAAGCTCCTTGGTATAGCCGATATATCCGCTTATCATGGTGGCTGTGGCATCGGGATTCGGTCTGATAAAGCCGACTACCTTGAGATCGGTTCCGACATTCCGGTTATTGTAGAGGAGCTCAAGTCCCGAAGAGCTTTTTGACAGGTCGGTATATCCCGCACCTGATGAATTCTCCTCATAATACTCACAAGGAAGTATCAATCTGAATTCCTTGTTAAGTATATCATCGAAGCTCCACTGTGTAACACCGTAATCAGAGATATTCTCGCCCTTCATGGCAGCCTTTACAATATCGGCAAAGCCGTCAGCGGATTTAAGTCCCAGAGCGTATGTTATCATATCGGGAAGCTCGTTGTTCTCATTCAGTACCACAACGACTTCGTTATATTCTTCCGGAAATCTTCCTGCAACAACATCGTACTGGTCGTATATCAGCGGATTTATACCGCTGCCGTCAGCAGCCGGCAGAAGCTCCTCCCATATCTGTATCTGCCACATCGACATCATGCTGTTATTTGCGCCCATCAGAGAGGTCGTATCCTGCATCAAAGAATCCATACCCATTGACTTTGCGTAGATCTCGTTCAGATCGGATTTTACAATTACGCCGTTTTCGTCCTTGGTGAATATCGGCATCTGAATATCATATCCGTATGAAACAGCATTTGACTTATCCTTGATGACACTGTTCTCGTCAACGTATTTCTTGAATGCCGCCATGTTATTTATCTGCTTAGCCGAGGAGTTGAGCGTATTGAACATATCATACATCGCTGTATTCGCATAGACGGTATTCTCTGCCTCTGCCGGATCGTGCTCGGTTTTTTCAGAACTGCCCATCATAGTATTGAAAAGCTCGGCTGTATCGGTAGTTTCACGTGTTATGACTATCGGATAAGAAGACAGCGTTTCCTCCTGCACCTGTTCTATATACTCATTGATACCCGTTGAAAGTGACAGTATCAGAGCGATACCGATGATACCTATAGAGCCTGCAAAGGCTGTCAGCAGGGTGCGTCCCTTTTTCGTCATAAGATTGTTGAGAGAAAGAGATACCGCCGTCATGAATGACATGGAAACTCTTTTTTTCTTCCCCTCCTGCGGAGCCTCCTCCTTTTCGGGAGTGTACGGATCACTGTCATCGGTGAGCTGACCGTCCTTGATGCGGACTATTCTTGTGGCATACTCCTCTGCCAGTTCCGGGTTATGCGTTACCATGATGACAAGCTTATCCTTGGCTATCTCTTTCAGAAGCTCCATTACCTGAATGCTGGTCTCGCTGTCAAGAGCACCTGTAGGTTCATCTGCAAGGAGGATATCAGGATTGTTGATAAGCGCACGTGCGATCGCTACACGCTGCATCTGTCCGCCTGACATCTGGTTAGGCTTTTTGTGAAGCTGATCTCCCAGTCCGACCTTTTGAAGAGCCTCCTTTGCACGCTTGCGCCGCTCTGACTTTGAGACTCCCGATATCGTCAGCGCAAGCTCAACATTTGCAAGCACTGTCTGATGAGGGATAAGATTGTAGCTCTGGAAAATAAATCCGATAGAGTGATTGCGGTATGCGTCCCAATCTCTGTCCTTGTACTTCTTTGTTGAAACGCCGTTGATTATAAGATCGCCCGAGGTGTAATGATCGAGTCCGCCGATAATGTTTAGCATCGTAGTTTTTCCGCAGCCCGAATGACCAAGTATCGCCACAAACTCATTTTCACGGAATGTTATGCTCACGCCGTTAAGGGCTGTGACCATATTTTCTCCGCTTCCATAATGCTTGACGATTTCTTTTAGCTGAAGCATATGACTCTCCTTCTGTCCGTTTCCGGAAGGCTCATAAATCGACAAAGCCTCCGAAATGGTCTATTATAATATACAGTAATTGTATCACATTGACAAATATATGTCAATAGCTTTGTCAATATTTCACAAAGTTTTCACATTTGGTGATCTCTCTTAAGATATAAAAACTGCCGTACATGATCTGTACGGCAGCAGCTTGTCCTCAGCGGAGTATATATGATACATTATTTCATTCCGTATTTTTTCAGCAGTCCCTCGATTTTCTCGTGGGGATCAATGATGTTGCCGATCGACACGTCATGATTGATGGCTTCAATAAAATATGCGATATATTTGGATACATCCACCTCATGGAACCACGGACGCTCCAGAAGCTCAGGTGATCTGTATGTAAGGTTCGTACCGAACACGCCGTCTATTATGCCCTCCTTATAAGCCTTGTCAAATTTATCAAGACCGTTGGTGAAGATAGCATATGTGGCATATGTGAAAATTCTGCCGGCATTTTTCTCCTTGAGTGCGTATGCAAGGTCAAGCATAGATTCGCCAGAGGAGATTATATCGTCAGAGACAAATACGTCCTTGCCGTTGACAGGATTTCCGAGGTACTCATGGGCAATTATCGGATTGCGGCCGTTCACGATAGTTGAATAGTCACGCCTTTTATAGAACATTCCCATTTCTACTCCAAGCACTGATGCGTAGTACATATTCCTGTTGAGAGCCCCCTCATCAGGGCTTACTACCATGAACTTATCCTTTGAGAAACTGATATCCTTTATTTCACGGAGCATCGTTTTCAGCACCTGATATGTAGGCATAACGTTGTCAAATCCCATGAGCGGAACAGCGTTCTGCACTCTCGGATCGTGGGCATCAAATGTCACGATATTTGATACTCCCATAGCTTCAAGCTCCTGCAAAGCACAGGCACAGTCGAGAGATTCACGGTAGCTCCTTCTGTGCTGTCTTCCGCCATAGAGAATGGGCATGATGACGGTTATCCTGTGAGCCTTTCCGCCCGCAGCCTGTATGATCCTCTTGAGATCCTGAAAATGATCATCGGGAGACATGGCGTTCTCCATGCCGAAATAGTCGTACTTGATGTTATAGTTTCCCACATCTATTATGATGAAGAGATCCTTGCCCCTTACCGTTGACTTTATGTAGCCCTTTCCGTCGCCGGAGGAAAATCTGGGACATTCGCTCTCGAGCAGGAAGGTATCAACATCAACGCCTCCCTTGCGTGCCCAGTCAACAAGATAACCGTCGATCTTGTTTCCCAGCTCGGTAACGCTGTTCATTGCGATTATACCTATAGGAGCAACGTTCGATACGCTGCCGAATAAAATTTCACTTGAAGCTGTCATAATAATTTTTCGCACAAGGTGTGCGATACTCCTTTCAGAAATTTTCAGAAATTTTTTACTGCATTATTTGCAGAAATTCTCTATGTAGGACTCGATATCCTCCGCAATAATTTTACGTGCAACATCAGCGTGTTCCACTTCATTGACGGCAGTTGTTTTGTTTTCAAGCTCCTTGTAAACGGTAAAGAAATGTCTCATTTCATCAAATACGTGCTTCTGAAGCTCCTCAATGTCTTTGTACATATTGTAATTGGGATCTTCAAAGGGAATAGCTATTATCTTATCGTCTCTGTGACCGTTGTCAAGCATTCTGATAACTCCTATGGGATAACACCTGACAAGTGTGAGCGGAATGAGTTTTTCCGAGCACAGCACCAGTACATCAAGAGGATCGTTGTCATCGGAATACGTTCTTGGGATAAATCCGTAATTAGCCGGATAGTGTGTCGAAGTATGAAGGATCCTGTCCATTTTTATCAGACCGGTCTCCTTATCAAGCTCATACTTGATCTTGCTGCCCTTGCTGATCTCTATGACCGCATAGAAATCGTCAGGGTTGATCCTCTTGGGACTCATTTTGTGCCAGATATTCATAAAAACCTCCGAAGCTTGTCCGGACTTGCGTCCGTATATTTCCTGCTCTGCACTGCGTCACGAGCAGATCATCTCCTACTAATTAGTATACCATTATTTTGAAATTTGTCAATAATGGTGTTGATTTTCGTCGATATGATACAAATTATCCCTTGATTTGACCTCTTTTCTGCTTATTTTTTATACAGCGATGTTTCCTCCGGTGAACCTCTCGGGGACGAATAAGAGCAAATTACAGGCATATATCTCAAATGTTAATAAAAAATGAATATATACAAATAATATTTTATTCAAAAAACTATTGATTTTTCAGACGAAATATTGTAAAATGTACATAAAGGCATTTTGTAATAGTCAGAAACACCCGGTGATGTGCCCCTCCTATCGCTGACAACAGGAAATTTTTCACAAAGGAGTGATAAAATATGACAGGCTATAAAATCGCACTGATCGTCGAAGAAATTGATCAAAGCTACCAGAGTGCCATTCTCAACGGGATCGCTTCTTCTGCCGCAGAATTCTCTCTCAATATCTCTGCCTTTGTATCTTTCAGCGGAGAAATGAACAACTCCAAGCACGATGCCGGTGAGTTCAATATTTTCAATCTCCCTGATTTCAGAAATTTTGACGGAGCTATACTCCTGACAAATACTCTCGCATATCAGCCTGTTATAACTGATATCCTTAACCGCATAAAGGAAGCCGGGATCCCGGCTGTGAGCATAGATAATGATATTCCCTACCTCTACCATATCGGCATCGACAACAGGACTGCCATGAGAAATATAACCGAGCACCTCATAAAGGTACACGGCTTTTCAAAATTCTGCTATATCTCCGGTCCTGCGGACAATCCCGAAAGTGCCGACCGTCTTAAGGCTTTCAGATCCGTGCTGTGGGAAAATGATATCCGGATCAGTGATAAAAATATCTTCTTCGGCGATTTCAGAGCCCATTCCGGACGTAATGCTATCGAATACTTCCTCAACTCGGGTGAAGATATGCCGGAGGCTATAATCTGTGCCAATGATGTTATGGCTGCCTCTGCCATCAATCGCCTTGCCGATGAGGGATTCTCTGTTCCGAAGGATATCGCCGTCACCGGCTTTGACAATACCTACAATACTCACAATTACCAGATAGAGCTGACTACCGTTGACAGACCGCTCTCACTGTCAGGACGGCTCGCCTGCAAAATGCTCTACAATCATTTCATGCATAATCCGCAGGAGAGAAATGTTATACTCAGTATGTCAACTATCTTTACCGAAAGCTGCGGCTGCTCGGATAACGTGATCTATAACCTTGCTGAGTACCGAGGTCTGAACTACAAGAATTACATAAAATTCGAGAACAGCCAGAAGTATATGTCCAGTCTCAACCGCATATCAAGCGATCTGCAGGGCAGCAATAATTTTACGGAATATATTGAATGCCTCAAAAATTGCGTCAAAATGTTCTCTCCCGATGAATTCTATTTCTGCCTGTGCGATAACTGGGATTCGGAATATTCTCTGAACATTGATCCGTCACAGCCGTCTGATGAGGAAAAAATACCTACCGAGTATACCGATGAGATGTACGTCCCCATTGCCTACAAGGACGGAAAATTCTATGAGACGGATAAGATCTCACGCAAGGATATCATGCCTGATATCGCAAAATCCGAGATCTGCGGAAAATTCTACTATCACATACCCCTGCATTTTGGAGAGCGCTGCCTCGGATATATGGTAATACTGTATCGCACCGGTACACTCAATACCTCAATATTTGAGACATTCTGCATAAATATCAGCAACTCTCTGGAAAATGTAAGAAAACGTGTCTGCCTTGAAAATGTAGTAAGCAGACTTGAAAAGCTATATACACGAGATACCTTCACCGACATTTACAACCGAAACGGATTTGTGCAGGCTACGAGATCTGTCTACCATAGCTGCGTTGCAAACCAACGTGATATCATGCTCATGTTCATTGACCTCGACGGACTGAAAAAGATCAACGATACCTACGGTCACAATATCGGCGACAAGGCTATTCATGATATCGCCCACATTCTAAAGGAATCCTGTGGAAATCATGAGATCTACTGCCGTTTCGGCGGTGATGAGTTCATCGTCTTTGCCGCTGATTACAGCGATGCTGACGCAAGAGAGCTTTGCGCACGGATAAACGGCAATATCGACAGGATCAACGAAAAGGAACAGAATCCGTTCCGGCTGAGCGCAAGCATCGGCTATGTTATCGCCAAACCAAGAGAGGGCGAGGACATTTTCAGATTCGTTACCGCTGCCGACAAAATAATGTATACCGAAAAGCGCAAGAAAAAGCTCTCCAAATACCTCAAAGGCTGATCAAACACCATAAAAGCCGCAGCAACGGAATGCTGCGGCTTTGAAAAACTTATCAAGGAGCTGAACTTCAATGCTGAAAAGGCTTGGGATAATTGCGGCTGCCGCTATTGTTGCGGCTCTTGCCATAATTTTCGCTTTTACCGGCGAAAAAGGCCGCATCATTGTTATTATGACAGCCGTTTTTCTGACAGCAGCTGCGCTCTCCGCTATTGTCACGTATAATTTCCGCAGAAAAAAAGCAGACAGCAATTCCGGAAAAAATGGTGATGATCAATGAAAAACGAAACCATGCTTTTTGCCGATAACGAATATCTCGGCATACAGGAATTCAGCAAGATCGAAGAATTTTTCCGAAAATACAGCTCAGAAGCTATTGAAAAAACAGAAACTCTTCCGCCGGGGTGGGTGGTGCTTTACGCTGTCTGCTCATATGACGATCTGACAGGTGCGATGCTCTCTGCCGATTTTATGATGCTGGAGCTCCCTTGCGACAGATACACATCACTCTGCTCGAATATCTCAAAAAATTGCAGGCTGTTCTTCTTCAGCAGCCATTAGGAGTAAACATATGAAAAATACAAGACTGACTGCCGCAGTGCTGTCATTTATCATCGCAGCCTCTGCTCCCGCATCTGTTTCGGCAGCAACTTCTGATACTAAAACGGTTCATACCGTCACTTTTCTTGATTTTGACGGCAGCGTTATCAAGACTCTTTCTGTAGCTGACGGCGGAACGATCGACTACTCACAAATTGATACGTCCGCTCTCAGCCGACATAAGGATGTCTACACAGAACAGCAATTCGCTCAATGGAGTATGACTCCCAAAACGGCTGACCGGGATCTGACTATTCAGGCACTCTCAAAAACCGCTGTTATCTCGATCGACGGTATGCCTTCGAGATCCGTATATTTCTCTAAACAGGGAAACGTCAGCCTTGAAGGTCTCGCCGTCACAATAACCGTAACTACCCAAACTCCCGAACAGGATAAGAATGGCGACTATATATGTGACGTTACGACAGTCGATATCACATCAGTCTGTACGGCATCACCCGGCGATCTCAAAACTGCCTTCGCAGACAAAAATACAGCTGATGTTAATGTCTTCACCATCGGTGACACCAAGCCTGTTGTCTCTTATCAGATAAGCTGCCGCGAAAATCACGGAGATGTCAACGGTGACGGCAAAACAGATGCTGTTGATGCATCACATATCCTGAATGCGTATTCCGAGATCAGTTCGGGAAGCTCCGTTGATGACGATTTTTTATGGAAGGGCGATGTGGATCTCGACGGAAAAATAACCGCTTCAGATGCAAGCATAGCCTTGAATTATTATGCGATCGCATCAAGTCATCAGACTCCCGACTGGGAGGAGATACTCGGTCTGAAATAATTTTTTCGCTGCACATATTGCAATATCTGTTATTTTATGCTATAATTATAAAAGCATTGCAAAGAGGAGTTCCTCTGTCCGGTGCTGCAAGAAAGTTTATATAATTTCCCTGAAGGAGTGCTTACAATGTATAATGATCTTTTGGATTCGATCGGATTCGTTACGGAGTATGATCCGGAAATAGGCAAGGCTATGGCTCGTGAGCTTGCCCGTCAGCAGAGAAATCTTGAGCTTATTGCCAGTGAGAATATCGTCTCTCCTGCTGTTATGGCTGCAATGGGTTCTGTTCTTACAAATAAATATGCTGAGGGATATCCCGGAAAACGTTACTATGGCGGCTGCCTGTATGTGGACGAGGTCGAAACTATTGCTATCGAAAGAGCAAAGGAGCTCTTTGGTGCTAAATTTGCCAACGTTCAGCCTCATTCCGGTGCTCAGGCTAATACTGCTGCCTATTTTGCAGTGCTCCGGCCGGGTGATACCGTTCTGGGAATGAGCCTCGCTGACGGCGGTCATCTTACTCATGGTTCACCTGTGAATCTGTCAGGAAAATATTTTAATTTTGTTTCATACGGTCTTGATGATACTACTGAAACCATTAACTACGACACTGTTCAGTCTCTCGCAGAACAGCATAAACCCAAGCTGATCGTTGCCGGCGCAAGCGCATACCCCAGAGCTATAGACTTCAAGAGGCTCTCAGAGATCGCTAGATCCGTAGGTGCACTTCTTATGGTCGATATGGCTCACATTGCCGGTCTTGTTGCCGCAGGAGTTCACGAATCTCCTGTCCCCTACGCCGATATCACCACAACTACTACTCATAAAACACTGAGAGGTCCGAGAGGCGGACTTATCCTCACTAATGACGAAGCTCTTGCGAAGAAGATCAACTCTGCTATTTTCCCCGGAACTCAGGGCGGTCCTTTGATGCATACAATTGCGGCAAAGGCTGTCTGCTTTGGCGAGGCTCTGAAACCGGAATTCAGAGACTATCAGAGACGTATAGTTGAAAACGCAAAGGCTCTCTCAGAGGGACTTCTCAAGAGAGGCTTTGACCTCGTTTCCGGCGGAACGGATAATCATCTTATGCTTGTTGATCTCCGTCCCTTCAACATTACCGGAAAAGAGCTGGAAAACCGTCTTGATGAGGTATATATCACAGTCAATAAAAATGCTATACACAACGATCCCGAAAAGCCCTTTGTCACAAGCGGCATAAGGATCGGAACTCCTGCTGTTACGACAAGAGGTCTCGGCGTAGAGGAAATGGAGCTTATTGCTGAGTATATCTATCTCTGTGCCACTGATTTTGAAAATAAGGCTGACGAGATACGTTCAGGCGTAAATCTCATCTGTGAAAAATATCCGCTTTATAAGTAATATTCAAGGGACAGCCGTACTGCTGTCCCTTTATTATCAAAGGAGTGTTATCATGTCCGTACCATTAGCCGATAAAATACGTCCGAAAACACTTGACGATGTGGTTGGTCAGGAGCATATTCTCGCTGAGGGGAAGCCGCTCCGCCGCATTATTGACAGTGGTGAAGTCCACAACATGATCTTCTATGGTCCTTCCGGTGTGGGAAAGACCACCGTCGCAAGGATAATTGCGGATAACTGCGGCATGACGCTCCACAAGCTCAACGGCACAAATGCCTCCCTTGCGGACATAAAGGACGTGGTCGCTGATATAGGTACGTTCGGTACTGAAAACGGGATATTGCTCTATCTTGACGAGATACAGTATCTCAACAAAAAACAGCAGCAGAGCCTTCTTGAATATATTGAAAGCGGCGATATAACTTTGATCGCATCGACGACAGAAAATCCCTATTTTGCCGTATATAACGCCGTCATAAGCCGCAGCACGGTGTTTGAATTCAAGCCTGTGAGCGCACAGCAGCTCATTCCGGCTGTACGCAGAGCTTTCGATATAATTTCCCGGGAAAACAATACGGAGATCTGCTATGGCGACGATATCCTTGAAATGATCGCCTATAGCTGCGGCGGAGATGTCCGCAAAGCAATAAACACAGCGGAACTTGCAGCTGTCTGCGGTGAGGTCACCGACAACAAAGTAACTATCACTGAGGAGTCTTTGAAAATACTCGCCCAGCGCAGCAATATGCGCTATGACCGTGACGGCGACCAGCATTATGATATTTTATCCGCATTTCACAAATCCGTCAGAGGTTCGGACGAAAATGCAGCTCTACATTATGCAGCAAGACTGATAGATGCGGGAGATATCATCTCTCTCTGCCGCAGACTGCTCTGCATTGCCTGTGAGGACGTGGGACTTGCATATCCCCAAGCTATCGTAATTACAAAGGCTTGTGTTGACTCTGCGCTCCGGCTTGGTCTTCCGGAGGCTAAACTCCCCATTGCAGAGGCAACGATACTTTTAGCGACAGCTCCCAAATCGAACAGTGCTTGTATGGCGATAGATGCTGCTCTTGAAGATCTGAAAAGCTGCGATGCTCTTGATTTTCCACGACATCTGCAAAACAAGCATTTTGACGGCAAGGGAGCTTCCGTGGTGGGACAGCATTATTTGTATCCTCACAATTTCCCAAATCACTACGTAAAGCAGCAGTATCTCCCGGATGCCCTTGAAGGGCATATATATTATGAATTCGGCGACAACAAACAGGAGCAGTCAGCGCTACTCTACAGAAAAAAGCTGCTTGGTGAATAAAACACAAAACCCCCGACTATGTGTCGGGGGCTGAATTCTATTAAATTGTAAGTATTAAGCGACTTTCATCACTTAGCGAAATTCTTCTGTGGAATCACCTTTTTCAAGTTTTATTGATATACCTCAAGATCTTCATATTACCACATTCCTTCGTAAGTAATTTGAGCGAACTTAATTTTTCATCGGAATCACCTTTTTGATAAATTTCATCGTAATGTCCTGTACGGACGAAGCTGTTATGTAAAGCAATTAAATTCTCATCGGACTCAACCTCATCAAAAAAGCTCGGTAATTTATCTAAAGACATACTGTCGGAATTTCAGATAAACTGTACCATGATCGAGTTTAGATACAAAGCCGTTTCCAATAACACGTCTGCGGAACAAAAGGATCTCCATTCGATTTTTCGATCATCGGAACAAGCACAAAGCCTATATTCCCTCTTTAACAAATCCGATCATTCGGCAAGCCCGCCGGCTACGATCTGCTGTTCACTTATATCTTCCATTGGACTCACTCACCTTTCCGCCTTAATAATTTACATTGAGGAAAACCTCAGTCCAAGTAAACTCGGCTCGGAATTTTATTTTAGGTCTTTCCCTTTCCTTGATTATATGATATCACACTCCATGTGAAATGTCAATAGTATTTTTCAAAATTCTTTGAAAAATTAGTATATTTCAGCGAATAGCACAAAATACTCCTCCATCACTGCAGCACAATGCACAAAGAGCACTCCCCTCCTTTAATTACCTCTTGCAATTATCGTTCTCCTGATGTATAATAAACGTACGGACATTGCGAAATTTATCGCATTATACCGAAAAATTGGCTTTCGCCGGAATGGAGTTACTTACATGAATGAATATACCCCCGACCTCTTTGAGCTTGTGGACGAGGAAGGCAATAAAAAGAGCTTTGAGCTTATCGACGCTGTTGAAATAGACGGAGAACAATATTTTGCCATGATCCCTGCTCCGGAAGATGAGGATTATCTTAACGAAGACTGCGATCTTGTTATCCTGAAGGCTGTAGAGGATAACGGTGAAGAGATACTTGCCTCTATTGATGATGACGACGAATTTGAAAAGGTTTCGGCTTACTTCATACAGAGTATTCAGGATATCTTTGAGGAGGAGAATCTGTAACAGAATTTTTACATATTTATCAGAATTTGGTATTGATTTTTTTCCGGGATCGTGGTATAATAAACATAGGTTATAGTAAACGACAAGTTTATTTGGCGTTTACTGTTTGCCGATTCGTACGTAGCACGCATAAGTGTGCAGATGTGCGGAGGCACTTTAAAAATTATTGAACGTCAAATTATTTTTGAGGTTTAATATAACATTCTGCCTTGTTCGGGTAATTATAGTTTTTATAATCCAACACATATTTATAGGGAATTCGACTCCGGGTGCGGATTGCAGACCTCCCGTATTTTACGGACGAAGGGAGCGCGAAACATCAGGGCGTTTACCCACCTGCTTCGTGCGGGTTTTATGCACTATATGACGGCAAGGCGGAATTTTTTCTGCCTTGATGAGCAGCTCCTGCGGGGGCTGCTTTTTTCTGCAATATACTCTTTTGAAAAAGGCATATACCACTCTCTGATCCAAGCGGAAAAACAGATCCGGATAGCTGTTGCTTGCATCAGAGATCGGTATAGATAGTATAATATCCGATCTTCACTCATATAAATAGACCATGCACGTCCTGACGATTTGAATGGAGGAAGATCATGTTCATAAAAAGCAAAATCATGAGAGATACCGCACTCCTTACGATAATGCAGTTATTTCTCGATTCTTCGGCTCTTTTGCTGAATGTTTTCATTACACGGCAGCTCGGAAGCTCCGCTATGGGAATACTCACACTTACAGGCTCATTCCTCAACCTCGCCGGGATAATCTCCAACGGCAGTGCATTCCTTTGCACCAGCCGACTCATCTCCGAAGAGCTTGGTAAGCCGTCTTCAAATCCGGATCAGGTGCTGTTCCACGGGATAAAACTCTGTATGATACTCAGCTTGACTGTCTCGGCAATTATTATCACTTTTGCACAGCCATTCAGCAGCAGCTTTTTCAACGATCCCGGTATGGCACGTGATATTCGCCTCATGCCTGCCGCTCTTATCTCCGGAGCTATCGCCTGCTGCTTCAAGGGATATTTCAACGCCTGCCGACATTCGTCTATTGCAGCATCGGGTGATGTTCTTGAATTTATTGTAAAATCAGCCGTTATTGTCATGCTGACACTTACAGCCTCCTCCGCAAGCGAAAGCACCGTTTGCGGTATCATGATAAGCGGTATAATCGCCGGAAATATCTTCTCCATGGTATATCTGCTCGCCGTTTATTCACGCCTCAGAGTACATAGCTCCGGCAGAAGTACACTTACCTTCCGCAAATATACCTCCTATGCCTTTCCTATCATGGGAGGTGCTATACTGACCTCCGTACTCAGCAGCACAAATGATGCCCTTATCCCCTTTTGCCTGAGACAATACGGCGACTCCTCTGCCGATGCATTGAGTATGTTCGGCATTTTTGAGGCTATCGTTATTCCGACACTGTTTTTTCCTTCGGTAGTGCTGTGTTCAATGTCCGGAATGATAGTCAGCGAATCAGCCCGTGCCTCTGCCGCCGGAAACCGTGAACGTATACGCAGCCTTGCCTCACGTCTGACAGAGTGGACTATGATATACGCTGTCTTTGCAGCGGCAGTGCTTATGCGTTTCGGCGTTCCGATAGGCAGGCTTTTAGGAAGCTCCGATGCCGGTCATATGATACGAGTCATTGCTCCTGTTGTGCCATTCATATATATGGAGATAATTCTCGAAGCCATGATAAAGGGTATGGGTATGCAGGCTTTCTCCTCGCTGAACTATCTTGCGGAGTACGCTATTCGTATCTCGGTAGTGCTCGTTTTTGTGCCGCTCACGGGATTTTACGGCATTGCAGCCTCTTACTATGCAAGCAACGTCATCGGCAACTGCTCACGTTTCATAAAGCTGCTGAAAGCCTCCGATATGAAATTCCGCCCGCTCAGAACGATCGCTGTGCCGATTTTTTATGCTGCCCTGACCATGAGTGCTGCGGAGCTTCTCACAAGAATAACAGGTACAGGCGGCGAAAGTGTTCCGGCAATGATATTCTTTACCGCCATCTGGGGAGCAGTCTATTTCACATTTTTTGGACTTATGGGTAAGATCAAGCCTTTTGATATAAAATATAAACTAAAAATTGTGCAAAATCAACAATAATACTGCCTTTTGATATTGTGAAATGTAGAAAAAAATAAATCAGTATTGCAATTTATTCAAAATTGCTTTATAATATTTAATGTAATTGAGCCTGTGCTGACAGTCTCGGATCTATGCAATATAATCTATTTCAGAGGAGTTAACACTATGAAAGAATACGACGTGAACAAAGTTAAAAACATCGCCCTTGCCGGTCATAACGGCTCAGGAAAAACATCTCTCGCTGAAGCTCTCCTATTTAAAGCCGGAGTTTCCGATCGCCTCGGAAAAACTGCTGACGGTACTACTGTCTGCGATTACGATCCCGAGGAAATTAAGAGACAGATCTCTATCGGAACATCTCTTGCCTCCTTTGAATACAACGATTATAGGATAAATCTTCTCGACACACCCGGACTCTTTGACTTTACAGCCGAAATGATCGAGGGTATACGTGCCGCCGATACCGTCATGATAACAGTATCAGCAAAATCAGGCGTGAAAGTCGGCGCACGCAAAGCCTACGATGAGGCAGTAAAGCAAAATAAATCAAAGATGTTCGTAGTTACAAAAATAGATGACAAGGACGCCAATTTCTTCAACGTCCTGACCGAATTAAAAACCGTTTTCGGTCCGACAGTCTGCCCTGTTGTCGTTCCTATTATCAGCGGAGGTTCTATCGTTTCTTATGTAAACCTAATCGAAATGAAAGCTTATAAATACGATGCAAAGGGTAACGCTGTCGAAACCGATATGCCCACCGCCGAGATCTCCGAGAAAATGGAGTATCGTATCGACGGTCTTGTTGCAGCCGTTTCGGAGGCAGTTGCTGAGACTTCGGACGAGCTTATGGAGAAATTTTTCGAGGGAGAACCCTTTACTCAAAAAGAGCTTATTGACGGTATACATAACGGCATGAACCGTGGAATAATAACTCCCGTTGTTTGTACCTCTGCTGTTGACCTTGCAGGAGTAGATATGCTGCTTAAAGAGATCGAATTGCTGCTGCCTGCTCCGAATGAAGTTTATCCTGCCGAGGCGTACAATCCTGCAAAAGAGGTTGTTGAGATACAGTGCGCTCCCGATGCTCCCCTTTCGGCATATGTTTTCAAGACCATTGCCGATCCGTTCGTAGGAAAAATGTCTATGATACGTGTTATGTCGGGTAAGCTCTCCTCCAACAGTGAGGCTGTGAACTCCTCTACCGGAAATATGGATAAGATCGGAAAGCTGTACAGGCTCTGCGGCAAAAAGCAGACAGAGATATCCTGCGCCTATGCCGGTGAGGTCATTGCAGCATCAAAAATATCTGCCAACACCGGCGATACGCTCTCTGATGTTTCAAGGATAGTGGAATTTGCTCCCATGAGCTTCCCTCACCCCTGCTACTCTATGGCTGTCAAAGCAAGATCTCAGGGCGATGAGGCTAAAATCTCGGCAGGTATACAGCGTCTTACGGAGGAAGATCTCACACTCACCTACGTTCAGGACGACAATACCAAGGAGCAGATACTCAGCGGTCTTGGCGAACAGCATCTTGAAGTCGCTGCGGCAAAGCTAAAAGGAAAATTCGGCGTGGATGCTGATCTCACAGTTCCGAAGATCGCCTATAGAGAGACTATCCGCAAAAAAGTAAAGGTTGAGGGTAAGCACAAGAAACAGTCCGGCGGTCACGGACAGTACGGTCATGTGTGGATAGAATTTGAACCATGCATCAGTGATACGCTCGTTTTTGAGGAGAGAGTATTCGGCGGTGCTGTTCCGAAAAATTACTTCCCTGCCGTTCAGAAAGGTCTGGAGGATTCCATTAAAAAGGGCGTTCTTGCAGGCTGTCCTGTGGTCGGTCTGAAGGCTATCCTTGTAGATGGTTCGTATCACCCGGTAGACTCCTCTGAAATGGCTTTCAAAACTGCCGCATCAATCGCTTTCAAAGAGGGAATGCGTCAGGCTGATCCCGTCATGCTTGAGCCTATCGGTGAGCTGAAAGTTACCGCTCCCGATGACAAGACCGGCGATATAATGGGAGAGCTCAACAAGCGCAGGGGCAGAGTTCTCGGTATGGAGCCTGTTTCTCACGGCGTTACAATGATACAGGCCGAAGTTCCCATGCGTGAAATGCATGACTTTGCGATGTATCTCCGTCAGACAACAAGGGGTATGGGAAGCTTTACCTATGATTTTCTGCGATATGAACAGCTTCCGGCAAATCTGCTCACAGAGGTGATCTCGTCACTGAATTCAGAGGCATAATAAAGCAGATAGCCTGTTGACAAAGAAAACCGAATAATAGAGAAAGCGGACGGCGTTTCATAGAAGTGAAGCGCTGTCCGCTGTTTTTCTGCCTAATACTGATCTCAAATTATACTAATTTCTATAAGTATTACCGGCAGAGATCGGATCTTTGACTGCTTTTGGATCTATAATATTTAGTTCCTTGTATGTTCTTATTATCAGGAACAATGCAACCAAAAATGTCAGAATATCCGACACGGGCATTGAGTACAGCACACCGTCAAGACCAAAGAACAACGGCAATGTTAGTGCAAATCCCACGCCGAAAACGATCTCCCTTACCATTGAAAGTGCAGTCGATTCCACCGCCTTGCCCATAGCTTGCAGGAAGATAAAGCAGGATTTATTCACGCAGGCGAAGATCATCATGCACAGATATATCCGAAAAGCACGTATCGCAAATTCAGTGTAATAGCTGCTCTCGTTTGCCGCACCGAATATGCCGATAAGCTGACCGGGAAAGAATTCCACAAAGATGAGGGCGATCGCACCAACGGTTGCTTCTGCTATCAGGAGCTTTGTAAACAGCTCACGCACTCTCAGGCGAAGTCCTGCGCCCATATTGAAGCCTACGATAGGAATACAGCCTGCCGCCATTCCGACAGCGATCGAAATAACGATCTGGAAGAATTTCATGACAATGCCGACAACTGCCATTGGTATCTGGGCATACTGCTCCTGTCCGAAAATGCTGTCCATTGCACCGTATTTGCGTATCATATTATTGATCGCTGCCATTGCGGCAACAAGTGCGATCTGCGACAGAAAACTTGTAATACCGAGCAAAACAGTTTTGCGGATAATAATGCCATTCGCTTTGAAATCGGACTTTCCGGGCTTGACAAGTTTCATATTGCACAAATACCACACAGCTAAAACAGCCGTTACAATTTGTCCGATAACCGTTGCAACTGCCGCTCCCATCATGCCCCATCTGAAAGTAAAAATGAATATCGGATCAAGTATCATATTCAGTATTGCACCTGCAAGCGTGGATATCATGGCGAATTTGGGACTTCCGTCCGCACGGATAACAGGATTCATAGCCTGACCGAACATATAGACCGGGATACCGAGTGAGATATAGAAGAAATATTCTTTTGAGTGACGGAAAGTTTCCTCATTGACCGTACCGCCGAACAGGGCAATAATAGCGTTGCTGAAAAGCAGGTACACAGCACAAAGGATAATGCTGCTTATAATCGTCATAAGGACGGAATTTCCCACACTTTTTTAGCTTTATCGGGTTCGCCCTTTCCGAGGCTCAAGCTGACAAAAGCGCAGCAGCCGTCACCGATCATAACGGCGATCGCAAGAGCAATGACAGTCAGCGGAAAAATCACCGTATTAGCGGCGTTTCCGTAAGAGCCGAGATAGCTTGCATTTGCAATGAATATCTGGTCTACAATGTTATAAAGTGCGCCGACAAGCAGAGAAATGATGCACGGCACGGCGTACCTCTTCATCAGTTTGCCGACAGGCTCACTGCCTAAGAATTGATTTGCTGTTTGTTCCATAGAGATCCTCCTAAAAAATACAGCGTGAGACTGAAAGCCGGATTTATGCTTACGCCACACGCTGTTTTGATGATATGAAATTGTATCAGTTAATATATTTTTCTCAAATTTCAGGCGATATGCTTTTCGATATATTCAACGACCTCGCTTCTGTCAATGTTAAGTGCAAAAGCAAATTCCTCAAAGAGCATATTTTCTGCAAGACTAAGATAATTCTCGTCCGCAGAACGCAGCTTCTTTTTGCTTTCGGCAAGCTCCTTACGTCGAAGGTACAGCGTTTTGATAAGTCGTATGATCTCATGCTTATCGGCATCTTTTATGATCCGGCTGTATTCTTCCTTACGCTTGATATCGTTGTCTATCCATATAAGTCCCTCGGAATTCATCTGAGATATCAGCTCATCGACCTCAGCCTTTGAGCATATCCTGTGGATCTTACTGAGAGCCTCTTCGCTGCCGGTAGGAACATAGAAAATATTTTTATCATAGTTTATATGCCTGAGAATGTAATATTCCTGCTCTTCTCCCGTAAAATCACGCTTTTCTATCGCCGTTATCTTACATATCCCGAACGCTCCGTACATCACCATATCACCTACGTTGTACATAAGTATCACCTCGAAAAAAATAAAGAACGTGCAGCAAGTAACCGGACTTACGCAGTAATTGCTACACGTTATCTGATTATATTATATCACATTTTAAGGTGAAAAGCAAAGGTGTTTTTGCACAAAAATCACGCTTTTACAAGCTGTACTGTTTCGGCATTTCTTCTGAATACGACCTTGAAACACGTTCTGATCAGCGGCTGAATAAAGAAAAGCTGTGAGAAAAATGCGAACGGGAAATTGTAACATACGAGCTTGATCCAGTTTGCAAGGAGTGTAAATCCATTGAAGCCTGCATAATAAGGATAGTATAGAAAAGCCGCAAGTAAGCTCATTGCAGGACACATGATGCCGACAGTTGCACAGATGATAGCAGTTTCAAAGAGTACAGGGTGTGTCTCTCTCGGATCAAAGACCTTGCAGGCAAGCCTGAAGGACATAGGGCTTCCGACTGTAATTTCAAGGGTATATGCAAGGATAAACTCGATCATTACGACTGCCCAGATCGGCAGATTTCTTCCAAGCATATATACACCGCCCATAGCGTCTACTGCGCCGAGTACGCTGTTTTCACCCGTCACGCTCATCAGAGTAGAACCGTTGACAACGTACAGACTATAAAACACATAAGCGTGTACTGTCACGGTCACAGTCATCAAAGCGAACATCATTCTTTCAAATTTGTTTCATGGCATAATTTTCTCCGTTTCCGCACAAAAAACGCCGTACTCTCAGGGATACATCATCTGCGGATAGCATTCCGTGATCAGATTTACGTATTCCTTAGAATACAACGTGTGTCAGTGCTATAATACTATTACATGAATATTATAGCAAAAATTCTTTTTGATGTCAAAGGTGATATTCAACAAAGATTTTCAATATTTCGGGTTGAAGTTCTGTACTGCTTGCTTGTTCCCGACTTTGACTCCGGTGAGTCGAATTCGCATCTTGCGGCAAATAATTTTAAAAAAATTTCCCCTCCGCAGATCGGGAGGGGAATAGTAATTACTGACGTGGAGTATCCTGCTCCATAACACCTTTCAGACCGGCGGCAAGACCTGCAAGTCCCTGTATCTCACTGGGAATGATGATCTTGGTAGCCTTACCGTCGGCAGCTTTGGCAAAGGATTCGAGAGACTTAAGCTGTATAACTCTCTCGTTTGGATTGGCATTATTCAGCTTTACGATACTGTCAGCAAGAGCCTGCTGTACCATCTCAATAGCACGTGCTTCACCCTCTGCCTCAAGTATTTTCTGCTCTTTGACAGCATCAGCTCTGAGTATAAGAGCCTGCTTTTCAGCCTCGGCTTCAAGTATCTGAGCCTCTTTTTTAGCCTGCGCACGGAGTATCTGAGACTCCTTTTCACCTTCTGCCACGAGTATCTGTGATTTCTTGTCACCTTCAGCCTGAAGAATCTTTTCACGGCGTTCACGCTCAGCCTTCATCTGTTTTTCCATGGCATCCTGTATCTCTCTCGGCGGCAGTATGTTTTTAAGCTCTACACGGTTTACCTTGATTCCCCAGCGGTCAGTAGCCTGATCGAGGATAGATGTGATCTTTGTGTTGATGACATCACGTGAAGTGAGCGTTGCATCCAGCTCCATTTCGCCGATGATATTACGCAGCGTTGTAGCTGAGAGATTTTCAATAGCGGCGAGAGGCCTCTCAACGCCGTAGATAAACTGTTTTGCATCAGTTACCTGATAGAATACGACCGTATCTATCTGCATAGTAACGTTATCCTTAGTGATAACAGGCTGAGGCTTGAAGTCAACGACTTTCTCCTTCATTGAGACTTTTCCGGCGATGCGGAAGAAAAATGGTATGAGGATATGAAGACCTGTCTGCCATTCGCTGTGGAATGATCCAAGATATTCGATAACGAAAACGTGCGCCTGCGGAACGATCCTAAAGCTGCGTATAAAAACATACAGCAGAAAAATGATGACTGCCGCAATTATAAAACCAAGTATTGTGTCAAAATTCATAAATATACCTCCGTTCAAAAGTTAGAGCAGGAAAATGATGACCACTGCAATTATAAAACCAAGTATTTTGCCTACCATACCGGATTCCATAAAATACCTCCGTTCAAGGATCATAGTAAACGTCATAAAAAATTCATACAAGCGAGCCTTATCTATACAGATACGGCGTGTCAGAAAAACAAAAATTCACATCGTTTACTATAGAATGGTTCAGTGTTTCAGACGTGTATCGGTTCGCTTTTCAGCACAACTGTAAGCTTTGTCCCTCGGACATTGACAACTGTGACGATACTTCCCTCCGGGATAACATCATCCGGATTTTCGGGAACGGCACACCAATCAACCCCATTTAGTCTGGCACGCCCTGTTCCCTTGTCAGTGTTGATCTCTTCAATGACCTCGGCAGTTTTTCCCACATCAAGCTCCGAATTTGTGGAGACATGAGGCTTATGGCGGAGCCTGCTCATATATGGGAATGTCACTGTAAGGAAAATTCCGGTAGCAACGATGAAAATTCCGAGCTGAGTGAGAATATGCATTTGGACGAAATATGTTATCAGCAGCGTAACGAGTGCTCCGGCAGCGAACCAGATAGAAACGAGCTGAATGGTGCATATCTCGATCACCACAAAGGTCACGAAAGCGATCGCCCAGAACAGTACATCCATGGTAAATCCCCCTTTCTTAAAAATTGTAGTTTATCCCTACGAAGATATTATATCATGCTATAATGTATTTGTCAAGCGAAAAGCAAGGCAGGTATGTGTCAAGCAAATGTAGGCAAGGCGAATCGGGAAAAGCACTGATTTACCTTGCCTACTTTTACTTGATACATACAATTTGTGCAGAATACTTGAAATTCTCTGAAAAAAATGTTATAATTATCTGTAATACTAATACTGTTCCCTGAACGTTAGTAGGTAAAAATGACGAGCAGAAATGAGGAATTGTTATGAAACGTATACTTGACCGGAAAAAATATCTTGAAACAGCTGCTGCTGCTGTTGCAGAAGGAGTCGTTATGCTGAAAAATGAAAACGATGCACTCCCGTTGAAAAAAGGAGAATGTGTTTCGGTTTTCGGAAGAATACAGCTTCACTATTATAAAAGCGGTACAGGCTCAGGCGGAATGGTGAATGTATCAAAGGTCACAGGTATTCTTGACGGTCTTCTTGATGCCGGTGTGAAAGTCAACGAGGAGCTCCTTGATATCTACCGCAAATGGGACGATGAAAATCCCTATGACCTCGGAGGCGGCTGGGGCAGTGAGCCGTGGTCACAGAAGGAGATGCCTCTTGATGATGAAACAGTCTTGAAGGCTGCCGGAACCGGCTCAACAGCAATAGTAATTATCGGCAGAACTGCCGGAGAAGAGCAGGATTCCCGAATTGAAGAAGGCTCTTATCTACTCACAGCGACAGAGCAGGATATGCTGACAAAGGTCAGAAAATATTTTGAAAAAGTGGTAGTCCTGCTTAACGTGGGCGGACTTATTGATATGGAGTTTATTGACAGCAGTCAGCCTGATTCCATACTGTATGTATGGCAGGGCGGTATGACAGGCGGAACCGGAACGGCTGATGTTCTCACGGGAAAAATCAGCCCGTCCGGAAAGCTCCCCGATACCATTGCCATGAAAGCAGAAGATTATCCGTCTCATAATTATTTCGGAGATAAGGAGCGCAACTTTTACAGTGAAGACATATTCGTTGGTTATCGCTGGTTTGAGACCTTTGCAAAGGACAGAGTGCGATACCCCTTCGGCTTCGGACTCTCCTACACCGGTTTCTGCATTGATTTCCTTCCGAATGAGCGCACAGAAAACGGCGTTATTGTAAAATGTAATGTTACAAATACGGGTAACTTCTCCGGCAAGGAGGTATTGCAGGTATACTGTGAAGCTCCTCAGGGCAGGCTCGGCAAGGCTGCAAGAGTTTTATGCGGCTTTGAAAAAACAAACGAGCTTGCACCCGGCGGATCTCAGGAGATCTCTGTTTCTGTAGATCTTGCAAATGCTGCCTCATATGATGATTCCGGAGTTACCGGACATCGTTTCTGCTTGGTTCTTGAAGCGGGAGATTATAATTTTTATGCCGGATCTGATGTCCGCAGTGCGGCTCTTTATTGTACGATAAATATACCCGAGACTATCGTTGTCAAAGAGTGCATTCAGGCAATGGCACCTGTGATACCGTTCAAAAGAATGAAAGCTGAGTCAACAGACGGAAAATTATGTGCCGTTATGGAAGATGTTCCGCTCAGCGAAGAAAATGAGGCACAGCGCAGGATCGACCGCCTGCCGAAAGAGATCCCTTTCACCGGCGACAAGGGCATAAAGCTGGTCGATGTTCTTGAAGGGAAAAATGACCTCACTGATTTTATCGCTCAGCTCAGTGATGACGATCTTGCCTGCATTATTCGTGGAGAGGGTATGGGAAGTCCGAGAGTAACGGCAGGAACAGCCTCTGCTTTTGGCGGAGTTACCGATGCTCTTGTATCATACGGCATACCTGCTGCGTGCTGTTCCGATGGACCTTCGGGAATGAGACTTGACTGCGGCACAAAGGCATTCAGCCTGCCGAACGGAACAATGATAGCCTCAACATTCAATAAAAGTCTCATAAAAGAGCTTTTCAGCCTGCTGGGAATGGAAATGGCTGCCAATAAGGTGGATTGCCTTCTCGGTCCGGGAATGAACATACACCGTCACCCTCTCAACGGACGCAACTTTGAATATTTTTCGGAAGATCCGTATCTCACAGGAAAAATGGCTGCCGCTGAGCTGCAAGGACTGCACAGCTCCGGAGTTACGGGAACGATAAAGCATTTCTGCGGAAATAATCAGGAGACAAACAGGCATTTTATTGATTCGGCAGTGTCAGAGCGTGCGCTCCGTGAGATATACCTCAAGGGATTTGAAATAGCAGTCCGTGAGGGTGATGCAGATTCAGTAATGACTACATACGGATCGGTCAACGGATTGTGGACGGCAGGAAACTTTGATCTTAACACGATAATACTCCGTGAGGAATGGGGCTTCAGCGGCTTTACCATGACCGACTGGTGGGCAAACATCAATGAGCGTGGCGGCAAGCCTGACAGAAATAATTTCTCTGCAATGGCAAAAGCACAGAATGACATATACATGGTTTGCGCAGACAGCTCCTCCAACGATGATACAACGGCAGAGTCTCTGAAAAACGGCACGCTTACACGGGCAGAGCTTCAGCGAAATGCCGGAAATATATGCTCATTCCTGCTGAAAACAAATGCTTTGAAACGCCTTGCCGGAACAGAAGATACTGTGGAGATCATAAATCTTCCTGCTGATGCTGAGGAGAACGATGCTCCCGTTACATTCTACGATGTGGACAAAAAATTAACTCTTGATCTCACAGGTGTAAAAAGCGAAAAAGGTAAAAATTACAGCTTTGCCCTTATACTTGCAAATCCGGGAGAATATAAAATGACTCTCACAGCATCTTCGGATCAGGGTGATCTCGCACAGATACCTGTAACTGTTTTTCTCATGGGCACAGCGAGCGGAACATTCACATGGAACGGCACCGGTGGAAAGCCTGTTTCATTCTCAAAGACAGTCCCCATGTTCTCACGGTTTACGGCTGTCAGACTTTATTTTGCCCAGAATGGTCTTGATCTTGTCAGCTTTGATGTTGAGCTTGAAAAGCCTGCCGAAGATATGAGCATCGCTTTTGTCCCGGAGGAATGATATGAATATACAGATCTTCGGCAGAAAGAAATGCTTTGACACAAAAAAGGCTGAGCGGTGGTTCAAAGAGCGCAGTATAAAATATCAGTTCATTGATATGAATGATAAGGGCATGAGCCGTGGAGAATTCCGCAGCATTTGCCGCTCTGTGGGAGGTGCGGATAAGCTCGTGGACGATAGTTCAAAGGACAAGGAGCTTCTGACGCTGCTTGATTACCTTACTCCAGATGACAGAGATGAAAAAATATTAGAAAATCAACATATAATAAAAACTCCGGTAGTGCGCTGCGGAGCTGCCGCCACGGTAGGATATTGTCCGGATATATGGAAAAATTGGAAATAATCTCATTATCTATTGCATTTTTTGAAAAAGTATGATACAATGAATATGTTAGTTATTTTATAGGGAGCTTTTCCCGAAAGGAGAAATATTATGGGACTTATTAAGGCGGTTCTGAGTGCGGCAGGTTCAACTCTTGCCGATACATGGAAAGAATACTTCTATTGTGATTCACTCTCTGATGACATACTTGTCGTCAAAGGACAAAAAAGAACAGGCAAAAACTCCTCAAATACAAAGGGCAGTGAAAACATCATCAGCAACGGAAGCGGTATTGCCGTTGCCGACGGTCAGTGTATGATAATCGTCGATCAGGGACAGGTCGTGGAGATCTGTGCTGAACCCGGCAAATATACATACGATATGTCGAGCGAGCCAAGCCTCTTTGCAGGCAGTCTCGGACACAGCATCATCGAGACGTTCAAAAAGATCGGCAAGCGTATAAGCTACGGCGGAGATACAGGCAACGATCAGCGTGTATACTATTTTAACACCAAGGAAATAAAGGGAAATAAATTCGGCACGCAGAATGCTATCCCGTTCATGATCTGCAACAAGCAGATAGGAATGAATCTGTCTGTAGGTGTACGCTGCAATGGTGAATTCTCGTACAAGATAACAGATCCGCTGCTTTTTTACGCTAATGTATGCTCAAATGTCGAGAGAGAGTATTCACGCTCCAATATCGACAGTATGCTGAAAGCAGAGTTCCTCAATGCACTCCAGCCCGGTTTTTCAAAGCTGGCTGAGGGCGGAGTTCAGTATTATGAGATCGCAGGCCACACAATGGAGCTTTCAGACGCTCTTAATGAGATACTCACAAACAAGTGGAAGGAAAAAAGAGGCATCTCTGTAGTTTCCATCGCATTCAACTCCTGCACGATCAAAGAAGAGGACGAGGCAAGGATCAAGAAGTTTGAGGATATTACCTTTAACCGTGATCCCGGCAATGCTGCTGCTACCTTAGTAGGAGCGCAGGCTGAGGCTATGACGGCTGCTGCATCCAATAAAAACGGTGCTATGGCAGGATTCTTCGGAATGGGATTGGCTCAGCAGGCAGGCGGAATGAATTCGCAGGCTCTGTTCAATATGGCTCAGCAGAATCAGCAGAATCAGCAGAATCAGAATAATTCCGGCAATAATGCCGACACATGGACCTGCTCATGCGGAAAAACAAATACAGGAAAATTTTGTGCTGAATGCGGCAAACAAAGGCCCGAGCCTGCCGGAAATTGGGTATGCTCATGCGGCGCTTCAAATACAGGCAAATTCTGTGCTCAATGCGGTAAACCAAAGCCTGCGGACGGTTGGACCTGCTCATGCGGAGCTGTCAACAAGGGAAAATTCTGTGCTGAATGCGGTAAACAAAAACCCGCAGGTGCTCCCCTTTACAAGTGCGACAAGTGCGGCTGGGAGCCCGAGGATCCGTATAATCCTCCTAAATTCTGTGCTGAATGCGGCGATCCCTTTGATGATTCGGATCAGGTAAAATAACGGCTGAAGCGCTGTTGTTTCGGAAGTAATAATATCGAGGTGAAGAAAATGGCAGGTCTGATAGAATATGAGTGCCCTTGCTGCGGCGGCAGGATCGAGTTCGACAGCGGTCTGCAAAAGCTGAAATGTCCCTATTGCGACTCTGTTTTCGATATTGAAACAGTCCAGAATTATACTGCTGATATACAAAATACCGGACAGGATGAAATGAATTGGGATACTCAAGCCGGGGGTGAATGGCAGGAGGGTGAAAACTCGGATATGCGTGTATATACCTGTCAGTCCTGCGGCGGTGAGATAATCGCCGACTCAACTACAGGAGCATCGAAATGTCCCTACTGCGACAATCCGGTGGTCATGACAGGCAGCTTTTCGGGCGATCTCAAGCCTGACTATATTATCCCGTTCAAGCTCGACAAAGATGCAGCAAAGGCTGCCTTGTCAAAGCACCTGAGTGGTAAGCGTCTTCTTCCGAAACAATTCAGCAGCGAAAACCACATCAACGAAATAAAGGGAGTTTATGTTCCGGTATGGCTCTTTGATGCCGAAGCCGATGCAAATATGGTCTATCGGGCTGAAAAGCGTAATTCATGGAGCGACAGCAACTATCACTATGTTGAAACAAGCTATTATTCCGCAGTCAGAGCAGGAAAAATAGCCTTTGAGCTTGTGCCTGTGGACGGCTCTGAAAAAATGGACGATGATCTTATGGAATCTATCGAGCCGTTTGATTTCAAAGATGCTGTAGATTTCAGGACTGCCTATCTTGCCGGATATCTTGCCGATAGATACGATGTTTCTGCTGAACAAAGCATCGAGCGTGCAAATTCAAGAATCAAAAAAAGCACAGAGGCTGCGTTTGCCGGTACAGTAACAGGCTACAGCGCAGTGAAACTGCAAAGCGGAAGCGTCAGGCTGAATAACGGGAAGGCTAAATATGCGCTTTATCCTGTGTGGATACTCAATACAACATGGAACGGTGAGAAATATACTTTTGCAATGAACGGTCAGACAGGCAAATTTGTCGGAGATCTCCCCGTAGATATGAAAGCTGCATCGATGTGGTTCGCACTTATAACTGCTATAGTTACGGCTGTTCTGTACGGGTTGTCATTTCTCTTACAGTAAGGAGTGGTATAATGCTTGATTTTCTGATCTGCCTCGGCATAGGAATAATTGCAGCACTTTTCATCGTTGGAATGATGATCTCAAAGCTCAAAACGGTGCATAAAAAACAAAATGCTGCTGATTATCAGAAGAACGACAGTTTCAGGCTTGAAGTCAGCAGAGATTCATACCTTTATAAAGAAGTCAAAAAAACTCCTTTACAGAAAAAATAACACAAAATTTCCTATATAAGAGGCTTTGTGTAAAGTTTTTTATGCAATTAGCTTGAAAAGCTGAAATTAAAAATATTTACAGTTGACAAATAGATATCATGTAGTGTATAATGTTATTATACTCCGCTTTGATGTGAATACTGCTTATGGGGAGTATATTCGGGCAGCAATACACATTGATCGTACAAAAAAGCATCAGATATGCTGCCTAAAAAAGAGCAGAATCGTTCTGACAATTATATATGGAGGAAACAATATGTGTGGAATAGTAGGTTTTACCGGCGTTCAACAGGCTGCTCCCATACTTCTGGATGGTCTTTCAAAGCTCGAATACAGAGGGTATGATTCTGCCGGTATAGCTGTCCGTGACGGCGAGGGCGATACTGAGATCGTAAAAGCAAAGGGAAAACTCAGAGTTCTTTCCGAGATGACCAATTGCGGCGCTGCGGTAAAAGGAACTTGTGGTATCGGTCATACGAGATGGGCAACTCACGGCGAGCCTTCAACGCTTAATGCGCATCCTCATGCAAGTGATGATGAATCTGTTATTGCCGTACATAACGGTATCATTGAAAATTATCAGGAGCTTCGTGAAAAGCTTGTAAAAAGCGGATATACTTTCAAATCACAGACAGATACTGAGGTCGCTGTAAAGCTCATTGATTATTATTTCAAAAAATATGCCCTTGGTCCCGTGGATTCAATTGCACGTGCGATGATAAGGATCAGAGGCTCATATGCTCTGGCAGTAATGTTCCGTGATTATCCCGGTGAAATATATACTGCACGCAAGGATAGTCCCATGATAATAGGAATTGCCGACGGCGAGACGTATGTTGCGTCAGATGTTCCCGCTATCCTCAAATATACAAGAAATGTGTACTACATAGGCAATATGGAGATCGCTAAGCTTGAAAAAGGTGCAGTGACTTTCTACAATATTGACCGTGAGGAGCTCTCCAAAGAAGTTACTGAGATAAAGTGGGATGCCGAAGCTGCTGAAAAAGGCGGCTATGAGCACTTTATGCTTAAAGAGATACATGAACAGCCCAAGGTAGTCCGTGATACGATAAATTCTGTTGTAAAAGACAGAGCTATAGATTTCAGCAGTATCGGTCTTTCCGATGATGAGATGCAGAAGATCAGCCAGATCTATATTGTTGCCTGCGGTTCAGCTTATCACGTGGGCATGGCAGTTCAGTACGTTATCGAGGATTTTACAACGATCCCTGTGCGTGTTGAGCTTGCATCGGAATTCAGATACAGAAAAATGAAACTGGTAAAGGATAGTCTCGTCATCATAATCAGTCAATCCGGAGAAACTGCCGACAGCCTTGCTGCGCTGAGAGATGCAAAGGCTAAGGGAATAAAGACTCTCGGCATTGTGAATGTAGTCGGCTCTTCAATTGCAAGAGAAGCTGACAATGTATTCTATACCCTTGCAGGTCCGGAGATCTCTGTTGCCACAACAAAGGCATACAGCACCCAGCTTATTGCCGGATATCTCCTTGCAATCCAGTTTGCAGTCGCCAGAGGAGAAATGACAAGTGAAAAGTGTGCCGAACTTATTGAGGAGTTGTATACTATCCCCGATAAAATAGAAAAGATACTTGAAGACAAAGAGCGTATACAGTGGTTTGCCAATAAGCTCGCCGGAGCAAAGGATGCATTCTTTATCGGCAGAGGTATTGATTATGCTATAAGTCTTGAGGGAAGTCTCAAAATGAAGGAGATAAGCTACATTCACTCGGAGGCATATGCTGCCGGAGAGCTGAAGCATGGCCCTATCAGCCTGATCGAAAATGGAATTCTTGTAATAAGCGTTGTCACACAGCAGGATCTCTACGAAAAAACTGTCAGCAATATGGTTGAGGTAAAGAGCAGAGGCGCATCTCTTATGGGACTTACTACTTATGGCAACTACAGTATGGAGGATACAGCCGATTTCACAGTGTATATCCCACAGACTGATCCTCATTTTGCAGGAAGTCTTTCGGTTATCCCGCTCCAGCTTATGGGATATTATGTATCTGTTGCTAAGGGATATGATGTTGACAAGCCGAGAAATCTCGCCAAGAGCGTTACAGTAGAATAATTTATAGAAGAGCGGCAACTCCGCTCTTCTTTTTATAAAAAGATATCCTGTCTCCTTGATCTCCTGATGAAACACCGCACAAAGCAGTTATACTAATTTCATTCTAAAACCTGATGTAACGAATAGACTGCACGTTTTTTAGAATGAAATTAGTATAACTGCTTTGTGCGGTGCTGCATAAAAATCACATATCGTTCCATGCATAACGGCTTATTTCCGGAACTTCTCCCACTATTATGCTTTCAGCAAGCAAGAACTCAAACGATACCTTCGTGTCAAAGGAATACAGCGGTACTGATGATCTCATTTCTGCTGTGATGACAGCATATATTCTGTGGCAGGTCTGATTTACTCCCGCAGAGGAAAAATCGCTTTTCAAAGAAACGCTTGCGTTTCCTACGGGACAAACTCTCAGCTTTATATGAGGTCCTTTTCCGGCAAGCATATACGATCCGGTAAGTGATCCTAAAGGAATGGAGGTGCTGCATTCGCTCGATCCGTTCAAACGTTTGTTGATAAGAATAGTAAGCTCGGATTGTGCCTTGTTTATGTTGTATGGAAGTGCTTCGACAGAAACGGTATTTCCGTCCTCGTCGTACAGAACAGCTGCAAAATCGCCGTATGTAAAGCGGTTGTCTTCAATATATTCAACAACCGCTTCACTTATGATCCGGTTTGCTGATGAACCGGCAAAATGCTCAGCCTGCATTGCCGCTACGGGATGAACAGCCTTGTCAGTTTTTATAACAGCAATTACGAGAAGTATCAAAATTACAGCAAATATAGACGCTCCTATGGCAGCACGCCTGTTGATCCTTTTTCTTTTGCAATGCTTCATGAGACCGGCTCCGTTATTTTTGCAGATCAGCCGAGATCTTCATTCAGCTCTTCACATTCTTCATTGCTGCCCGTGAGTGACAGCGGAGAGAACTCCTCCTCGGGGAATTTCAGCTTTTCAAACACTTCACATGGTGAATCTGAATCATTGCAGCATTCCTTACGTGGGATAGTATAATCCATCGTGGGTACCATTACCGTTACGGGACGTGTAAGCTCAACAACGGAGAAAAGTCCGAGAGTGACATAGATACTCCTCTGAGACTCATTTCCCGGAGTGCTGTCAGGACAGCAGCAGCATTTTCCGATCTTGGTTTCGAGAACAATAGGCTCAAGAACAGATACAACAGCAGAGGGAAGATTTGCCGGATCACCATTATTCTGCGATTTCTCCTCAGTATTTTCACTGCCGGAGAAGATCCTGACTGATGATTCGCTTCCGTAGAGGATACAGTTTTTAGCAGCATACGCTGTTCCGGTCATTGTTACCGGAGTAGCACGTGTGCTTTCATAGCCGAGTATCTCAAGGCTGAATGTGAATGCAAGATCAATAGAATAGAAGCCCTTGTTGAACGGCACAGGCTCAACATTTATGGAAACGTTTTCTACTGTTGCAGCTCTGCTTCTGACTATGTTGATCTCCGGCGGCAGCGATCCATTGTTAATGGTGACCTGAAGATTGCTCAGACAGTCCTTATCGCTGCAGCTGTCAAAGACACGTTCAACCTTGACAGGTACTCCATCTGAGTGCGGACTATAATTAAATTCGCTCATAGTAACCCTCCTTGATCAGAGATATAAATGCATCAGCATGACAGTACATACATTATGACGGTCATTATCTGCATTTCAATGACATTATATTCAGTCCGCATTGAATATGTGACAGATTTTGCCGGAAATCATTCAGAAGACAAAAATAGTGCGCAACACGTTTGTTGCGCACTGTGCCTTATTCAGCAATAAATGCAGCGAATGCTTTGTATGCCATATATGTGTCTATCTTCGATACTATCTCATAAGGAGAATGCATCGAAAGGACCGGTACTCCCATATCAATGGTATCAACGTTAAGATTTGCGATATATGCAGCTACTGTTCCGCCGCCGCCTTCATCGACCTTGCCAAGCTCACCGGTCTGCCATATCACATTCTTTGAATCAAGAAGACGTCTTATCTTTCCTGTAAATTCTGCTGATGCATCTGAAGTCCCGGACTTTCCTCTTGAACCTGTGTACTTCGTGACGACTACTCCCCTGTTGATGTACGCACAATTATTGCGCTCATTTACCTCCGGGAATGTAGGATCAAATGCCGCATTAACGTCAGCCGACAGACACTGTGATGCTGAGAGAACTGTTCTGCCGTCACTGCCAAGAGCATCAGCAATATCCGCAATGAAATATTTCAAATATGCCGAACACAGTCCCGTATTGCCCTCGCTGCCGATCTCCTCCTTGTCGGTGAGAACAGTTACTACCGTATGTTTGGGAGCTTCACATTCAAGAGTAGCCATAAGGGCAGTATAAGCGCACACTCTGTCATCATGACCGTAAGAGCCTATCATGCTTCTGTCAAAACCGATATCCCTTGCCTTGAATGCCGGAACAGCCTCCAGCTCGGCAGAAATAAAATCATGCTCGGTGATACCATACTTCTCAAAAAGAATATTCATAATATTAAGCTTCACAGCTTCACTCGCCTCGTCCTTGTTAAAAGGACGTGAACCAATGATAATATTGAGCTCTTCACCCTTGATCCCTTGCGCAAGCGGACGCTTCATCTGTTCATTTGCAAGATGCGGCAGGAGATCGGAAACACAAAAAACAGGATCGTTATCATCCTCGCCAACGCATACACTTACCTCAGAGCCATCTGCTTTGACAATAACTCCGTGAAGAGACAACGGCATTGCTGTCCACTGATATTTCTTGATGCCGCCATAGTAATGAGTCTTGAAAAGAGCCATTTCGTTATCCTCGTACAGCGGATTCTGCTTGAGGTCAAGTCTTGGCGAATCTATATGAGCTGCACACAGCCTTACACCCTCTTCAATGGGAGCAGTACCGATAACTGCCATAAGAACAGCCTTTTTCCTGTTGATGCTATAGATCTTGTCTCCCGGTTTGAGCGACATTCCCTTTTTAAATTCGGAATACCCATGATTTATGAGAAGTTCCTGTGAAACTGCCGCTGCCTCACGCTCTGTTTTAGCACGATCCATGAAGCTTTTATAGTCCTCACAGAATTCATCACAAGCTGTAAGCTCCTCCTCTGTCATGTTATAAAATGCGTTTTTCCTCTTTACAAAAAGCTTTTCTTTCAGCTCATTTGCAGCATTGTTCTTTTCTGACATAATTATCACCTTTCAATAATTTATTGATATATACTATCCTACAGATCAGCAAGCTTTAGTATGATAGTAATCCTTTATTTTATCGGAAAGCTCCTTTGATATCTCATTAACGTGATCGAGTCTGCCGTTATTGTGGATTATGTAATCAGAGTGAGATATGTAAAACTCATCATCAAGCTGTGAGCCCATTCTCTGCTGTGCCTGTTCGGGAGTAAGACTGTCACGTGAAATTATTCTTTTTTCCCTGATATCGGCATCTGCAAGAACAGAAATTATTATCTCACAGAAGTCGTCTGCCCTGCTCTCAAATAATGTCGGTGCATCTAACAGTATGAGTTTTTTCCCACTGAGAGAATACATTTTTATAAGTCGGAGTATTTCACCGGTGATATAAGGATATATGATCGTATCAAGCATCTCGAGCTTTGCTTTGTCGTTAAAAACTACAGATGCAAGGCTTTTTCTGTTCAGGCAGCCGTTATCGTCGATCACTCCGCTGCCGAAAAGATCTGCGATCTCGGCAAGGCACTCAGAGCCTTTTTCAACTACCGTGCGTGCCACAAGATCTGCATTTATAACTGCGTATCCGTTTTCAGAAAATATTCTTGAAACGGTACTTTTGCCGGCACCGGTCTGACCGGTCAGTCCGACTACCATAACGCCATGCAGGCTGTTCATATCCTTATCACCTCGAATCCTGCCGCCCTTATGAGACGGTTGTATACTGCAAGTCCGACACCCTCTGTTGACGGTGCTCTGACGTAGACTTTCTCAGCTCCTAAATCATCAAGCTCACGAAGTCTTTTGAAAAGAAGTCTCGCCTGTGAAGAGCTGTCTGCGCCATATGTCATATGGATAAAGGGAAATCCGTCCTCATCGCCGTCAAATATCAGAGAATATGTATTCCCACCGGCGTGAGTTCTCACATATTCGGTAAAATCCTCAATTGTAGATTCTATCATCACTACATCGGCACGTGGAGAATAATGCTTGTACTTCATTCCCGGAGATGCTGCCTTTTGTCCCGCTTCAAGCTCATGGAGTATCGCTCTGTCAATGACAACATTGCTGCACACATCACAAAGCATCTCCTTTGTGATGCAGCCGGGGCGCAGTATCCTGACAGAATCGCCGTTTTCCACAGCTATGACCGTTGATTCTACGCCCAGCTCTGATTGTCCGCCATTGATGACAGCAGGTATCTTTCCATTCATGTCTTTAAGAACGTGCTCTGCACAGGTAGGACTTGGATATCCGGAGCTGTTTGCCGAGGGGGCTGCTATAGGACATCCTGACATTTCAATAAGCCTGTGCATTACCGGGTGTGACGGAACTCTTATGCCGACAGTATCAAGTCCTCCCGAAGTGACATACGGTATCCTGTTATTTTTTGGCAATACGATAGTCAGCGGTCCGGGGCAGAAGCGTTCTGCAAGACGATAAGCAAGCTCCGGAATATCGTGTGTATACTCCGAAGCGTGGGAAAAATCTGACAGATGTACGATAAGAGGATTATCAGCAGGTCTGCCTTTCGCACGGAATATCGCCCGCACAGCCTCATCGTTTGAAGCATCGGCTCCCAGTCCGTAAACGGTCTCGGTAGGAATTCCCACAACAAAGCCGTCCCTTATCATCTTAGCAGCAATTTCAAGCTGTTGTTCACTACAGTCAAGCAATACAGTTTTCATACGCTTATGATTCCTGATCCGCCAGCTTAGCAGCCTGATCTGCCGTAGCAAGCGCATCAAACACCTCATCAAGATTTCCGTTCAGGATATCCTCAAGCCTGTAGATCGTCAGTCCGATCCTATGGTCTGTAAGACGTCCCTGCGGATAGTTGTACGTTCTGATCCTTTCAGAGCGGTCGCCTGTTCCGACCTGCATCTTTCTCTCAGAAGCGATCTTAGCGTTTTGTTCCTCCTGCATAGCCTCATATATCCTCGAACGGAGGATCTTCATAGCTCTGTCTTTGTTCTTGTGCTGACTTCTTTCGTCCTGACACTCAACCACCACATTTGTGGGGAGATACGTTATGCGGACGGCTGATTCTGTTTTATTTATATGCTGACCGCCTGCACCGCTTGCACGGAAATAATCTATTTTCAGATCGGTGGGATTTATTTCAAGCTCCACCTCGTCCGCCTCTACAAGGACGGCGACTGTCACTGTTGATGTGTGTATGCGTCCCTGTGACTCAGTTTCGGGAACTCGCTGTACACGATGTACACCGCTTTCATATTTCAGCCGTGAATAAGCTCCCTCGCCCTCAATGGAGAAACTGATCTCCTTGAAACCTCCAAGCTCTGTAGGACTTGAATTCAGTATTTCCTGATGCCAGCCCCGTGCCTCCGCATACATCGTATACATACGGTACAGTGAATTTGCAAAGAGTGAAGCCTCCTCGCCGCCTGCGCCGCTCCTGATCTCAATGATAACACTTTTATCGTCATTGGGATCTTTGGGGAGCAGCAGAATTTTCAGCTCTTGGGAAATATTCTCCATTGCCTCACGTGATCCATCGTACTCTTCCTGAGCCATTTCTCTGAAATCTTTGTCAAGACCTCCGCCGTCAAGCAGCTCTTTTGCCTCATTGAAAGAATTTTCAGCCCTTTTGTACTCACGGAATTTCTCTATCACCGGAGTCATATTCTTGAAATCCCTCATAAGCTGCGTATAGAGCTTGTTATCACTGACGATATCCGGATCGGAGAGCTTTCTGCTTATCTCCTCGTATTTTTCCTCCATTACTGCCAGCTTTTCAAACATCTGTATTTCTCCTTAAACTATATCCGCTGACTTTCGTCAGTTCTTTTAACATTCTTTATATTTTTCTCGATCTTGTTTCTGGGGACCATAAATTCTCTTGAGCATTTCACGCATCTCAGCCTGAAATCCATTCCCGACCGGATAACATACATCTCATTGGAACCGCATGGGTGATCCTTTTTCATTGTGAGCAGATCTCCGGGACGTATATCCATTATTTCCCCTCCTGACCGCAGACAGATCATTCTGAAAAGCCGGCTGTATTATCCGCAAAAAGCGTACTTTATTATTATACCCTAAAGTTTTTCCAAAATCAATATTTCGGCAGTATATTTTTTTTCTTTTGTGTAAAAATAATAAAAACCACACTATAAAAATATGGAACTTGACAAAAAAAGGAGCGATATTATGGTTTTACGTGTTTCAGCCGAATTTGAGTCACCTGAGCTTGCCGAGATCGCACTGAAACGTATCAAGGAAAGCACCGGCGATGTCTATTCAACAGGGCTTATGTATAACAAGATCTCCGACAGAGCAGAAATGCTCCGTCATGGAAGCATCTATACGCTTATTCCTACAGTCTCTACGGTCCATAGCTGCAATTATCTTACTGCCGTTATGGAACATCCCGCATCAGAGGACATAATTCCCGAGCCTTCACGCAGAAGAAATACTCAGATATACGTCATCTGTGACTCGGAAAAATCAGAAAATGTATCAGGTCTGCTCAATGCCATGGGAGCGCTGAATATCCGCCAAAGTCAGTGATATTCACGGAAAAACGCTGAAAAAGACGGATATTGCCGGTCACATCAAAGAATATACCGCTTTTTTCCGGCATAGAATTGACTATCAATGAATCAGGGCACAGCTTGTGCATCAACCGCCGGCTGTGCTCTGAAAAACGGAGGTATAAATTATGAATTACAGACCGGAGGGCAGCCTTTTCAGGAGTGCTGCAAATCAAAGGTATATCTCATCGGCAGAGGGCTTGTCAGATGCCATGGAAAACGGCATTATTCTTGAAGCAAGAGCTGCTGTCTGTGACAGCTCACATAACCTTATCATCGACCTGCCTTGCGCAGACGGTATTATTTTCCGGGAAGACGGCGCTGTCGGTATCTCTGACGGCAAAACACGGGATATTGCCCTTATTTCAAGAGTCAACAAGATCGTATGCTTCAAAGTCATCAGCCTCACTATCGGCGAAAGCGGAAAGCTCACTGCACGGCTTTCGAGAAAAGCTGCACAGGAGGAGTGTATCCGCAATTACATAAATGATCTTCGTTCAGGCGATGTCATTGATGCACGTGTGACTCATCTTGAACAGTTCGGCTGCTTTGTTGATATCGGCTGCGGCATACCGTCGCTTATCCCCATAGATGCTATCTCGGTTTCGAGGATATCACACCCGTCTGACAGGTTCGCATTAGGGCAAAACATAAAAGCTGTCGTCAAATCCAACGAAAATTCAAGGATATGTCTCAGCCATAAAGAGCTGCTCGGCACGTGGGAGGAAAATGCCTCTCAGTTTGAGGCAGGCGAAACGGTCTCAGGGATAGTACGCTCTGTTGAAGAGTACGGTATATTCGTGGAGCTTGCACCAAATCTCGCCGGACTTGCCGAACCAAAGGAGAATATACACGCCGGACAGAATGTCAGTGTATATATAAAAGCGATCATTCCCGAAAAAATGAAGGTAAAGCTCGTGATCGTCGATGTCTGCGAAGACCCCGGACGCTCAGAAGAAATGAAATACTTTTGCAGATCCGGACACATAGATTCGTGGAAATACTCCACAGAATGTTCACGGAAGATAATAGGCACAGATTTTTAGACGTCTTATGAATTCAAAAGTGCAGCCGCCGGACGAATTTTCCGGTGACTGCACATATACTAACGATCGGCAATGTCCATACCCTGCGGCAACAAGATCTATCAGAATGCGATCTGCTCTGCTATCTGATGAAGTCTGGAGTCATAGGGCTTTTTCATTGCAAGAGCCTCTTGTATATCGAAATCTACGATCTTGTTCTGCTGCATACCGACAACACGGTTGCCGATGCCCTGCTCAAGAAGCTCAACTGCATAGTAAGCCATTTCTGTAGCAACAACTCTGTCTCTTACTGTCGGAGAACCGCCTCTCTGAACGTGTCCGAGAACAGTTGATCTTGTTTCGATATGTGTCTTTTCCTGTATTATCTTGGCGATCTCGTCAGCGTGACCGATACCCTCGGCAACAACGATCACGAAATTCTGCTTGCCCTTTGCCTTTTTCTCAAGCATTTTCTTTGCGATCTCATCAAGATCATAGGGAACTTCCTTAGTGATGATATCGGTAGCTCCGCAGGCAACGCCCGTATTTACCGCAATGAATCCTGCATTTCTGCCCATTACCTCAACTACGGAGCATCTGTCATGAGACTGTGATGTATCACGGATCTTGTCGACAAGCTCCATAGCTGTATTCATTGCCGTATCATAACCGATAGTATATTCTGTGCAGGCAATATCGTTGTCGATAGTTCCCGGCAGACCGATACAGAGCACTCCCTTTGAAGAAAGATCGGCAGCACCACGGAACGATCCGTCACCGCCAATAACTACAAGTCCCTCGATGCCGAGCTCTTCGCATTTTGCTCTTGCTTTCTCAACGCCCTCTTCTGTTCTGAATTCAGGGCATCTTGCGGTATAGAGAATAGTTCCGCCTCTGTGAATGATATCTGAAACGCTTCTTTCGTCCATTTTTATTATATCGCCGTTAATAAGTCCCACATAACCTCTGCGGATACCGTAGACCTCCATGCCCTTGCTGAGAGCCGTCCTGACAACTGCTCTTACGGCAGCATTCATTCCCGGAGCATCGCCTCCGCTTGTCAGTACACCGATCTTCTTTATCATAACAATTCTCCATTCTGCACATGGCGTATATTATACTATTCTTAATGCAGACAGCACTTATTCTGCCGATACGGCTCCGCTTGTCTGCTTCGATCCCGGAGATTTGCATAACTGTAACAAATTCCCACACATACTATTTTACTACTGTGAAGCTGTTTTGTCAAGTAGAAATCATATTTTTTTCACGTCTGTCCCATTTTATCTGCAATTTGCACAAAATCTTTGTTATATTTTTTACTGTGCGAATGTTCCGTTCGGCGAATATCGCATAATTTCCGGACCTCTCCCCTGCCGGAGCTTCCTGCGCTTTGTGCATTTTTACCCGAACACGCAGTCTCCGCTATTGTACAAGCCCTATTTTAGACGCATCGAATTCCTGTACAATTTTTCTGAACGAGATCTCATTCACCGATATGGACAGCCTGCTCCGATGCATGACTGTTTTCCTGATATCCGTGAAATAAAAGCATACAGGTGTTATTCCGGGAAAATACCTGCACAGTGATGATATCTTTTTGACCGCCTCAGTGTCTCGTGAATCAGTCTTTATGCAGAGTTTCATATTTTCCGCCATATGCTGAAACCCGGACTCCTCCAGTATTGAGCCGCATATGACTGTTACTGCTTCATCTTTAAGGGAGATCTTTCCGCTGATGAGCATTACTCTGTCTTCGGCTATACTGCCTCCGACTGCCGAGAAAAGCTCCGGAAATACGATCGCTTCTATCTCACCGGTATCATCAGCAATTGTCATAAAGCACATTCTTTCTCCCTTTTTCGTCACATGGAGCTTTCTGCTCCGGACAACGCCAAGGAATCTGACGGTATCTCCGTCGCCGAATGTGCCGCCGCACAGCTCACGCACTGTACAAACGTGCATCAAAGCGGCAATGTAGTTGTACTCCGTGAGAGGGCTTCCCGTGAGGTACATTCCGACAGCCTCCTTTTCCATTGCAAGGAGCTTTTTTATCGGATATTCCTCCATATCCGGAACTTTGATGCCCGTATCCTCCGTTTCTCCCAAAAGACCAAGCTGCCCCTCCATGACTCCCCTGCTGTCCGAGCCGGCACGGTCAAGGATCATCTCATAGCTTTCAAGCATCTGACGGCGATTAAGTCCCAGACCGTCCAGTGCTCCTGACTTTATGATGTTCTCCAGAGCCTTTTTATTGAGCTCACGGCAGTCAAGACGTTCGCAGAGATCCTGCAAGCTCTTGAAATCACCATGCTGCCTTTCGGATATTATTCTGTCAGCAAGACCGCTTCCGGCATTTTTTATCGCAAGCAAACCGAAGTATATTCCGCCGTTTTTATATGTGAAACCTTTCATGCTCCTGTTTATATCGGGACGGTGGATATCTATGCCATAGTTTTTACAGGCGTTTATATACTCCGTGAGCTTGTCTGTACTTGACATAACGCTCGACATAAGCGCCGACATATATACTCCGCAGTAATGGCATTTCAGATATGCTGTCTGATACGCAAGATATGCATATGCTGCGGCATGGGATTTATTGAACGCATATGAGGCAAAGCTCACCATTTCGTCAAATATCTCATTTGCCGTATTCTCAGGAACACCGTTTTTTGCAGCTCCCGAAACGAAACTCTCACGCTCTTTCAGCATTACGTCATGTTTCTTCTTTGCCATTGCACGCCGCACGATATCTGCATGACCGTATGAGTATCCAGCAAGTCGGCGGCAGATCTCCATGACCTGCTCCTGATAGACAATGCAGCCGTATGTTGACTCAAGCACAGGTTTCAGCAGAGGATGCTTATACTTCACCTTTTCGGGATGCTTTTTGTTTTCGATATATACCGGAATGGACTTCATCGGTCCCGGACGGTACAGCGAGATGATAACTATGAGATCTTCAAGCCGTTCGGGACAAAGCTCCATCAGCCGCTTCGTCATTCCATCACTTTCAAACTGGAATACGCCGCACGTATCTCCCCTTGACATCATTTCGTAGACTGCCGGATCATCTATCGGAATATTATTTATGTCAAAATCGGGAGCTGACCTGTGTATCTCATTTACCGCATCTCTTATGACTGTGAGATTCCGCAGTCCGAGAAAATCCATTTTCAGCAGTCCCAGTGATTCAAGGACTGTCATTGTATACTGCGTGACCACAGAGTCATCATTTCTTTGGAGCGGTACAAGATCACTGAGAGGTACTGCCGATATGACAACTCCTGCCGCATGAGTGGAGGCGTGACGAGGCATTCCCTCAATGCTCCTTGCCATGTCAAGGAGCTCCCTCACCGATCTATCCGAACGATACATTATACTCAGCTCCTCAGACGAACTCATGGCACTGTAGATCGTATCACGAGGATCTATCAGCTTGGCTACTTTATCGCACAGCTTATATGATATCCCCATGACACGCCCCACATCACGCACCGCCGCACGTGCTTTCAGAGTATCAAAGGCAATTATTTCAGAAACGCAGTCCTCACCGTAGCGGCGTACAACGTAATCCTTGACGCTCTGCCGTCCCTCGATACAGAAGTCAATATCAAAATCCGGCATACTTACTCTTTCGGGATTAAGGAATCTCTCAAAAAGCAGATCGTATTTAATGGGATCAATACCTGTTATCCCGATGCAGTATGCACACAGGCTGCCTGCTCCCGAACCTCTCCCCGGTCCTACGGGAATATTGTGCTCACGGGCATATTTTATGAAATCCCACACGATGAGATAATAATCGGTATATCCCATGCTCGTTATGACAGAAAGCTCATACTCCATACGTGAGATCGTTTCCTCAGAGGGAGAATCTCCGTATTTTTCATACAGACCATTACGGCAAAGCTCACGTAAAAATGCAGCGTTATCATCAACGCCCTCCATCGTATATTTCGGGAGCTTGATCTTGCCGAATTCAAAGCTGACATCGCAGCGTTCAGCGATCTTTACCGTGTTGGTGACAGCCTCCGGGTGAGCAGGAAAGAGCTCTCTCATCTCACCTGCCGATTTAAGATAGAATTCGTTTGTTTCAAAGCCTATGCCTCCCGGTTCACCGAGAGTTTTTCCTGTCTGTATGCAAAGCATGATATCCTGCATTTCTGCATCGCTCTTTGTTATATAATGGCAGTCGTTCGTTGCCGCAAGCGGTATACCTGTCTCAGCGGACAGTCGGTACAGCGACGGAAGTACCCTCATCTCACGTATTATGCCGTGATTCTGTACCTCGATGTAAAAGTTTCCCTTGCCGAATATCTCCTCATATTCAAGAGCTTTCTGCTTTGCCTTTTCATATTCTCCGTCAAGCAGAAGACGTGGTATCTCGCCGGCTATGCATCCTGAAAGACATATAAGTCCGCTGTGATATTTTCTCAGAAGCTCCATGTCGACCCTCGGGCGGTTGTAGAATCCCTCAAGGCTTGCATAAGATACAAGCTTTACAAGATTGCGGTAACCCTCGTTATTCTCACAAAGCAGTACAAGATGATACGGCGAAGGATCAATTTTAGCATCACGGTCAAAACGGCTTCTTGGCGCTGCATAGACTTCGCAGCCGATTATCGGTCTGATACCGTTTTTTTTGGCTTCATTCCAAAATTCCACTGCGCCGTACATATTTCCGTGATCTGTTATTGCAACAGCAGTCTGCCCCATCTCCCTGACACGCTTTATAAGCTCCGTAATGCGGCATACTCCGTCCAAAAGGCTGTATTCGGTATGAACATGAAGATTTACAAACTCATCATCTCTCATTTTTCACACTCCCGGTACGTATCCCCTCTGCTATCCTTGCGATACGCTTGAAACGATGGCTTACTCCGGAACGGCTTATAGGCTCGGAGAGACTTTCACCGATTTCCTGCAGGCTCATATCTCTGTTTTCAAGTCTCAGCATTGCCACCTCTTTAAGATCATCGCTCAGAGTTTCAAACGCTCCTGCACCCTCAATCAGCCGTATATCCTCGATCTGGCGCATCGCTGCGTTGACGACCTTGTCTATATTTGCCGCATCACAGTTTGCGATACGATTGGCTTTATTGCGGACATCCTTATATATTTTCACATTCATCAGATCAAGTGTGCATTGCTGCGCTCCCATGAAGGTAAGCGTATCCTCTATAGACTCACTGCCCTTTATATAGATGATGTGCTGCCCGCGGCGGATAACTCTGCCTACCGTTACGCCGATATCTTTTAAAAGAAGTGCAAGCTCTGATGCAAGCTGCTCCTGCGGCACGGCAAATTCAAGATGATATTCCTTTTCGGGATCATTCACGCTTCCGCACGCAAGAAAGACGCCGGCTGTAAAAACTCCGAGACTGTTCGTTGCAACGATCTCGGGATCTATAGTCCTTACGTCTTTCCCTAATCTGTATTTTTGGAATATCTCCTCTGTCAGACGGCTGTCCCTTATTTCATAGGTATACATGACCGTTCCGCTGCGTCTGACCGAATTCTGACACTCCGGCTTTACTCTGAAAATGCTGCTGAAAAGTCCCGAGAAGACCTTCGCTGATACGGCACTCTCACTCTGAAAGCATATATGCTCAGGCGAGAGTGTCCGGCAGAACAGGAGCATTCCGTACAGACAGGCAAATCGCTTGTCTTTATCATTTATGGAGCGGCATATCTCCTGCCTTACCTTATTTGAAAACGACATCTGTATCAACTCCCGTTATGCTCCCGATACCGACAGCGGATCGGTATCAGAACTTCCTGTCCTTTGTTATATCACGGTGATACTTCTGAACACGGTATTCCTTTTCTGCAAGATTTTTCGCCATCATCTCTGCAAATGCAATAGAGCGATGCTTGCCTCCGGTGCAGCCAAAGGCTATGACGAGCTGACTCTTCCCCTCACGTACATACAGCGGAATGAGATAATCTATCAGATCGGTGATCTTTGCAAAAAGCTCCTGTGATTCTTTGAAACTCATCACATAATCTCTTACACAGCTCTCACATCCCGTATGACTGCGCAGCTCCTCAACATAAAAGGGATTTGGCAGGCACCTCACGTCAAAAACAAGGTCGGATTCGGTAGAAACTCCGTATTTGAAGCCGAAGGACATCACCTTTATCACCATTGAATCAGAGCTTTTGTCAAGGAAAAGCGATCTCACATTCTCTTTAAGCTGTGATACCGTAAGATTGGAGGTCTCTATGTAGTAGTCAGCTATCTCACGAAGCTGCGATAACTGCTGCCATTCGTATTTGATCGCCTCATGCATATTTCCGTTGAATTTTTCATCAAGAGGATGCTTGCGCCGTGTCTCCTTATAACGCTTTATCAGGACTTCGTCGCTTGCCTCGATAAACAGCACCTTGACATTTACATCAGACTCACTCCTCAGAAGCTGCCACGAGCGGTATATTTCAGCAAACATATCCCCTGTCCTGATATCGACGGCAACGGCGATCTTGTTTATGACGCTTTCGGACTGACGGCAGAGATCAACAAATCTTGAAATAAGCTCCGGCGGAATGTTGTCGATACAGTAATAGCCTATGTCCTCCATAACGTCCATAACACATGATTTTCCGGAACCCGACATTCCGGTAACGATCAATAGCTGCATAAGTAACCTCCGGATATTATTTCAGTATGACCGGTTCAAGTTCAAGCTCATATCCGGTCTTCTCCCTGACTATCTGCTGTATCCTGCCGCAAAGTTCAAGAACATCGGCACAGGTGGCAAATCCCTTGTTGATGATGAATCCGCTGTGCTTTTCGCTGACCATTGCTCCGCCGCAGGTCATTCCCTTAAGTCCGCACTGCTCTATCAACAGCGAGGCATAGCTGCCCTGCGGACGTTTGAACGTACTTCCTGCACTGGGAAAATCAAGAGGCTGCTTTGCGCTCCTCTTGGACATACATTCATTCATAGCCCTGCGTATCTCGTCAGGATCTCCCTGAACAAGCTTCATCGTAACAGATGTTATTACATAGTGCTTATCCGTGAAGATGCTGTGACGGTACGAGAGAGCCATTTCCTCATTTGTAAATGTGCGGATATTGCACTCATCATCTATATAATCCGCTGAAACGACGATATCTTTCATCTCGCTGCCGTAAGCTCCGGCATTCATACAGACCGCACCGCCGACTGTTCCGGGAATTCCGAAAAGATTTTCCATTCCCGAAAGCGACTCCTGCTGTGCATGGACACAAGCCGAGGCAAGAAGTGCTCCTGCCTGACAGATAAGCATATCTCCGTGTCTTTCAATGCGTGCAAAATCACTCCCGAACATAAGGATAATGCCGTCAAATCCCTCATCACAGGCTATGATATTGCTCCCCCTGCCGATTATCTCATATCTTATTTCATGATCTTTAAGGTATCTGATGAGCCGTGCAGCCGACTCTGCCGAATTTATGCTAATGAGCGCACTGCATGGACCTCCGAAGCGAAATGTAATATACTCACTGAGTGAGCAGTTCGGAGTTATCCGGCAGCCAAGCTCATCGCAAAGTGAAGTGAGTTCACATATGTCTATCATTTGCTGACCTCCATGTTACTATGTAGGATCACCGCTGTATCTCAGAACGCCTCATAATCCCGGACGATCTCTTTTGAATCAGATTCCATTCCCAGCCTGTTAAGAAGCTCCTGTGCGGCATTATATCCCATTTTTTTCTGTCTGTTGTTCATAGCAGCGACTTCAAGTATGACTGCAAGATTACGTCCCGGCTTTACGGGAATTGTCAGGGACGGCACTTTAACTCCAAGAAGTGTTACGTATTCTGTATCGACTCCCATTCTGTCATATATTTTCTCGGGATTCCACTGCTCCAGCTCGACCACAAGATCAAGCTTTTCGGTCATCTTTACAGCTCCGATACCGAAAAGTCTCCTTGCATTTATTATACCTATGCCTCGAAGTTCAAGAAAATGACGTATATTGTCCGGTGAGCTTCCCACAAGGCTGATATTTGAGACTTTTCTGATCTCGACAGCATCGTCTGCGACAAGCCTGTGACCTCTTTTTACAAGCTCAATAGCAGTCTCGCTTTTACCTACGCCGCTTTCACCGGTGATGAACACTCCCTCACCGTATATCTCGATAAGTACGCCGTGTCTCGTTATCCTCGGAGCGAGCGTCAGATTAAGGAATGCAATAAGTCCCGACATAAAGTTCGATGTGCTCTCCTTGCTCCTGAGCAGCGGTACTTCATACTCCTTGGCAAGTTCAAGCATCTCAGCAAAATACGGCAGCTCCCTTGTGATTATGAGAGCCGGTATCCTCTGGGCAAAAAGGAGCTGCAGCCTTTCACGCCTTGTCTTTTCGTCGATCGTTGAGAGATAGGCAAACTCCATTTTTCCTATTATCTGTATGCGCTCCGGATTGAAATATTCATAGAAGCTCATAAGCTGGAGCCCCGGTCTGTTTACATCGTTTTCATCTATCATGACCTCATTGGCGTCCTTGTGTATATAGATGACCTCCAGCTTGAATTCATCTATTATTCTCTGAAGCGACACCTTGAAATTTTCTGCCATTTTTTTCTCCGTTCCCCGATATTTCGGTTATATTTATTGACCTGCACATTTATCCCGGACAGACTGCTCATCAGCCGATAACATATGAGCTGTACCCGAATTCCCCGATGACCTCACAGGCTTTCAGGAGCTCGTCTGTACCTGCCGAACTGCCGGAAATGCGCACTGCCACATTGCTGAACCCCGACAGCTTTCCGCTGACAAGCTCAAGCATTTTCGTTACCTTTTCAGCCGATGTTCCGCTGAATTCATAGACCGTATCGTCCGTGTAGACTCCGCTGCTTATCTCATCAATATTTATATTCAGAATTATCGACTTGACATTCAGTACCTCAGGCTGTTTTATTATGTCATCGCTGCCTTTCAGGATATCAGATGCCGATACCTCCAATGCCATTGAACCTCCGCTCATAAGCGCACGCTCGTGAAATACGTTGGCAGCAGATGTGAGCGCAAGATAACGCTCTTTCTCGGAAAGCACCGGATCAAGCAGCTCCAGATCGGTCTGACGGAATTGAGGAAACACCATATCAGTGCATATTATCCTCTCAAATCCTGCATCGGCCGCCTCGCCTATAATGTCAGAGATATATTTAAGAGCTATGTCGGAATACGGCGATGTCCACGGCTTACCGCCTGCTTCAACGTCATTGTCTATCCACTGCTCATCAGTTGCGGCAGTAATGTATCCGCTGTCACGATTTGTTCTCGGAAGTATGCTGTCCCGAAACGTGCTTATCAGTGCTGTGGGCTTGTATCCCTTACTCCTGACAGCACTGACGATATCGTCAAGCGTGACAAGACTTCTGACCGCACCGGACTGTGAGGCATAGAAAACGCCGCTGTTGTAGTATATGCTTCCGCCGCTGACTTTCAATGGGATCTCAACATACTCAAAATTGTGAGCTGACGGTATCCTGTCAAGAGCATATTTCAGCGAATCAAAATCTGCCATATCAGCTTCTGTAAGTGCAAATGCCCTGTACTCCGTGAAAGAATTGCTGCCGGTATCTATGAAGCTCCCTGTTATTGACTGAGATATCGCAGCCGTTGTCTGCACATCAGACGGAGTTTCGGTCGTTGTGGTGACGGATACATCACTATCACCCTTTCTCTTTGTGTAATTGACTATCGGCTCGGCTATGCTGTAGCCGAGAACACCGATACCGCCGATAAGAAGTATTGTCAGACCCACGGAAACTGCTTTTCCCGCAGGAGTTTTTCCGTAATAATTCTTATCCTTGGTCCTGTATATTTTCCTTCCTTTATGTTTCATTTTATTCTCTCCTAAGGCAGTTTTCCTATTTCTTTATCTTAACGAATAAACTGCCATTGATATGATCCCGATATATATGAGCATTGCCGGTGATCCGCGGAACGATGCCGGGACCTTTGCAGAGCTGAGCCGCCTGTATGCCGCCGTTAATATCAGTGCGGCAAGAACAAATCCCAGTCCTGCTTCAAATCCTGCAAGAGCGTATCTGCCTACGTTCATCATTGAGGAATTCTGTGCAGCTTTTCCGCTGACAGTGAAAAGCGTTCCCATGACAGCACAGTTAAATGCCGATACGTGTACATATTTGCGTGATCTTTCAAATTTATCCCTGCTTATAAAATAGAGCGCAGAGAGAAGAATCAGATATAGTATTCCCACTGTAACAGTATAAAAAAGCAATGTGAGAACAGAATATTTTTCCGGGAGCAGACTATCAATGATATAAGCTGCTGCCGAGCCTGCCGTAGTGAAAACTGTTATCACAACAGCAGTTCCGACAAGATTTTTTTTACTTCCTGCCGCAATAAAAAGTGTACTCGTTCCCAAAGCCTGCATAAGTACCAGATCAGCGGCAAGAAACATTATCAAATCATTTATCAGAAACATTTCCGTCACTCCTTATATCACGGCTCTGCATCACCGCAGAGCGTATCCTGCGGTATATCCCGCAGAATAGTCCCAGAAATATGAATCCTCCGAATGGTTCTGCAAGACCGGAGATGAGCGTATCAAAATCAGTCATTCTGCTGTTTATAGTGCCGTATGCGAGGAATTCTCTGACTATGCCTGTTATCAGCATCACAATGTCGAAACCTGCAATGTAGAAAAACAGAGAGGCTGTCATGCGAAGTTTTTTCATGCGGAAAAATTTTGCCTCCGTCTGAAAAACTATCAGAGAGTTTACGGCAAGCAGCGGATAGTATATCCCTATGCGGCTGATCGAATCGGGATAGAATTCCTGCGCCAAAAGCCTTACCGGTATATATATCAGCGATGATATCACGGCATATATCGTTATCTTTACCGCATACGGAAGTCTCTTGGGCACAAATGACGATATCATGACCGAAAAGAACGTTATCGCCGAAAACGCATAGATCATCGCCACGGCATTTTTCAGCGTATTTCCGCAGACTATCACCGGTGATATCACCATAAGTGCCGAAAGAACGGTATTATCCCTTGTTATGCCGTCAAAAACAGTACGTGTGTCATTCATCGGGATCACTCTCCTCCTGTATGAAGGTATCTCCGTCAGCGTGTACCTCTGTGAGTACCTCCTCCGAAACGGGAGCATATTCGGCGGCTTTTTCATCAGCTTCGTCGGGCTGTTCAGCATCCGATCCCGAGTCTTTATCGGTATCCTCAGCGTAGGCAAACTCTATCTTTCTTTCAAGATTTCTGAGTCCGAGAGCTACGGGCGTAAACAGCAGAGATACAGGTATTATCGCATTCTCCTCGGCTGTTGTCAATACGATGACATATGAGAAAATTCCCACAAAAAAACCGTAGAAAAATGCATAGAAAAACCTTTCCGGAGCTATTCTTTTATCGGCTACTATATATACCGATGCAAAAAGCACCATGTTACAGACAAGTGTATACCTTACCGAATCATACCGTGAATATGCTGCCGGTGTAAGAAATGCAAAAAGTACAGTTCCTGATATTACACCCGTGAATGCACCGCCCGAGATATCTCTTCTCAGGAGCAGGATAACCGCTGCAACGACAAGCAGCAGAATGCTTACCGCTCCGCATGGACCGCTGAAATTTCCAAGAAGTATCTCGAAATCATTGTGGCTCATTTTTCCCGATATATTGAAAAAATGCGATGCTGAGTAAACGAGATCTTCCGGTGTGTCGAATATCCCGGTCTTTACGTGAGGCTCAGGATATGAAAGAAGCTGCTTTTCCCATGATGTACTGATGAATACATACGCTGCCGCTGCCGGAGAAAAGATCATGTTAGATCTTCCTCCGAACACGTTCTTCGCTATTATGACTGCAAACAATCCTGCGATCGCTGCTATCCTGAGATCCATAACAGCCGGGAGCATCAATGCAAGTATAAGTGCATCAGAGGTGCAGGTAAGATCATCGGCGGTGAATCTGCGATGCATAAGACGGACAGATATTATATCACCCGCCGTACAGAAAACCAGACAAACTCCCCCGAGAACAAGCGCACGCACACCATAATAAAAATATGCTATAAGCTCAAGTGTCATCAGGGTAAGCATAATATCAAGCCATATAAACCGTTCTTTTCTGCTCCCTTTCAGCATAGACTGCCCTCTTTCAGCGCAATGACTGCTTCAGACATACTCTCTGCACCGAAAAGATAGCTTCCTGAAACAAGAATATCGGCTCCGGCATTTCTGACCTCTCCGGCAGTTACGTCATTTATTCCTCCATCTACCTGTAGATGCGTGCTAAGCCCCATTTCAGCGATCATGCTTTGTATATCCCTTATTTTCGGGATAGTTTCGGGAATAAAGCTTTGTCCTCCGAAACCGGGCTCTACCGTCATCACGAGAACCATATCAAGCTCAGGCAGATATTTGCGGACCTCTTCCGCCCGAGTCGCCGGTTTTATTGCAAGAGCCGGCTTTGACCCGCATTCTCTGACAGCCTTTATCGTCTCGGAGACAGGGCTGCCGGCTTCTGAATGAAACGAGATAATGTCAGCTCCTGCCTGTGCAAAACGTTTCACATACCGGATCGGATCTGTTATCATCAGATGCACATCAAGCACCATATCGGTCACTTTGCGCACTGCCTCAAGCACAGGCAGTCCATAGGTTATATTGTTGACGAATATGCCGTCCATTACGTCAAAATGCAGCATATCAACACCGCTGTCTTCCATTTTTTTGATCTCAGCCTCAAGATTAAGCATATCTGCACTAAGTACAGACGCTGATACAAGTATACTCAATTTATCACTACTCCTGTTTTTTCAGACAAGATCTCATGCCCATCATTTTCCATTCTGAATTTTCCATACATTTTTATTATATAATATTTAAGCTGTCACGTCAATACGATTGAGATGTTTTTTTATTTTATCTTATTTCCGAATCTCTTTTTACCTGTTATAAAAAATTATTTATTTTGAGTATTAAACAATCCCGGAAAATAAGATATGCCGTATAACTAATGCTCTGACAGAAGCTTCGCTTTAGTTTTCAGGAAGGTCTATTGTTCAAGCTCTTCTGCATAATATTCTGTAGCCTGTTTACGGAGGTATGCATATGCTGCTTGAATTGCTCAGAAATCTTTTCTTTTTCGCCCTTCATGTCGAGAATAATCCCGTCTTTCCAAAACCACTTTCAAAAAAGGAAGAGGAGGATTGCTTCAAACATATGGCGGAGGGTGACAGATCCGCTAAAAATAAGCTCATCGAACATAACCTCAGACTCGTTGCTCATATCGTTAAAAAATACTCCCCCTCCCCTTCTGAACAGGATGAGCTTATTTCCATCGGAACTATCGGACTTATAAAAGCTGTCTCTACTTTCAACTACACAAAAGGCGCTCGGTTTGCCACTTATGCAAGCAGATGTATTGAAAATGAAATTCTTATGAATTTTCGTGCCGCAAAAAAATCAGCCGGCGACATCTACATCAATGAACCAGTTGAAACTGACAAGGACGGAAACGCACTTACTCTTATGGATCTTATTGATGACGGCGTTGATATCCACGAGCAGGTAGATATGCTCATACGCTCACGCCAGCTTTACCGCTTCCTCGGAAAATGCCTTGATGACCGTGAGCTTGAGATAATTATCTATCGCTACGGTTTATACGGACGTACTCCTCATACTCAGAATGAGACTGCAAAAAAGCTCGGTATCTCTCGATCATATGTATCACGTCTGGAGAAAAAAGCTATCGAAAAGCTGAGAAAAATGTATGATACAACTCCATTCTGAAAATTAAGCATATTCTTATTCCTGATACTGATACTCAAAAATCCATAGGTTAATCTATAGGATTTTTGAGGATCGTTTTGTAACCATATTGTAATAAATATTTCCTTGACTTTTTCCGGCATACGGTGTATAATATGTATTGCGGTTATTTTTGAGAAGTTACCGCTGATTTGCGAGTGTGCTGGAATAGGCAGACAGGCACGTTTGAGGGGCGTGTGTCGATAGACGTATGGGTTCAAGTCCCATTACTCGCACCAGAAAAATGTCCGTACAGCTTCTATACGGACTATCTGTGGAAAGATGGCTGAGCTGGTCTAAGGCGCACGACTGGAACTCGTGTATACGTTAATAGCGTATCGAGGGTTCGAATCCCTCTCTTTCCGCCAATATGCTGATGGAAAAGAATGGTTGTATCCCGATGATTCGGAATACAACCACTTTTCTTTTACGCATAAAAATGTAATATTCAGTTAAGTGAGAGCAGTCCATTAAATGCATAGATTTAAGGCAACACCCATGTGTAAAATTTTAGTAGGCAAAGAAAAAGCCTTGATTTAATTGTTAAAAGAACAAGGTTGATAGAAATATCAACGATAGTGAAGCAGTTAAGTCAAGGCTTAAATTATGCACTTGCTGTGAATTGACAAGCAAAATAGAAAAAATGTAAAAAACCGATAAAAGGTGAGAAAAGACTTGAAAAAGCTGAAAATCGCCGAAAAACAGGCGATAATCAAGTGTGAAAAAGTGAGAAAACAAATAATTAAATAAATTAAGCTGCCAAAAGAAAAGCGTAGAATTTATGGAAATTTCCGTAAACTCTACGCTTATTTGCTTATAGTGTTTTGAACCGTTTAGAAAGTGTTTAAACGTTTAGAAAATAAGTATTAAACGGCTATTTTATGGGGTTTAATCAATGTGTAATCCTTAAAAACATAATCATAATTTATTGGTGATAACGTTAAAAAAACAATATAGCAATATAGCAACCTGTTGCCATATTTTTATTTATACAAATCGTATAATTATTTGGCTCGATATTTTTCATCGAGTAGTTCTATTATATCCGCAATGGCACGATAACATTGCGCTTCAGATAAACTGTCAAGGCGGTTGAAAATTCCTGAATACATTGTTTCTGTTGAAATAGCATCATTTACTATGTAGTGATTTTTGTAACCTGTTACAATCTTACTGTTTGTCATATCACCTGTACGTACACTATTATCTGTTTTTATATGCCCTGCTTTATCACCTTTTAAGAGAAAATCCGTAGAAACATCTAAAAGTTCTGATAAGCGAACCAGAACCTCCCCGTTTGCCATGGTCCCGTTTTTCCAATTTGTTACATTGCTTTTACTTATGTTAAGTAGGGTATCAAAAAAGAAACATTCTCAGCAGTAAGAGAAAATATTCTCTTAATTGAAGAATACCGTAATAATGTTACACATTTTTACGTGAAGCTCTTGAACCGTATATTTTTATGCTTGTAGCGAGATTCGCCTTGAACTATGTTGATTTTATAAAAACATATTTTGGAAAGGATATTATAACAGATGAGGGTTTATTTATTATGCCTTTAGGTTTTAAGCTACCTTTCAGGCCAGAGGATTTTTTATCAAACAATGTGGCATTATATGCCTCATCAAAAAAAGCTAAGGACTTCATAGATAACATTGTTCATGTCATAGAAGATTTACGCCATGACTGAATTGAGGATTCAGTAGTTCTTGGATTTGATTTGTACTTTGAAAGTGTGAAGAAAGTATCTAACAGTGATATACTTGCAGCTATTACAAGCAAAGAAGAAGCACAAGTAACATTTTTGAAAATACAACACGTTTATTTCTCAGGAGATGCAACTCAGGTAGTGAATATGAGCGATGATGAATAGACCTGTTCTAAAACCTTGAAAAGAGCGAAAAAAAGTGGTATAATAGAATCAGGTGATGAAAAATGGACAACGAAAAAAGGATAAAAGAGTTAAAAGAAAAAGAATATCAGAAATATTTCGGAGTAACCAAAGCAACATTTGATAAAATGCTGAAAATTTTGGAAACGGAGTATACAAATAAGCATAAAAACGGAGGCAGACCATCTATATTGAGTGTTTTGGACAAGCTTGTAATCATGCTGCAATATTATCGTGAATATCGTACAAT
>CANQJO010000005.1 GCA_947624255.1 uncultured Ruminococcus sp.
GAACACGGAAGTTAAGCTCTGCTGCGAAGACGATACTTGGTCGGCGACGACCCGGGAAATTATTTCAATGCCGGCATATTGATATCAAAAGTTCCCTCTCAATCGAGAGGACTTTTGTTTTATCAAAAAAATAAAACGGACGATCACTCGTCCGCTTTGAAGTTTACATTTGTGCAAAATATTCTTCAGGTGCAAGCGCTCCGCCTGTTGATGTATAGGCGTAAAAGCTCAGGATCAGTGAGGCATCTCTTGAGTCGATCATGTCATCATTGTTAGTGTCGGCACATTTGCCCTGCAGCGCTGAGAGCGTGGAGTTTTCACCGGCTGAAAGAGCAGTATACTCATACAATGAAAGGCTTGCATCTCTTGCATCTACCTTTTCGTCAAAATTCAGATCGCCTGACATCAAATTTCCGGCAACTGTCTTGTACGTATCAAGGGCAATGTGCGGATAATTGTAGTTATCAGAAAGATTTTTGTAGATCTGCGACAACAGTCCGCTGTCGTCATGAAGCTCTCCGATCTGTTTAAGTATAGTTGCTGCGATAGCAAGGTGTCCCTTTTGATTCGGGTGCAGATCACGTTCTTTACCGCTTTCCTGAATATCTGTGAAAAAGTTGGCGTGTCCCGGATTTGATGCGTTCTGGGCTTCTGAGCTGTCTACAGAGGTGAACTCGTAATAAACATCAGCGATCTCAATATCCTCGACAGTTCTGAGATCTTCACTGAAGGTGTTCATAACATCTGAGAAATTCGTTCTGAGCTGACCGATCACTCTGGCATATACAGAACCTGTTCCGTATTTCGCTGAAACAAAATCAGGATCGATCTGTACAGGTTGGTAGACGGTCTGGACGATTATTCTTGCATCAGGATTGAGCTTGCGTATTTCGGAAGCTGCTTTTTCGATATTCGGTATTATAATGTTGGGAATAATTCCCTCATAGGTATCTGTGCTGTATCTGAGGTTAGTGGCGAGTTTTTTCAGTTCGCTTATAAGATCCATCGCCAAAAAAGTGTCGCTTTTTGCGGCTTCAAAGAGTCCGCCCTTACCATCCAGGTTGACGATCTCCATAAGCTCATTCAAGCCGGGATCTTCAGGCAGATCATCCTTTGTATAGCCTTCATTGAGATAGCCTTTTTTAGCGGCAAAATTTATCAGACATTTTGACATATAGTTGATGATATCGTTTCCGCCGATCGAGATAACGACGTACTCAGACTCTGAGACTACATCCTTGTCCGCATCGCTGAGTCCGGCAATGACGTTCAGCATATCCTCACTCGTGTCTCCGGAGACTGCATAATTCTTTACATTGCAGCCGAGATAATCAGCACAGATCTGACCGTAATTATACTCGGTATCTGTATTGAGCCCGTAACCGGAGGCAATGCTGTCACCAAAAATAACCATTCCGCTTTTTGAAGCCTGTTCACCTGCTGCATTGCTTGAAAGCGCTGTCAAGGAGGCAGCTCCCATTACTGCGGAGACCATAAAAGATAGTATTTTTTTCATAGCGATTCCTCCTAAATCATTGTATATTGATTATATCACGTTTTTTCCGGAATGTCAACCCGGAATTCATGGAAATGTTTTATGACAGCAGGGAATGTCATCAAAGGTCTGATGCTGAATATTCGATTTTGTAAGTTCTTGGGAGTTATTCAAATGAAAAATGATGGTGTTCATGACGGTCACAGACGCCGCATGAGAGAGAAATATCTGGATAACGGAATAAGCAGCCTACAGGATCACGAAATACTGGAGATGCTTTTATATAACGTTATTCCCGTAAAAAATATGAACGTTCCTGCTCATGATATGCTGAAAAGTGCCGGCAGTCTTGAAAATATCCTCAGCGGCACGAGTTTTGCCGATGTAAACGGTATTGGACAAAATACGGAAGATTTTTTCAGTGTGATCTCCTCAGCCGTGGAAAGATTTCTTGAGGACGGAGCTCTTCCGATAATTCTCGATAGTGAAAAGGATTTTTTATCTTATCTCAGGAGCTGTTTAGGTTCAGAAACTGACAGCGGGTGTCTGATCGTTTCCATGAACAATGCCGGAAATCCCATAGACAGAGAATGGATCGCATACAGCAAAAAGCCGGATGATCTGAGACCTGCTGCCTCATCGGTCATGGATCTGAGAGCTGAGCGTGTTCTGATCTGCATGAATATTGCCGAGGAAGATGATCCTGAGACGATATACCGCTATTTTTCAGAGGCTGTTGTATCGGTATGCAGCAGTGCCGATATAGATATAGCAGATATGGTTATCCGATCGAACGATAATTTTTATTCTATAAACAAAAGATAGATCTCCTTATGCAGAACCGGCTGCATGAGGAGATCATATTATTATACAGATCATTATAATGCAGGCTGTAAGGTAAAGTATCAGAAATGCTGCAATAAGCACAGGTTTTAAACGCTTTTTTTCTTTTGTGATGCTTTCGGAGCGGAGCTTTTCTCTGACAGCTGCGACAGACATAAGCAGCATAAGTGAAAAATCCAAAATAATTGACCATATATTACTAATTTTCTCAGATGCTCCAACGATCACGGGAAACTTCAATACTCCCAAAAGTATCACCATAAAATATGGAAAAAGTGATGCTAAGACGTTATTTCGTGCGCATTTGTATTCCTCGTCCCATGCCGATATATGGGAGCGGTGCGGCTTTTTCTCGTCATATAGCACTTCAGGGAGATCTCCCACACTGTAGGGACATTCACTGCCGATATGCTTCATGTGGGCATGATATTTCCGGATATCGCCATATTCAACGGTTATTTTGTACAAAAATTTGCCTGTATAACGTGTGGCTTTTATATCAGTGATAACTCCTGCGGCGGCGTGGGTATAATGCCTGCTTTTCAGCTTTATTCTGTAGATAGTCAGCGTCACCGCAAGGGAAACCGTTCCAATGGCGGTCAGGACAGCCATGATCATCAAAACGATCGCACTATCCATTATCTGATCTTAGCGCCCTCCGGTATACTGTCATCAAGGAAAATGACCTTTACTCCGTCAGGAGTGTCGGCTGCACAGATCATACCGAAACTTTCAACTCCTCTGAGTTTTACGGGTTTGAGATTGGCAATAAGCTGAACTTTTTTGCCGATCAGCTCCTCCGGCTTGTAGTATTGTGCGATGCCGGAGACTACCTGTCTGCCGCCCATGCCGTCATCAAGCTGCAGGCAGAGCAGCTTATCGGATTTTTTTACCGGCTCGGCAGAGATAACTCTCGCTGCACGTATTTCGAGTTTCGCAAAGTCGTCAATAGTAATTTCGGGAGCAAGCTCGATATTTTCCTTCTGCTCCCCGGAGGCTTCGTTGCGGTGCTGCTCCATTCTTGCGGCAGCCTCCTCCATGAATTTTTCGGGATCTATTCTCGGAAACAGCGGAACGGCTTCGCCTACGCTGATACCGGTTTCAAGTCCGCCGAATGCCGAAAGGCTTTCAAGAGTGCGTACACCGGTATTTATCTCGTCAAGTATCTTTTCCGATGTTTCGGGCATTATGGGAGTGAACAGCACTCCTAAGAAACGAATTGTCTCAAGCAGATTATACAGGACTGTGCCAAGTCTTCCGGCGGAGGCTTCATCTCTTGCCAGCACCCACGGAGCTGTTTCGTCAATATATTTATTGGCACGCCTTGCAAGGCTTATTACCGCAGATACGGCATCAGCCATACGGTACTCCTCAATGCACTTATCAACAGCGGCAGCCGTTTCAACAGCCATATTCATAAGCTCATTGTCGATATCCTCACGAGTGTCGGGAGCTTTTACGATGCCGCCGAAATACTTCTTGCTCATCGCAACGGTACGGTTCACGAGATTGCCGAGAGTATTTGCCAGGTCGGAGTTGTACCGCTCGATAAGGGACTCATATGTTATAGAGCCGTCTGAGTTCAGGGGCATCTCGCTGAGCAGATAATACCTTGCGGCGTCAACGCCGAGAAATTCAACAACGTCATCGGAGTAGATGACATTTCCTCTTGATTTGCTCATTTTGTCCTCGCCGAAGAGTATCCAGTTGTGACCAAAGAGCTTTTTGGGGATCTCCAGACCGAGAGCTTTCAGCATTATCGGCCAGTAGATCGAGTGGAAACGCATAATATCTTTTCCGATAACATGGCAGTCACAGGGCCAGTATTTTTTGAATTGCTCAGACGAGCCGTCGGGATCGTATCCCATAGCGGTGATATAGTTGCTGAGAGCATCTATCCACACGTAGATAACGTGCTTTGGGTCGAATTCAACGGGAATGCTCCATGTGAAGGTAGTCCTTGATACGCAGAGATCCTGAAGACCGGGCTTTATGAAGTTGTTGACCATCTCCTTGCGGCGGCTTTCGGGAACGATAAAATCAGGGTGCTCCTCAATATAATTTTCGAGCCAGTCCTGATATTTTGACAGCCGGAGGAAATATGCCTCCTCATTTGCAGGCTTTACCTCTCTGCCGCAGTCCGGACACTTGCCGTCTACAAGCTGTGAGGGAGTCCAGAAACTCTCACAGGGGGTGCAGTAGAGTCCCTCATATGAGCTTTTATAAATATCGCCCTGTTCATACAGTTTTGTGAAGATCTTCTGCACGACCTTTTCATGCTTTTGATCGGTGGTTCTGATGAATCCGTCATAGGAGATATTCATGAGCTTGCAAATATCTTTGATCTCAGCGACGACCTTATCAACGTGCTCTTTGGGAGAGATACCTTCCTCACGGGCAAGCTCCTCGATTTTCAGACCGTGCTCGTCAGTACCTGTGAGCATATACACGTCAAAGCCTGCCATACGCTTATAGCGGGCAACGGCATCGGTGAGGACGATCTCATACGTATTGCCGATATGCGGCTTTTTTGAGGCATAAGCGATCGCCGTGGTGATATAGAATTTCTTGTCTGACATGAGTATCACTCCATTCCAATTATGCAAAAAAAGAGCCGCCATACACGACATACAAATAAGACAAAGCTCTGTTTTTCGTACTTTTTCAAATCATTAGAAATAATTTTCTATGTCATAATATTATAGCATAATTTTATGAATTTGTCAAGCAAAAAAATTTAAGTTCAGCCCCAAACGTGATCCGCAATATAATTTTATATTTTAATATAATAAACTGTGGAAATGCTCCCGAAGATGTGGTATAATTGTATCTGAGGTGATCTATATGCTGATGGACTGCCATACCCATACAAAATTCTCATTCGATTCCGATGCCGGACCCGCTGAGATGCTGGATAAGGCAAAAAGTCTCGGACTTGCAGCGTGGGCCGTTACCGATCACTGCGAATGTAACTGCTGGTATCCGCGGGAGCATTACTCCGGCGAAGTGCTCTCCGACCACTTCGATTTCGGCAGTGATTACGAACGCTCTGTTGCCGCCGTAACTGAGATGAAACGCTCAGATGATATGAACATTATCTGCGGCATTGAAATGGGGCAGCCTTTGCAGGCGCTTGATATTGCCGAAAAGATAGTATCCGACAGCCGCCTTGACTTCGTACTTGCTTCGCTTCACCAGCTCTCCGGCGAGGAGGATTTCTACTTCATAAAATACAGCGAGTGCGCCTCTGACAGGATAAACAGCCTGTGTGAGAGGTACTTCCGTGAGATATATGAGATGTGCCGCTGGGGAAAATTCGATATCCTTGCACATCTTACGTATTTTCTGCGCTATATGAGGGAGAACGCTCCCGACATCAGCCGATATGACGACATTATCGCCGAGAGTTTCCGTGAGCTTATAGCTAAGGACAAGGGCATAGAGATAAATACTTCGGGACTGCGTAATGGCGGCAGCGAGACATTTCCCACGCTGAAATATGTCAAGCTTTTCCGTGATCTGGGCGGAGAACTTATCTCTGTCGGTTCGGACGCTCACACTCCGCAGGATATCGGAAGCGGTACGGCTCAGGGAGCTGAGATCGCCGCAGCAGCAGGCTTCACACGGCTGTGCTGTTTCAAAAAAAGAAAACCATACTTCATAAACATATACTGATACGGCAGGGCTGAAGTATCAGTATAGAATGAAAGGAGCTTTTATATTATGAATGACATTATAAGGATCTTACAACAAAACGCCCGTATCTCCAATACAGAACTGGGCGAGATGCTGGGCATCACTCAGCAGGAGGCTGCCGCTGAAATTAAAAAGCTGGAGGAAGACGGCGTTATCCGCGGGTACAGCGTTATCCTCAATGATGAGCTGTACGACAACTCAATTGTCTATGCAACTATTGAGCTGAAAGTCACTCCACAGCGTGACTGCGGATTTGACGACATCGCAAAAACAATTATGATGTATGATGAAGTGGAAAGCGTGAACCTCATGTCAGGCTCGTATGACCTTGCTGTCGAGGTCAGGGGAAGTAATCTCAAAGACGTGGCACTGTTCGTTTCGGAGCGCCTCTCTACCATTGAGGGCGTGCTGTCAACGGCAACACATTTCATTCTGAAAAAATATAAGGAAAAAGGCATTTTTATTGACGGAGAAGAGCATGATGAAAGGGGTCTGGGCTGAGTGATAGATTATGAAAAAGCTCTCTCCGAAAAGGTTAAGAGCATGAAGCCCTCCGGCATACGAAAATTCTTTGACATTGCCGGCACTATGGAGGGCGTTATAAGTCTCGGCGTGGGCGAGCCGGATTTCTCCACGCCGTGGGTCATAAGAAAATCCGCTATACAGGTTCTTGAGCGCAAGCATATCATCTATGGCCCCAATAAGGGACTTTCTCCGCTGAGGAAAGCTGTGAGCAGCCGTATTCTCAAAAAACACGGCGTGGAATATGACAGCGAAAACGAGATAATCATTACCGTAGGCGGCTCTGAGGCAATTGATCTCGCTATCAGGGGAATTGTCGATCCGGGCGATGAGGTACTCGTTGTTGAGCCGTGTTTCGTCTGTTATGCTCCCCTTGTGGAGCTTCACGGCGGCAAGGCTGTACCTGTTCCCACACGTATAGAAAACAAATTCAAGCTCTCGGCTGACGACCTGAAAGCTCGTGTCACCGACCGCACAAAGCTGCTTATCATGCCGTTCCCGAACAATCCCACGGGAGCTATCATGACTAAGGAGGATCTTGGACCGGTTGCCGATTTTCTCCGGAGCACAAATATCATCGTTCTCTCAGATGAGATATACTCCGAGCTTACATATGGAAGAAAACATTTCTCTATTATCGAGCTGGAGGGTATGAAAGAACGTACCATATATGTCAACGGATTTTCAAAAGCATATGCCATGACCGGCTGGAGACTGGGATATACTGCTGCTCCCGAACCTATAATCTCGCAGATAGCTAAGATCCACCAGTATGGCATTATGTGCAGTCCCTACATAAGCCAGAATGCCGCTGTCGAGGCTCTTAATTCATGTGATTCCGAGATAGTCAGAATGGTCGATGAGTACAACGTCCGCCGCAGATACCTCGTCAGTGAGTTCAACCGCATTGGTCTTACCTGCTTTGATCCGGAGGGAGCGTTCTATGTTTTCCCCAGCATCAAAAGCACCGGACTTTCAAGCGAGGAGTTCTGCGAACGCCTCCTCTATGAAAAGAAAGTCGCTGTTGTTCCCGGAAGTGCCTTTGGTGACAGCGGTGAGGGATATATCCGCATCTCATACGCATATTCTCTGAAACATCTCATGGAGGCTATGCAGCGCATTGAGGAGTTCGTAAACGACCTGAGAGGAGCTTCCCATGAAAATTAAAACTGCCGCTAAAATAAATCTTGCCCTTGACGTTACAGGCCGTCTGGAGAACGGCTATCACCTCATTGAAAGCGTTTTCCAGACTGTGGGTATCTTCGATGATGTGGAGGTAACTAAAGCCGATGAGATATCTCTTGTCTGCGATGCGGACCCGGCGTATTCTATACCGTGTGACAGCAGAAATATCGCATGGAAAGCCGCTGAGATATTTTTTGAGGAGACGGGTATCCCGTCCGGGTGCAGCATAACCATAAAAAAGAATATCCCCTCTCAGGCAGGTATGGGCGGCGGAAGCACTGATGCTGCGGCGGTGCTGTATCTTCTGAACATAATTACCAAAGCCGGTCTCACTGATAACGAGCTTATCACGATCGGGAAAAAAATCGGTGCTGATGTGCCGTTTTTCTTCATGGGAGGAACGGTGCTTGTGGAGGGTATCGGCGAAAAGCTCACAAGGCTGCCCTCCTATGCGGGAAGAGATCTCGTCATCGCACAAGGAACAGAGGGAGTCTCAACTGCTGAGGCGTACAGGAGCATTGACGCTCTTGAAGATCCGTTACACCCGCAGGTGAAAAAACTCACAGAAAAATTAAAAAACGCTCCGGAAGAAGCGCATAAATTTTTCGGGAATCTCTTTGAACAGGCTATCCGTCTTGACGAGGTAAACGTTATCCGGCAGATGATGCTTGAATACGGCGCAGTTTCTGCCTGCATGACGGGCAGCGGTTCGGCTGTGTTCGGTGTGTTCGGCGGCAGGGCAGAGGCGGTCTGCTGTGCGCAAAAGCTTACTGAATGCGGCTTCCGGGCAAAGGACTGCACTACCACGGATACAGCATTTATTGAATTATCATAAATAAGGCAGCACCGATATAGATGGTGCTGCCTTAAATTTCAGATCCTTATAGGGGAGTATTTTCAACTGCCTTATTTTTTCTTCTGATAAGCACAGCAACGATGTCCGGTCCGATATTTGCAGCCACCGCCGCTCCTATGGGAGAGTACATCTCTGCCTTTCTGCCTACTCGCTTTATCATTTCTTTTTCGACCTCTTTGGCAAGTGTATCATCTCTGCCGTGTACTATCAGATAGGGTGTCTGGGGAGTCATACGCTTCTCAACACATTCCACAAGCTTTGGAACGATATTTTTCTCTCCACGTATCTTGTCGACCGTTGTAGTGCCTCCGTCGGCGAATTCAATTATAGGCTTCAAGCCCAAAAGCTCTCCCGCAAACGCCTTTGCAGCAGAGATCCTCCCCGATTTACGGGCATATTTCAAGTTGTACGGCACAGCATATATCGCCGAAACATTGAACCATTCCTCAAGATACGCAACGATCTCATCGGCAGAAGCTCCCTTGCGTATCCTCTTGACGGACTCCATTATGGGATAGCCGTAAAAAATCGTGTAGCATTTTGAATCAAGATTGAATATGCGTATTTTTTCAGCAGCACCGGGATTGTTCTCGAAAAAATCATTTTTTCCGATTATGGAATTATTGTACGTTCCCGAACCCTGACTATTTATAGAAACGCTGATTATATCGGTATATCCCTGATCGAAAAGCTCCTTGTATGTCTCCTCGAAAGTTATGGGCGATAACTGGGAGTGCTTGGGTATCTCATCGGTCTTGCTCATCATCTCGTAGACCTCATATGTAGATCTATCAAAAATCTCACGGAAGCTCTCCCCTCCGAGTGTCATCGTAAACGGCAGCACCTTTATTCCCAGCTCGTCGATCTTCTCCTTTGGAAGATCGCAGCAGGAATCGGTAAGTATCATGATCTTTGACATGAAGATCCCTCCTTTTATATTTTGCCATGCCGGTTTGCCTTTTTTTGCAGATCGGGATAATCCCACTGACGCAGGACTTCATATACTGCGATCGCCGCTGAATTTGAAAGGTTAAGGCTTCGCAGTTCACTGCGCATGGGTATCCGCACACAGCTTTCGATGTGAGCTTTCAGAAGCTCCTCCGGCAGCCCTTTGTCTTCTCTTCCGAAAATAAGGTATGCGTTATCGGGATAACTCACCCGGCTATGGACTATTCCGCCCTTTGTAGTGAAGAAGAAAAACTGTCCGCCGGAATTTTTTTCAAAAAATTCTTCGATATCATCATAATAAAAAATATCGAGCTTATCCCAGTAATCAAGACCTGCACGCTTCAGATGCTTGTCGCTGATCTTGAAGCCGAGCGGTCTTACGAGGTGCAGCTTTGCTCCCGTGACAGCGCACGTCCGGGAGATATTCCCCGTATTCTGGGGGATCTGCGGTTCAACAAGAACAATATTTATATTCATTTTTATACCTGTGAATAAATTTCAATTTACGACAGAAAATAGTTATGTAACGTTTCTGACGTTCACGGAAGGAGCTTTTTTATGGATATCAAAACTATCGCAAAAGGAGCTGCCGCCGGAGCCGTTGTAGGATTTACCTATTACGTTTTCAGCACCGCATCTCCGCTTAAAAAATACAGCATGAAGAAAAACGTTGAGAAGACTGTCCGGGCGGCAGGTAATCTGCTTGAGGACATACGCTCGGTCATTATGTGACCTGCACAGCCCTGCACCTCATGGCAGCTTCGGAGCGGTATCCGCATCACGCCGGTGCTTATACTCGAGATAGCTTTCAAGTATAAGGACTGCCGCAAGCTGATCTACAACTGCCTTGCGCTTTTTTCCCCTTGTGTTTGTGACGTTCAGAGCCTGATGTGCCATGACCGTAGTACACCGCTCGTCCCAGAGTTCAACGGTACAGTCGGTCAGGCGTGAGAGCTCATCGGCAAAAAGACGGCATTTTTCCGCACGCTCACCGACACTCCCGTTCATGTTTTTCGGATAGCCTACGACTATCTGCTGCGCACGCTGCTCTTTTGCAAGGGCAGCGGTTTTTTCTGCACATTTCAGCATATCTGTTTCGGTGATGACGCATACCGGAGAGGCTATCAGCTCGCTTTTTCCGCAGACAGCAATGCCTGTCCTCACGTCTCCGAAGTCTACAGCAAGTATCACCACGGCTTTACTGCTCCGATGATATCTCTCACAGAGGAGATATTCCTGCTGTCAAGGAATTCGTTCATCTCCGCCGCTATCCTCACGGGAGCATACGGATCTTCGAAAACAGCCGCTCCCACCTGAACAGCCGCTGCGCCTGCCATCATCATTTCGACAGCATCTCTGCCGGTGGTGATGCCTCCCATACCGATGACGGGGATATTCACCGCATTTGCGGTCTGCCAGACCATTCTCACTGCCACGGGAAAAACTGCCGGACCGCTGAGCCCTCCGACATTGTTGCGGAGGACAGGCCGCATAGTATCTATATCTATCCTCATACCGAGAAGAGTATTTATAAGCGATAATGCATCCGCACCGGCAGCCTCCACAGCCTTTGCTATCTCTGTGATGCTTGTTACATTCGGAGAGAGTTTCACTATCAGAGGCTTTTTCGTGGATCTTCTCACATGGCGTGTCACCTCGGAAGCCGTAGTGCAGTCAGTGCCGAAAGCTGCTCCGCCCTGCTTCACGTTAGGGCAGGAGATGTTCAGTTCGATCATGTGTACATCTGTGGAGTCAAGTTTCTCAGCGACTGCAGCGCACTCCTCCGGAGTTGAACCGGCGATATTGGCGATTATCACCGTGTCCTTTTTGAGAAGATAGGGAAGCTCCGTTTCAATAAAGTGATCTATGCCGGGATTTTGCAGTCCCACGGAATTGAGCATACCTCCAGGAGTTTCAGCGATCCTCGGAGAGAGATTTCCCGTTCTTTTATTCAGTGTTGTGCCCTTGGTGGCAATACCTCCCAGTTCCGAAAGGGGATAAAATTCCTCATATTCCCTGCCGTAGCCGAACACTCCCGAGGCGGGGATAACGGGATTTTTGAGATCAATGCCGCAGATATTCACAGAAAGATCAGCCATTACCGGATCACCTCCCGGGCATTGAATACGGGACCGTCCTTGCATACGTGGGCAAAATGCTCCTCACCATTGCGGTCAATACGGCAGGCACAGCCTAAGCACGCTCCTATGCCGCACGCCATACGTTCTTCAAGTGAGATCTCGCAAAAAACGTTTTTGCCGCAAAGTTCTGCCACGCTGCGGAGCATGGGCATAGGTCCGCAGGCGTAGACAGCATCGGGCGTTTCTTTCTCCAAAAGTTCGGCAAGGGGATCTGTTACAAAGCCGTGCACTCCTGCCGAACCGTCATCGGTGCAGAGAATCAGCTGCGCTCCCGTTTTTTTCAGATCCTCCTGGAGAATTGCCGCATTACAGCTTCTGAAGCCGCAGATCACAGCCGCACGGCTACCGTATACCTCGGCAAGGGAGAGCATCGGAGGAGTGCCGATACCTCCGCCCACAAGAATTACCTTTTTGAAATCATCGTTCACGGTGAAACCCTTGCCCAGAGGTGCGATCATATCTATGAGATCACCCTCGTTGAGGCGTGCAATGGCAGCCGTTCCCTCGCCTCGTATCTCAAAGACAATGCGTATCGTTCTGCCGGGATCTATGCCGCAAATGGAGATCGGTCTGCGCAGGGTGTGCCCCTCTGCACGTATGTGAACGAATTGTCCCGGTACGGCAATTGACGAAACTTCGGGACAGCTTATGGTATAGCTGTATATATTTTGTCCCACAGCGGATTTTTTTGTTATAATGAATTTTCCCTGAGTATATTTCATTAAGATCTCCTTATTCGAGTTCAAGATAGTTCAGCAGATCTGCTCCCATTGCGTTGGAGTATGACAGATACCATTTTCCGTCCTTTTCAACAAAGGCAGAGGAGTTTCCCGAAAACGATTCATCATTCGTCAGATCGGTGTAGAAAACATACGGACACTCCTTGGCTGAGGTATAGTCTGTACCCAGTTCTTCATTGAAGTCTTTCAGATCCTCCTCGCTGACATCAGTCAGGCTATCCTCAGAGAGCATGACCGTCCATTCATCATCGTAGCTATCGGCGTAATGATCCATTATATCGGCGATATTGTCCATAGAAGATCCTATCGCCCGTATAACTGCCGCTCTCCGGAAGACCTCAGCGGCTGATTTGCCGTTCAGATTCTCATTGCCGTCTATCAGATCGGTATAGGCATCTATTTCGTCCTTGCCGAACATTTCGTAGACAGCCTCGGCATCGTGAGAAATATATGCATCATAATATGCTTGTGCCAGCTCATATGCATCGGAGTATCCGTCAGCCGTAGCAGTTGTTTTTTCAGCGGAAGCTTTCTCCGGAGATTTGGTAGTCTCTATATCATCGTCATTATCGGAGGTCGAGCTGTCGCCGCTGTCCGTCGGAGCGTTCTTATCTTCGTCAGGTTCATTAACTGTTTGTGATACCTGCGATGAGCTTTCGTTTTTGGAGGAGCTCTCCTTATCTCCGCAGGCGGTAAAGCCTGACATCATAGCGGCAGCCGTGATGAGTGCTGCAAGTTTGATCATTTTCATATCAGATCACCCTTCCTGATACATCAATAATCTTTTTTCTTTCCGCAGTCCTTGCAGACCTTTGTGAGCATTTTGAAGTCTCCGCCGCAGTAGACGCACTTGTTCAAAGCCTTGCGCTCGTTTGAGATCTTCTCGAAATATGCCGGAAAGCGGTTCATGTTGTCGGCAAGGTTCTGCCATGTTATATTTAGGAGCTTAGGACAGCCGGCAAAGCTTGATGCCTCCACAGTCTTGACCGATGCCGGGATCCTTATCGACTCAAGTGCGGTACAGCCGGAGAAATCTCCCACAGAAGTCACCTGATTCGGGAGTACGATCGCTTTTAGTCCGGTGCAGCCTGAAAATCCGTCAACAGACATTACCGTTGCAGGAAGCTCTACCGATCTCAGTGATACACAGTTATTGAATGCATATTCTCCTATGACCTTAACGCCCTTGGGAATAGTCACTGATGCAAGGCTTTTACAGCCTGCAAACTGATGCTCCTCGATATGTGTGACGCCCTCGGGGATATTCACCTCGGTGATCTTTTCACAGCCGGCGAAAGCATACTTGCCTATCATAGTGACCGTAGCAGGAATATCGGCTGATTCAAGATTACGGCAGCCCGAAAAGGCAAATGCTCTTATTTCCGTTACTTTATACGGAATGACAGCTTTTTTAAGGCTGATACATTCTGCAAAGGTACATTCATCTATGATATGTACCGTGTCGGGAATTTCTACAGCTTCAAGGCTTTCGCAGCCACGGAAACACCAGTCGCCGATCTTCACCAGACTGTCAGGCAGCTCGATCGACACGAGATTTTTGCAGTTTCTGAAAGCATAGCCGCCGATAACGGTAATGTTATTGTGGAGCTTGACTGTCTTGATAGATCCGTTTCCCTCAAAAGCGTTGTCACCGATTTTTGTGACGCTTTCGGGAATGACAACATTCTCGCTTTTTCCCTCATATTTGATGAGAACGCCGTCCTGCACCTTGAAACCGGTACTGTCAGCAGAGATCGCTTCCGTTGACTTTTCGGGTGCGGCGGGAGTCTCATTGTTTTCGTCATTGAATTTTTTTATCGCCTTTTCTACGATAAACGGAGTACCGCAGTGCGAGCAGATCCATGCGTCCTTTTCGCTGTCAACTGTCAGAAGCTTTCCGCAGTTTGTACATTTTGCATTTACCTGTGACATATTGTCCCCCTGAAATTATAATATTGATTGTGAGCGATGCTCCTTTGTGCCTGAAAATTTAATTGGCGGAGCAATAGTATGAACTGTATTTTGTGCCGATTTTTTGTTTTTAGCACATGAGACATTATACCATTTTTTCACTCATGTTGTCAATACGCTGAATATATCACAGTAAAAAATACACAAAAAATCGTCTTGAAATTGTGCATAAAACCGAAATGTTTTTCGGTGAATATTTCCGGAAAAATAATTTGTTTATTTTTCTTAGTTGATCGGAGGTGCAAGATCTGCTTGATATTACAATGATTTAACTTTGTAATATTATTTCATCAGTTCTGCAAAAATCCTGTTTTGTTCGTTCATAATAACTTAAAATTTTCCCGAAAATTATAGGGTTTGTGGAATTATACAAATTGTATAACGCCGATTGTGCAACCCTACAAAAATCGCAAAAATCATTGACAAACGGGCTTTTCGTGTGTATAATTATGGTAACAAAGAAATTTTACGGCAGACACTCCTGCCGATAAAAAATGAATGGGGAATTGGGAATATCAGATATTGATCTAAATTTACAGGGAGGTATCATTATGAATAAATTTCTATCTCACACTGTTGCTGTAATCACCACTTTTGCTGTCATGAGCAGTATCGTATTGTTTAATCCTGTCTGGGGAGATTTCTCAAGCAGGATACCTGATGCTTCCAATAAAAACATAAACTACAGTGAGGATGCCTATAATTACGGCGATTCTCTCGACCCTAACAACAGAGCCGTTTACGATGCTTTCAACCGCCTTGCCGAACCTGCTGTCAATGAGGTCGTTGTTCCTATGACAGAGCCTATCGAGATCCACCTTACGAGTCAGCCGAGCAATTTCTCCGATGAGGATATGGAGACATATAAAAACGCTCTCCTTGATAACTGCAAAGCCGGTATCGACTGCTCTATGTTCGACTGCCCCGAGCTTTTCTGGATGGATATGTCAAAGCTGCAGATCAATATTGCCGATTTCAACATCGACATAGATATGACGGGCGGAACGGGCTATACGCTCATCGTAAAGCAGCTCAGCTTTATTCCGCAGTATTATAAGACATATGAAAGCCTTGAAGAAGTTAAGCAGTACAGTCAGAAGCTCCGTGTCGTGTTAGACAGCTTCCCTGTTACGGGCGAAACAAGATATGAAAAGCTCAAGAGTATCCACGATTATATAGCTAACTTCACTTACTATGATCTGAACGCTAAATTCAGAAGCTCCGCTATCGGTGCTCTCGTTGAGCCCGGCGTTGTCTGCGAGGGGTATGCTGAGGCTTTCAAGATAATCTGCGACAGGCAGAACATCCCGTGTATCACTGTTTTCGGAAACCTCGACACCGATACGAATATCGGCCACGCTTGGAACTGCGTTCAGATGGAGGACGGCAAATGGTACATTGTTGACCTTACATGGGATGACACTGACGGCGCTCTCGGTCAGGAAGTGCAGTATAAATATTTCCTGCTGGGCGAACGTGCTACTCTCTATACACACTCTCCGCTGGAAAAATATAACACCACAGTCCTGAATTATCCGGAGATCTCTCGTGAGAATTATTTCCTCGGCGGCGAAAGAAGTGATGTATCCTCAACAACAACTACCGAAACGACATCTTCAACAACTTCAACAACTTCAACAACTTCGACCTCGGAGACAACAACATCAACAACGACTGCTTCAACTACCGAGGCAACAACAACTTCAACAGTTTCGGACTCCGAGACAACGACAACAACAACGACAACAAGCACAGAAACCACCGACACACCGAAAATAACAACTGCTATCTTTGAAAATATCGGAACAACAGAAGCCGATCCCTCGGAAACTACCTCCTCGGAAACCACTTCTTCTGAAACTACAACTACAACTTCCGCAACGACAACGACTTCTACCACAACTACGACTTCTACAACAACAACGACTTCTACCACGACTACGACTTCTACCACGACTACGACTTCCACTACAACCTCCACTACGACATCTGAAACGACGACCTCCGCAACAGTGACTGAGCCGGTCTACGATGTCGGTGACCTCAATCATGACGGCGAAGTCAGCCTCGCAGACCTTGTATACTGCGCTGAAGCTCTTCTCGGCAAGAACGAGTCTGCTCAGGATTGCGATATGGATAATAACGGCAGCGTAGATGTCTTTGATATGATCTATGTGAGAAAGCTCGTGCTTGAAGCAAAAGCGGAAAAAATTGAATGAACAACTACAGACCTTGCAAGGCTGCACCTTGTGAGGTCTGTTTTTCTGCGGAATAAGCATCTGCTGCGCTCTGCAAAATATACAAAAAATCTGCCATATTGACAACAGGTTCTGCCTAAAAGGTAAAAATTCGGAAAAATCTTGCAAATATTGCCGATAAGTGATATAATTTCTATGGTATGGAAATTTTGGGGAGCTACGCTGCACAGGAGGTTTTTTTATGACAGCAGCTCAAATTTTTGCCGTGATAATTTTTGCGGCTATGTTTCTTATGATCGTAATGGATAAGATCGAACGCCACCTTGTTACACTGGGCAGCGGAGTATTGACTCTCACGGTCGTTTTCGGCATCTGCATGAAAAATGGTTCAGCCGTATGGAATACGCTCGCTCTGGAGGGATTCACAAAAAAAGAGTTCTGGTATCAGGTGTCTGAAAGCGAAAGCAAGGGCATCAACTGGGCAACGATAATCTTTATTGCCGGCATGATGATAATGGTCGAGGGTATGGCTAAAGCAGGATTTTTCCGTTGGCTCTGTATGAGGATAGCCTATCTGGTGAAGTGCCGGACTATTCCGATATTCATAACATTCATGATAATGTCAGCAGTGCTTTCAATGTTCATTGACAGCATTACCGTAATAATGTTTCTTGCGGCGGTTACCATCGAGCTTGCACAGCTTCTGAAATTCAATCCCGTTCCAATGATACTGTCGGAGATCTTCTGCGCCAATTTAGGCGGAAGCGCTACTATGTGCGGCGATCCTCCGAACATCATCGTGGGTACATCTCTCGGATACTCGTTCGGCGATTTTCTCACAAATACAGGTCTTGCAGCCGGCATCTCGCTTATCATATCGGTAGTGTTTCTGTATTTCTCATTTAAGAAAGAAATTGTCGGTGAAAGCAGCGGCAGTGTCGATATGTCAAAATTTCCCAAGCCCTCAGAGGCTATCACAAATAAAAGGGATTTCATCATCAGCAGCCTTATCTTCGCCTGTGCGGTCGTTCTGCTCGTGACACACGCAACCACTCACCTGACGGTTGCCTCAATAGGAGTTTTCATCGCCGCAGTGACTCTCATCACCTCCGGAAAGCACGCACCGGAGCTTCTCAAAAAGGTCGATTACAAAACGCTCATCTTCTTTATCGGACTTTTCATCGTGGTAAGCGGACTTGAAGAAACAGGTATACTTGAACTCATCGCAGATTTCATCAAGAAGATAAGCGGCGGAAACGTTATGCTCATGGTGACAATAATCCTGTGGGTATCAGCCATAGCGAGTGCTTTTGTGGACAATATCCCGTTTGCGGCAACGATGGTTCCCGTTATTCAGAGCCTTGCGGAAACTACCTCCGGCATACAGCTCACTACGCTTGCGTGGGCGCTCTCAATAGGAACAGACATCGGAGGAAGCGCAACGCCTATAGGCGCATCGGCTAACGTTGTGGGAACGTCCGTAGCGGCAAAAAACGGCTATCCTATCGGCTGGGGCAAATACTGCCGGAAGATCGCTCCTGCGACAGTGCTGGTGCTTGCGGTCTCAACGGTTTACATATTCGTGAGATATCTATGAGAATGATATGCGGCCGGCATGGCGGCATTATGCTGCCGGACGGTCAGTAAGGGAGGAATATACAATGGAACAGCAGCTTATCATTTCCGTGGGACGTGAGTTCGGCAGCGGCGGACGTGTTATTGCGGAAGCACTTGCAAAACGTTTCGATATACCGATATACGACAGACATCTTATCACCGAGATAGCCGAGAAAACAGGACTTTCTCCGGAGGAGATAGAGAAATATAACGAAAATCCCAAGTCTAAGATATTTTCGAGAACGGTGAGAGGCTACAGCAACTCTATCGAGGATAACATCGCCGAGATGCAGTTTGATTTTCTCAGGAAAAAGGCTGAAAGCGGTGAATCATTTGTCGTTGTGGGACGCTGCTCCGAAACAAAGCTCCGTGATATCAAGGGACTGGTGTCGCTTTTTATCCTTGCGGATATGGACGCAAAGGTAAAGAGAGTTATGGAGATATACGATCTCAGCGAGGAAAAAGCAAAGGCATTCATAGACAAAAAAGACAGAAAAAGAAAACGCTATCACAATTACCACTGCTCCGGTCACTGGGGAGATTCACGTCTCTACGACCTGAGCATAAACAGCAGCCGTCTCGGTATCGACGGCACGATAGACTGTCTTGAAGAATACATCAGGCGCAGGATAAAAATATGCGGATAAGACACAAGCCGTGGGCAAAACCTGAGCTGGAGGCTTGTCCCTTTTATGAGGCAGCTCCGCAGGAGAATATCGGCAGGTGGAACGAGCTTTTCCCCGAACCGGAGCGCCCGCTGTACCTTGAGCTCGGCTGCGGCAAGGGAGGCTTCATCTCGCAGATCGCTCCCGCAAATCCGAAAATAAATTTTGTTGCACTTGACATCAAGAATGAGATGCTCGTCCTTGCCAAAAGAAAGTTAGAGACTGCATACTCCGCCGAAAACAGAGAGCCGGATAACGTTCACATTGCGATCTGCAACATAGAACGTATAGCGCTTTTCTGGAACGAACAAGACCGTGCCGACAGGATCTATATAAATTTCTGCAATCCGTGGCCGAAGAAAAAGCATAATAAACGCCGTCTCACCCATACGAGACAGCTTGCAAGCTATAAAAAATTTCTCCGTGGGGAGCTTTGGTTCAAGACCGATGATGATGAGCTTTTCGAGGACACCCTGAATTACCTGAAAGAGTCGGGATTCAGCGTGCGCTTTGTCAGCTATGATCTGGCAGGCGAAAATATCGAAAATTACGTTACCGAGCATGAGAAGATGTTCACCGAGGAGGGCAAAAAGATAAAGTTTCTGATCGCCGCTCCCAACGGTGAAGCGCTCCGCTGAAAAGCAGGGAGGAGATACTATGGAATATGAAAGATCCGGAGAGAAATTCTCTTTCGGCTTCGGCACAATGAAAGCGGCAGGCTCCGGCAGTATCAGCAATGCGCAGGAGACTCCGAAAAATGTCAGGACAAAATACGACAAAAAAGTCATAGCCAAAAATGCCGTAAGAGCAGCAGTTCTTTCAGCGGCGGTGGTTCTGAAAAACAAGCACAGCCGTAAAAAAGCGGAAAAAAATAGCTCCCGGCAGACGAAAAACTGAACAATATCACAACAAGAAAGCCGCTCCGGAAATAACTCCGTGAGCGGCAAATTTGTTACCGATCCTCTGCGGATCTTTTATTTTTCTTTGTGTACCTTGATTTTTGTCCGATATTCAGCGAGATAGTGAAGATCTTATCCGATTTGAACAGTCTCAGAGCTAAGAACATACATATGCCGAATATAACGATCTGGTAGGCAAGTCCTCCGAAAAACAATGCCGTATTGCCAAACATAAGATTCGACATCGCAGAGAACGTATGAGTAAACGGTATCGCATAAACCAACCACTTTAACACCGTGGGAAGCATATTCACATCAGAGATCATGGAGATGAAATACGGCACCATAGCAAGCAGCATTATAGGCATTATCACGCTCTGAGTGCTTTTTGTATCGTTGACGAGCGCTCCCAGTATGAGTGAAAGAGAGAGACAGATCATTATTGTCATGAAGAGCTGTGCTCCCACGAGGATGATATCTCCGATGCTGAGTGAAAGTCCGAGCTGACGCAGTGCTTCATCAACGGTAAGCTCACGTCCGGCGATCTCTGTGGCAGCATCTGACATTTCGCTGAAACTGCCGCTGATAAATGACGAGAAGCACAGCATATACACCACTGCATTGATGAGTGCGACTATCGCTGCCGCAAGCATTTTCGAGCATATGACAGCCGTTCTTGACACGGGAGCAGAAAGCAGAGTTTCGAGAGTTTTGTCGATTTTTTCGTTTGCTACGGCACTCACAAGTGTCTGTGAGGTCATAACGATAAGTATAAACACAATGATCGGCAGCATCATATTTTTTGTGGTGATGTTGTATGAGATCTCACTCATTGTTATCTGAGCAGCTTTTTCCTTTACGACCGTATGTGAATCGACGAGGAACGGTGCTTCTATGTTAGCGATATCCTCCGGGGAAAGTCCTGCCTCTGTGGCAAGTATAGTCGAAAGGAATGTCTGTATGGTTGAAAGACCGCCGTCGGTGCTGCTTTCAAGGCTATCAAGATTTCCCGTGGATCTCATATTCTCTATGCTTATAAGCGTGGGAGGAGTATCTGTATCCAGACCATCGGTAAAGCCTTCGGGAATAATTATCAGGTTCGGCAGCTTCTCTTTATTGAGTATCGCTGCGTAATCATCGCCCTGTGCATCGACTTCCGTTACGCTGACACCGCTCTGTTTCATGGCAGTGATAAGCTCCTCTGTGAGAGCTGTTTTATCTCTGTCGCAGATATTGACCGATGAGTTGGCAGCACTTTCAACCACCTTGTCCACGGTAGTTTCCATTATGCCTCCCAGAACGATAAAAATAAATCCGGTAATGACAAGTCCCAGTATCATTTGTTTGTTGACAAGCTCTGAAAGCTCCTTTTTAAGCAGGTTAATGAATTTCATTCTCATTCACCACCCTTTCAAATACTTCTTCAAGATTCGGAGCGTTGTACCTTGCTTTGAGATCATCGGCTGTTCCGCAGACGAGAAGATGTCCCTTTGAGATTATTCCGACACGATCTGAGACAAATTCGATCTCAAGCATATTGTGAGATGACAATAAAAATGACATTTTCTCCTCGGCAGCAAGCTGCTTTATCATTTTTCTGATCTCGATAGCGTTAAGAACATCAAGACCGCTCGTAGGCTCGTCAAGTATTGCGAGTTTCGGGCGATTCATGACAGCTCTTGCAAGGAGGAGCTTTCGTATCATGCCCCGGCTGTAGCTTCCGATCTTGTCGTTGAGTCTTTCTCCCAGACCGCAGATCTCCTTGGCTCTGTCAACGCATTTGTTGATACCGTCAAGGTCGGTAACGAAAAGTCCTGCCATGAACCGCAGATACTTTATACCGGTCATATTTTTGTATGCTCCTGCCTCGTCGGGAAGGTAGGTTATGCACTCTCTCACCTTTTCGGGAGATCTAACAACGCTGTGTCCTTCGACTACGGCGTCTCCCGATGTAGGCATCAGCAGCGTTGATATCATGCGGATAGTCGTAGTTTTTCCTGCGCCGTTCGGTCCTATAAGAGCGAAGATCTCCCCCTCACCGATCTCAAACGAGACCTTATCGGCTGCAAGGACTTTTGAGTACATTTTTGACAGTTCTTTTACTTCAAGAACATTTTTCATTATATATCCCCTTTCATGGATCTGGAAAGCCTCATATGACAAGAACGTCCCATAAGACTTTCGTTATAATAATATCATGTCAGGAGAAAAATGTCAATAGCAAAATTACAAAAAAAAAAAAAAAAAATAACCGCTATTGAACAAACATTAAACATTTAGGTACGTTATTTCGCCGGCTGTCTGCTATGCTCTTTGAAAAATTCCTTCTTGTATTTCTCTTCAATATATGATATACTTATATTGGCGATTTTTACACCGCATGACCTGCAGTAAAGTCTCATCAATACGGAGTGTGACGAAATGAATAAATACAAAAAGCTCGCTTTCAACACAATGATATTCGCAATAGGGAGCTTCGGCTCAAAGATACTTGTCATACTGCTGACACGTCTGTACTCATATAATCTGAGCCCCTCTGCCAGCAGTACCAAAGAGCTGCTCGAAATAATGGCAAATTTTCTGCTGCCGATCTTCACGTTCTCCATGTCGGAGGCTGTGATACGCTACGGACTGGATAAGAAATACCGCAAGACCGAAGTCTTCACCACGGCGACCTGCCTTAATATGACGGGACTTCTGCTGATGCTGATATGTGTGCCCGTAATGAAGCTGATACCGTTCCTTGAATTTATCGACGGCTATACGATACTTCTGCTGGTATATGTCTGCACATCGTCCCTGAGAGCGCTCTGCTCACAATTTGTGCGTGCAAAAGGCATGGTAAAGCTTTTCTCGCTGGACGGCATACTTGCTACCCTGACGCTTTTCATCTTCAACATACTTTTCATATCAGTTCTTCATTGGGGAGTCAAGGGCTTCATGCTTTCGGTCATATTGTCCGATTTCTGTTCTGCGCTCTTCCTTTTCGTGATTGCCGATCTCCGGCGGTATCTGAATATCCGTTATTACAGCAAAAAGCTCGCCGCCGGCATGATGCGCTTTGCGGTACCGCTTATCCCCACTGTCGTAATGTGGGTCATTACGGGATTCTCCGACCGCCTTTTTATCCGCTATATGCACAGCGATACGGTATTCCTCGGAAAAGATGCCGCCGGTATATACGGATATGCCACAAAAGTCCCAAATCTTATCTCCATGATCTCTACGATATTTTTTCAGGCGTGGAATATGTCCGCCATATTGGAGAACGATTCTGAGGACAGAAGTGATTTCTACGGAAAAGTCTACGGCGCATATGAGTCACTGCTTTTCATCTCCTCAGCATTTCTGATACTGGGAGTGCAGGTATTCACAAAAATATTTGTCAGCACAGCAAAATTCAGTGCATATGGTGATGTATACAAATATACTCCCGTACTTGTTGCGGCAGTGCTGTTCATGTGTCTGGATCAGTTCCTGAGCAGTATATATACCGCTACAAAGCATACGAAAAACTCCTTTTGGACGAGCTTCGCCGCAAGCATGGCAAACATTGTCCTAAACCTTTTGCTTATTCCGGAGTGGGGTATACAGGGAGCGTGTATTGCGACGTTCCTCAGCTACTACCTGTGCTTCTGGGCGAGAATAATTGATGCAAGATATTATGTGCCGTTCAAATTCAACGGAGTGAGATCCCTGACCAATACAGCAGCTTTGCTCCTTATGTGCTTATTTATGACAGCAAAACCGCCGCTCTACATATTGTGGACGATAATTCTGCTCGGATATATTATCCTGAGCAATTATAAGGCTCTGCTGATGACGATCCGCAGGCTTGCAAAAAGATAAGGGAGAAAAAGCTCCCGGAAAGGAATGATATTTATGCCGACCCCGCACAACAGCGCAGAAAAAGGAGACTACGCCTCAACCGTCCTCATGCCGGGAGATCCTCTGAGAGCGCAGTTCATTGCCGAAAAATATCTTGATGATGCCGAATGTGTAAACAAGGTAAGAGGAATGCTCGGTTTCACGGGATATTACAAGGGAACAAGGCTCTCTGTTCAGAGCAGCGGAATGGGTATGCCCTCAATGGGAATATACTCACACGAGCTTTTTGAGATCTATGATGTGCAGAACATCATACGTATCGGCACTGCCGGAGCGATCGCTGGTAAGGTCGGTCTCCGGGAGATGATAATTGCCGTGAGCTGCAGTACCAATTCATCATATGCTTTACAATACGGGCTTCCGGGAACGTATGCTCCCACAGCATCATGGAAACTCCTTTCAGCGGCGGTAAAGGCAGCTGAGGAACACGGAGGTGCGTTCCACGTGGGAAATATCCTCACAAGCGATGCTTTCTACGATGATGCCGGCAGCCTTTCCGTATGGCAGAAAATGAATGTTCTCGGCATTGAAATGGAATCCGCCGCACTTTATATGAATGCCGCACGCTCAGGCAGAGATGCTCTCACTATTCTTACAGTGTCGGACTGTCCTCTCAGAGGGCTTGAAACTACAGCCGAGGAGCGTCAGACAACGTTTATTGACATGATCGAAACGGCTCTTGAAACAGCGGCGGCGGTCGAAAAGATATGATACCGATCTCACTCTAAAAATCGAGGATCTTTGCGAAGATCTTGCACAGTTTTCAGAATTAAATCAGTATGAAAACAAGTTTTGAAAATTAAGATTCATTTAAGGAACGGGACATATACTATAATCAACATCATACGAGATTTTCGTGGTGTTATTTAATTGTATGCCCCCAATTCCTCTCTTTCTATGAGCCTATCCGATTTGTGCGGATAGGTTCTTTTTTTGAGATGCTGCGGAGGTTCACATCAGTGACATGATGCCGTTTATTGCCATGCAAAGCAGCATTCCTATGATCGTTGGCAGCAGAAATGACACAGCCGTCCATTTAAAGCTTCCGGTTTCTTTTTTTATGGTTAAACAAGTAGTCGCACATGGGAAATGAAACAGCGTGAAAATTATCATGCAGACAGCGGTAGTCATGCTCCAGCCGTTAGCTGCAAGCAGCTCCCTGAGCTGTAGTGAGGCGGGATCAACGAGACTTCCCTTCGCAAGATAACTCATAAGTATTATGGGAACGACTGTCTCATTTGCCGGAAATCCGAGTATAAATGCAAGAATTATCACACCGTCCAGACCCATAAGCCTGCCGAACGGATCGAGAGCTCCGGAGATATATCCCAGCAACGTCATATCCCCCACCCTACAGTTGGCAAGTATCCAGATAAGCAGACCGCAAGGAGCGGCTGAGATACACGCTCTTCCCAGAACAAAGACAGTCCTGTCAAGAAGTGAGCGGATAAGGACCTTTCCAACCTGCGGACGGCGGTAGGGAGGAAGCTCTAAAGTGAATGATGAAGGGGTCCCTTTCAGGATAGTTGCTGACAGCAGGCTTGAAGCTGCCAGCGTCATAACAACTCCCAGCAAAATAACTCCCAGAAGCACAGCCGCAGAGATGACCGATGAGAACGCTCCTCCGGCAGTAATGAAAAACATGGTGATAACTGCAATAATTGTGGGAAATCGTCCGTTGCAGGGAACAAAATTGTTCGTGAGGATAGCTATGAGCCGTTCCCTCGGAGAATCAATTATCCGACAGCCCGTAACTCCGCAGGCATTGCAGCCGAAGCCCATTGCCATTGTGATAGCCTGTTTTCCGCAGGCATGAGCACAGCGGAAGCAGTGATCGAGATTGAACGCCACACGAGGAAGATATCCGGCATCTTCGAGCAGTGTGAACATAGGAAAAAATATAGCCATAGGCGGCAGCATTACCGAGATTACCCATGCAAGCGTTTTATACGTTCCTTGGATCAGTGCGCCCTCCAGCCGTGAGGGTGCGCCGAGGCTGAGTAATCCCTCCGAAAGCTTCTCTCCCAGTGAGAACAAGCTCCGCTGCAGGAGCTGAGAGGGATAGTTTGCGCCCACAATGGTTATCCAGAGTATTACTCCGAGAAGCATCAGCATGACCGGTATACCCGTCCTGCGGCTTAGAAATATCCTGTCAAGCTGTCTGTCTCTGTGGTAGGGAGATCTCTCACCATGGGAGACTGTTTCAGCGGCTATCTGCGAGGCTTTCTTCATAACAGCGGCTATTGCTTCATCGGTTATTTTCTCACAGGTGAAGCCCTGTTCTTCAAGCTCTTTGAGTATGCTGTCTATCTCTGCCGTGACATCATCGCTGAGAGTGATGCCTGCTTTTTTCAGAAATTCTCTGTCTCCCTCCATAATTCTCAGTGCGGTGAAAGTATGTGCTGCGCCGGGAGTTCCGTCAAGAAGCAGCGATATTCTCCGGCGAGCATTCTCAAGGGGAGCGCACAGCTTCACCGGAGGCGGTTTTTCCTGTTCCTCCTTTGCCATGCGGAGTATCTCCTCACGGAGCTTATCCAGACCTTTTCCGCTGCGTGCGGATGCTCCGACGACAGGAGCGCCGATAAGCTCGCTGAGAAGCTCTATATCCACGGTGATGCCCTTTGATTCCGCTTCGTCCATAAGATTCACACATATGAGAGTCTTGGGTGCTGCTTCAATAGTCTGCAAAGCAAGGTTAAGATTGCGCTCGAGACAGGTGGCATCGCAGACCACCACTGCGGCATCAACGCCTGCAAAGCAGATGAAATCACGTGCAGCTTCTTCCTCGGCAGAGCCGGCTCTCAGGGAATATGTACCCGGTATATCGGCAAGCGTTACATCAAGGCCTTTACAGGTGAAGCTGCCCTGTGCATTGGTGACGGTTTTTCCCGCCCAGTTTCCGGTATGCTGATTCAGTCCGGTGAGGGCGTTGAATACCGTTGATTTTCCCACATTGGGATTTCCCACCAGAGCTGCAAGAAATTTTTCTGCCATAATAACAGTACCTCCAAAAAGATCTACACTATTGTATGAAGATCATGCGTGCAGCGTGACGCTGCACCCATTCACGCTGTGCCGGTTCCGAGCAGGGAACAAGTCGCCGCACGCATGATAGTGAACGGAAGACTTTATGCCCGGTAAACGGCGTGACGCTGCACCCATTCACGCTGTACCGGTTCCGATCAGGGAACAGGTCATCGCACGCATGACAGTGAACGGAAGACTTTATGTCCGGTAAACGCCGAGCCGGCGCAAGCAGTTCACGCTGTGCCGGTTCCGAGCAGGGAACAGGTCGCCGCACGCATGATAGTGAACGGAAGAAGTTATGATCTTTTAACGGGCTGTAAAAAATACGCTGTACACACCGCTATACGCCGTTATGATACGCCGTTTTTTTGAGCTGCTGTTATATTTTACACCGGTCTCTCCTGTAAGGGGAAATGTCACGAAATGACAGAATTGTATGACCGAAAAAATTCTACCGTGTGTATTGATTTTTTTAATTCTTTATGTTATAATGGTAAAAGGCGGTGATCATATGAAATTCTCGAAAAATAAACGATTCTATGTAATATTTATTTTTTTTATAATAATTGTGATTTTCTTAGTGGTATACGTATATTCGATCGTGACAGGAAATATCCTTGAAAATGCGGCGGTCGACAACATCAGTGAGGTCGCCGTGCATGACCGTAATACCATCACCATGTTTATTGAGTATAACTGGAAAAACCAGCAGCGCATCGGCTATAGATTGAAGCGTCACAGTCAGGAGCTGAAAACCGTAAATCAGATCAATGAATATCTGGGACTTGAGGCGTATGAATCGACATTCGATAAGGTCTATCTGCTTATGGAGGACGGTTCATATTATACCGATGTTACCTACAGAAAAGACGACAATGTTGCCGATTATTATCCGTATATGGAGCTTTTTGAAGGCACTGACAGCTACAAGGTCATCGGCTTTGACTCACTTCCTGTGATGGGTTCCGATAAGGTCGTTATCTACGGCTATAGATTGATAGATAATCCCAAAGCCGGAGAATTATCCGGCATAAGGATCGGCGAGGATCGGAAACAGGTCTATGCCGTGATAGGCGTTTGCAGAAGATCATCTATCGTAGACGGTCTCGTGATCGAAAATTATGTTGATGATTCGGGCAACACACAAGGCTACAGCTCGGTAGTAAATGAAAGCGGCGAGTATGTCGTGGACAGAAGAGATGCCGCAGGCTCAGGCTCTGAGAATTTATTTGACCTGATAGAGCATTGTGACGGCTCTGAGCTTTCCGCCGCCGATGTACAGAATAAAATGCTTGCGGGCGAGGAATTCTACTTCTATATGGAGAAAAACGGAGTGCGTGAGCTGAATTACTGCTCTCCGCTGAACAGCAGCAGTGTCAACTGGTATTTCATTATGTCGGTAAATGATAAGGTAATGAAAGATCAGACAAGATTATTTGTTCTGCTTATCATTTTAGCGATGAGTGCTGCCGTCATTGTCATCATCATTGCATTTGTACTGACTATGATAATGCAGAGAAGAACTCAGGTAGCCTATGCTCAGGAAAAGGCACAGAGCGAATTCCTCTCCAATATGAGCCATGAGATCCGCACACCGCTGAACGGTATTGTCGGCTTGAATTACCTGATAATGAACGCCATTGATGCTCCGGAGAAACATACCCAAGTAAAGGAGTGGCTGAAAAAATCGCAGAATACAGCGGAATATCTTATCGCACTCATAAACGATGTTCTGGATATCTCCAAGCTGCAAGAGGGAAAGGTAAAGATCAACTGCGCTCCGACTCTTGTCGAATCATTGACTGAGGCTGTTTACTCAATGCAGTACGATAATATCACAGGCCGTGAGATCAAATTTATCAAGGATATCAGAATAACCGAGCCATGTATACAATGCGATGAGGTACATATAAAACAGGTGCTGATGAATATTGTCGGCAATGCGGCGAAATTTACTCCGACAGGAGGTACGATAAAATTCTCGGTAAGTCAGGAGTCTATTGACGACACTCATGTTATGACGACATTTACCTGCGAGGATACAGGCTGCGGAATGAATAAGGAATTTCTCAGTCAGATATTCAATAAATTCACACAGGACCGCAGCAGTACCTCAAACTCCATAAAGGGTACAGGCTTGGGAATGGCTATCAGCAAGCTGCTTGTCAATGCAATGGGAGGAGAGATCACCGTAGAAAGCGAATTGAACAGGGGCAGTATATTTACCGTTGAAATTCCTGCCGAAATATGTGAAATTCCCGACTATCTGAAAACAGAGCTGCCTGCTGACGTGAAAAAAGCCTCCGATAATTCGGGCATCGGTATCAAGCCGCAGAAAATTCTTGTGGCCGAGGATAACGATCTGAATGCGGAAATACTTATGGAGATACTCATACAGTTCGGATTTGAGCCTGTTCACGCCCTGAACGGTCAGGAGGCTGTCGAGATATTTGAGAGATCAAAGCCGAATGAGTACAGAATTATCCTTATGGATATGCGTATGCCCGTACTTGACGGCTGTGAAGCATCGGCAAAGATCAGAGAGCTTGACCGTGAAGATGCAAAAACAGTTACCATATTTGCCTGCACCGCAAACAGTTTCCAAGAGGACAGAGAAAGAGCTTTACAAAGCGGAATGAATGACTTCCTGACAAAGCCGATAGATATCAACACTCTGCTCCGCAAAATTGGAAATATCAACCATGAAAACAACAAGTGAGGAGAAGAAAATGAGAAAAAAAATTACTGCTTTTTTAATGCAAGCGATCGTAACGATGTCGCTTCCGCTCTGCCTTTCGGGGTGCTCAAAGCCTCAGAAAACGCCGAAAGAGATCATCATAAAAGTGCCCCATACAAGCACTATGAACTGCATCGCTAATGAGGAGATAAAGAATGTCTACACTCTTCTTGACCTCGCAAGCAAGGATTTTAAGGCACAGTACGACAAGGACGTCAGGATAAAGGTCATAGAATTTGAGGGCGGCGAGGAAACTAAGGCAATAACAAATTGCTTTGGCAAGAGCGATGCGGCAGATATACTATACGACGGATTTTTCAATATGAGCTCATTCATACACACGGGCAATGTTATCCCGTTGGACGATGTGCTCACACCTGAGATCAAGGAGGATATATATCCTGTGTTCCTTGAACAGGGAGAGTTTAACGGTAAGCTCTATATGATGCCCTATATGAGCTCTGAGAATATTCTCATATATAACAGGGAAATGCTCGAAGAATACGGATTGAGCGAATATATTGACGAGGGCGAGGTCATTTCGGAATGGAGCATTGACGACTGGACAAAAATACTGAATACGCTTGCTGACGGATTCGCAAAAGAGGGCAAGGGCAGAGTGCCCATGATGATGTATGCGAAGGATAATCAGGGCGATACTCACATAATGACGATGCTTCGTGCTTTTGGCGGTGACTTGTTCGATGAGAACAACAGATTCGACCTTGCGGATAACTCCAAAGTTATAGAGGCTTTGAAATGGCTGCAAAACGGCGTAGATGCAGGCTGGTATATGTCAACTCCGTACAATAAGACGATGTCCGATAACAGCAGTAAATTCAAAATGGACGAGCTTGCCTTTTATAACTTCAATTTAGGCAGCTCTACGTACAGCAGAGTAATAGAGGATTACGATACCGAAACAAAGACTTTTTCAAAATATGGTTTTGTTAATTATCCCGGCAATCACTGTACGATATTCAACGAAGGATTTGAGATCTTCGACAACGGCGACAGCGAAAAGATAGAGATCGCCAAGGATTTCATCAGATACTTCTACGAGACGGATAAATGGCTTGAATGTGCCGCCGGAAGCATTCCTGTAAGTCAAAAAGTCATGGAGGAATATAAGGACGATATATTGCTTCTTGACGCATTTTCGCAAAATTCCGTAAATTCTGTCGATTATACTCATAATCTCCCGAACTGGCAGGGCAGTGATACTTCTGTCAGGAGCATATTTCATCAGGAGATAGCATCGCTTATGGTCGAGGATGCAAGCGGCAATTTTGCGGTAACTCCCGAAGAATGTGCAAAAAATCTGGAAGAAAAATTAAATGCAGCCATAGACGAGGGCGAAAAGAACAGTAAGCTCCACGAATAGCGGCATCTCACTTATTCAGCATAAAGTCTTCCGTTCACTGTCATGCGTGCGGCGACTTGTTCCCTGATCGGAACCGGTACAGCGTGAATGGGTGCAGCGTCACGCTGCCTTAATAAAGTTATAAATTTTTAGAAAGAAGGGGTATATCATGAAAATCAAAAAATTTGGAGCAGTATCTGCGGCTCTTATGATAGCGGTCAGTGCAGTACCGTCACTTCTGAGCACAGCTCCTGCTTCGGCAAAGTACGGCACGGGAAAGAACGTGGTGGAATACCTCGACAGGGGTATCAGCGCTGTCAATACCGGAAACGGCATGATGGTAAGCTGGAGATTCCTTGCCAACGATCCCGATGATGCTGTTTTCAACCTTTACCGTGACGGAGAGCTTATCTACACAAGCGAGGGAAACAGCGCTACATCGTTCCTTGATGCCGGAGGAAATGCATCGTCAGCTTACAGAGTCGATACACTCTCGGGCGGTACGGTGATCTCAAGGGACGACTGCTCCATGATCTCGGGTGAGTCATATTTTGACATTCCGCTCGATGTTCCGACAGGCGGCGATGATTATACGTACTCTCCGAATGACTGCTCTGTAGGAGATGCTGACGGTGACGGACAGTATGAGATCTTCGTGAAGTGGGATCCGAGCAACTCTAAGGATAATTCACAGAGCGGCTACACAGGAAATGTCTATATTGATTGCTACAGGCTTGACGGCAAAAAGCTCTGGCGTGTCGATCTGGGAAAAAATATCCGTGCAGGAGCGCATTATACTCAGTTTCTCGTTGCCGACTTTGATCTTGACGGCAAGGCTGAAATGACCTGCAAGACCGCTGACGGCACGGTTGACGGCACGGGCAAAGTGATAGGAGATGCCTCAAAGGACTACCGCAACAGCAGCGGTTATATTCTCAGCGGTCCCGAATATTACACCCTCTTTGACGGCATGACAGGTGCGGCTCTCGATACCGTGGATTATGAATATCCCAGAGGAGAAGTCTCGAAAAAGACATGGGGCGATGACTACGGCAATCGCTGTGACAGATTCCTCGGTGCGGTATGCTGTCTTGACGGCATACACCCAAGCGCTGTTTCGGTACGAGGATACTATACCCGTATGACTGCCGTTGCATATGATGTCGTTGATAAAAAGCTCGTAAAACGCTGGGGATATGACACCGGCTTTGCGGCAAGCTCCTACACCGGCTACGGCAACGGAAATCACAACTGTATGCCTGCTGATGTTGACGGTGACGGCAAAGAGGAGCTTTTCATAGGAGCTGTCTGCCTCGATGATGACGGTTCTGTTCTATGGTCAACGAACCTCGGTCACGGCGATGCAATGCACCTCAGCGATTTCCTCCCCGACCGTCCGGGACTTGAAGCATGGGTATGCCACGAGCATGAGCCTTACGGACTCTCTCTCTTAGATGCAAAGGACGGTTCTATCATCTTCCACTACGATGATCCGAGCAATAAGGATACCGGAAGATGTGCCGCAGGGAATATTTATGCCGGAAATCCCGGAGCTGAATTCTGGGGAGCACGTCAGGGAAGTGTGTTTGACGGCTCGGGAAATGCGGTCGATGGTGTTCCTGTTCCTGCGATGAATTTCCTCATTTACTGGGACGGCGATCTCGAACGTGAACTGCTCGACAATACGACAATATCAGAGATCACAGCCGACAAGAAGATAAACACTCTGCTCAGCGCATCCGACTGCGGCTCTAATAACGGCACAAAGGCAACACCGAACCTCTCGGCTGATATTTTCGGAGACTGGCGTGAGGAGCTTATCCTCAGGACGAATGATAACAAGAGCCTGAGAATTTTCTGCACTCCGTATACTACCGACTACAGGATAACCACACTCATGCATGATGTACAGTACAGAGGACAGGCGGCATCACAGCAGACCTCCTACAATCAGCCGCCCCACACCTCATTCTTCCTCGGAACGGGATACGAGCTTCCGGAAAGACCGAATGTGACGGTCATGGCGAACGGAAACTCGATCGCTGACGGAAAGCTCATCACCTCGCTGAAAGTCAACGATAAGGACAACATCTACGAATGGTCGGTACAGCAGGAGCTTGGCGTTGGCAGCGATGTCTTCGGCGACAGAGCGTTCAAATTCGCAGACGTTCCCGATAAGCTCAAAGGTGCTGAATATGTGCGTTCAGCCTGCGATTCAAAGAGATATGCCGGTACTGAGGCGACATACTATGCCGGAGCTGATATCACGGCTTATATCGCCCTTGACTCACGTGTTGAGGAGATCCCCTCATGGCTTGCCGACTGGACAAAAACGGATATGACACTCGCCGATGACGGCGACCCCGTTGTAACGTATGTCGTCTACCAAAAGGACGTTCTTGCCGGCGAGCAGGTAACTCTCGGAGAGCTTTCAAACGGCAGTGTTGTGAATTATGTTGCAATGGCTGTGGAAAAGAAAGCAGTGGAATTTATCCCCGGAGATATTGATGATACAAAAGTAGTTGACGCTTTCGATATGATAGAGATGCGCAAGGCTCTGTTTAATGCTCCCACAGATGAGAGGGCGTTCCTTGCGGCAGATATGGACGGCAGCGGAAATATAACTGTTGCCGATGCGGTGATACTGCAAAATCAGCTTCTCGGACGATAATACAGAAAAGCTCCCGTTTTCGGGAGCTTTTTTTATTCCGATATGATATATTCACGCAGCCGGGCGGCAGCATCATCAAGCGTGGCTTTGTCATACAGCACGAGATTGCTTGTCTCTATAAACTTGTCAATGACCGATGTTGTCTCGATATACGGATCGAGCTGACCTATCAGATCGTTGCCCTCCATGACAAGCGATGCCTCATACTGCATACCGCTGAGCATACCCTCCTCCTCAAGATGTTTTTTCGCCGAGGAGCTGAGCGGTATTCCCTTTTCCGTGCCTTGCAAAACTGCCATTTCCTTGCTGTTAAGCAGAAAATCAAGCAGCATCGCTGACTCTTTCGGGTGCTGAGTGTTCTTGCTGACAGCATACATGGTCGCAGGCTTTGCATACCAGCCTGAGCCGCTCTCCGCCGGGGAAAATGCCGTATAATCGGCAACAACGTACTCAAAGCCGTTTTCTATCGCAGTGCCGCAGTAACTTTCCGCATCGCTTATCCATGCGACCACTCCGGCATATGTACCGTCATTGATGTTGAGTCTCTCATAAAATTCAGCCTGCGGCAAAACCTTTTCATTGACAAGCCTGCAATAGAAATCTATCATCACGGCGATATCCTCCGTGGTGAAGTTAAGCGAGCTGTCCTCTTTGAGAAACGGCTTACCAAGCTGTTGTTCGGCGTAGGCGATGGAGTATATCCATATTGATTTTTCCGTTCCCGACATGGGGAACACTCCGTCAGGGCTCATGACCTTCGCTGCGGCAAATATATCCTCCCATGTCTGCGGAATATCAAGACCGTACTTGTTATATACGGTTTTATTGATGTAGACGGTCTGCGTATTCATGGCGATCGGGATAGCGTTGAGACTGCCGCTGACCATACCGTATTCAAGCATATTTTCATCAAATGCGGACAGGTCGATGTACTCCGAGAGCTTATTTATGTCGTAGTAGCCTGTACCGTCGGGAGAATACTCGTCAAGCCAGCCGAAATTTATCTGCATGACATCAGACTCCGTATCAGAGATCATGCGTATGCGTGTACGTGCTTCAAAGCCTGACCATTCCGAATAGCTGCACGTTACTTTAATGTCCGGGTGGAGCTTCTCAAACTCCTCGACAGCGGCAAGAGTGTACTCGTTTCTGCCGTCATTGCCCCACCATGAAAGAGTTATCTCTGTCTTCTCGTTTTTAGCCGTGACAACAGAATGATCTCCGCAGCCCGCAGCGAGTATCATTATTGATAAAGCGGCGGCTGTCAAGCATAGTGATCTCATTTCTTATCCGCCTCCCGTTCAGGTAATTCATCATAGAAGGTGTACATATCTTTTCCGCTTTTTTTAGAGAGATACAGAGCCTTATCCGATGCTGCATACAGCTCTGTAAAGGTAGAGCCGTTATCGGGGAAAAGAGCAGCTCCGATGCTTGCCGAGATCTTGTATTTTCCGTCATCGCCGGTATAATTGCTGCGGAAAGCCTCGCAGAGCTGTTCGCACCTTGCCTTTACAAGCTCACGGAAAGTCCTGTCATCGGCAGGTATACTATTTATAAGCACGCAGAACTCATCACCGCCGATCCTGCCGAGATAGTCCTCATCGGAGAATACAGAGCGGAGAATGCTGCCTGTTTTTGCCAATACCTGATCGCCGTATGCGTGCCCGAGAGTATCGTTGACACCCTTGAAATTATCAATATCAAGAAGTATAACGGCATGGGGTTCGATAGTCAGAGAGTGATCGAGACGCTTTTCGGTAAGCTCTTCAAAAGATTTTTTGTTGAGCAGACCGGTGAGCTGATCGGTGCTTGCCTTGCTGTCAAGATTTGTAACGACCGAGTTTACGGGACGAGTTATAATGATAGAAAGCTCGATGCTCACAAGGATCGCCAGAATAGCGGCGATAACAGCAACCATTATGATATAATACTGCATCTCATTTTTTTCTTTGAGAATGATCTCCGTAGGGATAGAGCATATAACGAGCCAGTCTTCACCGCAGGAATTTACGGTAACGAGATATGAATCATCCAGGATAGTTGAGGCATCTTTAGAGACAACACGTTTAACGAGCTCATCGGAAAGGGCAGTGCCGACCTCATTATTAACGGATGAGTAGATGATGTTATAATTTTTATCGGTAAGACGGACATCCATGTCGGCAAGAGCCTGCGGATTATCAAAGACGCTTTCCAGCTCGGTCGCATAGAACGAGATAACGAGCAGAGCGTTCTCATGTATCATTTTAACATAGTAGATGCGGTTGAAATTGCCCTTATACCCTGTGTACCAGCCGTCGTGAGTACGTTGGCGTGATACCATTGCGCTCAGATCATTGAACAGTGAGTCGCCAAAGAGATTAGTCGTGCCGTTTGATACCTTACCGACAGTGTGGTTATCACGGTAAACAATGCCGTAATCGAGGAAATTCTCCATGATACAAAAGCTGTAGAGGGTGTCGGATATAGCCTTTTCGGTGTTGATAGCCTCGTACTCGTCATTGTCCTCAGCGGTCGAATCGTAGGTATAGGCATCTTCGGAGGCAAATGCAAGAGTACCGATCGACTCCATGCGTGCCAGATAGCTGTTCATATTGAGTTTCATCTGAACGTTCAGTGAGCTGACCAGAGAGCTTACCTTTTTTTTCAGTACGTTATCGGTTTTATTTATGGCGAGGAGCGATACGATCAGGATAGAAACAATAATGATGGACGCATAGCCCAGTATCATTATGAGCGCCAGCCCCCGGATATTGCCTGTACCCGTCCTGCTGTGTTTCTGCTTTTCCATGTGGGATCTCCTTATTATCTGAATTTATCCGAAGTGCATAAAATATGATCTTATATATTATACCATAAAGAAATAGAAAGTGCAAGCGGCGCAGAGCCTGCGCACCCGATCACGCTGCCGGCGGCTCACCGTATAACAGCCTCAGACCAGTATTCCTGATCGTAGATATCGGTGAAGCAGTAGAGTATGCGTATATCTCCGTCACCGACAGGAGTGTTGGTTATCTGCATATTATCGGTCACAGTCATAGGTTCGCCCAGATAGTATGAATCCTGATACTCCATATCGTCAGTGTAGAAATCGCAGATAAATTCCAGAACATCGCCCTCGTTAAGCTCGGTGAGATTTTTGGCAGCGGTGTCAGTCTCGTTGTTTTTATAGTCGGCAGATGCACCTGCAATGTACGAACTGTCTCCCTCAAATACAATTATGAGATTTACCCGCTCGCCGTTAAGCATTGCCGGAACGTATCCCATGTCAATATTTCCGTCGGCATTTTCGATCGTGTCGGTATGATAGTATGCCACGGGCTGACCGTTTATTGAGACCCAATCCCCGTCAGTATCGGCAACGAGAGCGTCTCCGTCATAGCTGTAGATGTTGTCAAGTCCGAGATCTACCCAGCCGTCGCCGTCATAGTAGAACATATTCATGTCGATGCCGTGAACAAGCTCCCACTGCGATTCCGGAAGCTCCATATAATACTTGCCGTTTTTTTGCTCCCAGATAAGGTTTGACGGATCGAAATAGTGCTGTGATACATACTCCGCCGAGGAATCAGCATCCTGCTCATTCATAAACTCTGTGTTGGAGCTGTCCAGTCCCTCGATGCTCTTGTCTGACGAGCCGCCTAAAAAGCTGCTTATGAGCTGCCCTATAATGCTTGGATCGGATGAGCCGCCCGAACCTCCGAGACCGAAGAGAGAACCGCTCGGAGAGGAAGTGCCTCCTGCGGCGATCTGACCGCTTGTCTCCATGCTTGCAAACTGCCTGATACACTTTGAGTATTCCGAATCCATACCGATCTGACTGTACGTACTGCACGCAGGATCAACATATGAGGTACGCTTGTACGGAAAGTATATGGAAACTCCGTAAGCATCGGTCATATTTGTTGAGGTGCGGTTGTATTTTACGGCATTTCTGAGTGCCTCGCCGAGAGCATCTCCCTCAGCGGTATCCATATTATACGCAAGGTGAACGAGATCGACCTGATCTATTTTTGAGCTTGATGCAAATTCTCTCGCAGAATACCTTGCATCGGAAACGGACTTGTAATCATTTCCGGTAATTTTTCCGCTGACAGACCTTGCAAAATCATTCAGCTTATCCGGAATGGTGTTTGAGAACTCCGCAAGGTCGATAACAGAGAGCGTTGTCTTCTGACCCTTGCATTTTTTTGCACATTCCGTAACGAAATCATCTACGATATTCTTGCCTATCTCCGTGGTAGGCATAGCCGTATTCTTGGCAAAGCTGTTGAGCCAGTTTGTATAGTACCAGCCTATGCCCGGCTCGGCCTCCTCGGAGGCTATGAGATAATCGGCATAGCTGTCGAGCATAAGGGCATTTTCAGCCGTTGCCATAAGGCAGGCATCAAAGCCGATAAAATCGAACGTCACACCGCCGTTTTTCAAAGCCTTTGAGATACCTGCAAGATCCATAGAGCCTTTCCGGGAGTTTTTCTCATCGTAGCCGTAGCCGCTTACCGAGCCGCCGCCGTGATCCCAGAGGATAAGCTCATTGCGGTTGGCAGGAAAATTCTTATTGCAGTATTTTATGAAAGATGAGAGCGTATCGGGATCGGTCATTGCCTTGCTGCCGTCATCGTCCACGAGGTTTCTGATCTTTCCGCCGCTTATCTCATAGATCTGGTTCACCTTTGAGCTGATAGAGCTTGTTTTCCAGCCGTTACAGCCGCCTGTGTATACGATGAGATTGAAGTTATCCCCGAAATTTTTGCTTGCGGCACGCATCTCTTCAAGGTCTGAGGAAGCCATGCCGTGCTTTGATTCAAGATCGGTACCGCACATATACACCATAAGGGTGACGGTATCCTTTTTGCCGCCCTTGATGACTGTTCTCTTTGCACGTGAGCCGGGTGCTACCGAATCGTTGACCTTTCCCTCACTGCTTGCGGAGTATCCTCCCGAACCGGAGTTTACGTATGTTTCGGTGCCGGTATCTCCCGAACCGCCCAAAAGACCGCTGATACCGCCGTCTTTGAGAAGTAAAATCAGTCCGACTATGAGCACTATCGCACCTGCACCGCCGCCTGCGGCAGCACGTTTTGCCGTTGAGCCGCCTGAACTTTTTCCGGAGGAGTAGTCCTTAGAGCCGACACGCCCTGTGCCGAGTCCCTCACCTCTCCTGTGAACACCGTTTCCGCTGCTGCTTACGGTTTTCTTTCTTGCCTGCGGACGCTTATTATTATCCATATCCGACCTCCGTGATAATATATTTTTGAAATTGATCGTATGCAGAACGCAAAGCTCCGCCGCATATCACAAGCTCACCGGCAGTCCGTTTATCTCTATCGTGGGATCATCAAGATCTATCAGCAGGCATCGTCTGCCGTCCACTACACTTGTGCGGACTTTATCAGCCGCTGACGGCCGGATATTCACGGTGATGCCCGGCGAGCTGAGAACGGTCTTGTTTTCCACAAGATTGACCGCCGTAAGGGGCACATTTCCGCAGATCTTCTCATAAACCGGCTCGACCATATCCACACGCTCCTTCGGAACGCCTATATCGCTGAGGATATCCTTTAGTTTAGCGTTGTCAATGACCGTCCGGTCGGTTTCGTCCTTATTATCCTCAACTACCTCACGGAGCTTCTCGTTCACGGTATTGATCATCGTGTAGTCAAGATCGTCTCCCACAACGTTTTTCAGAATACTTCTGAAACTCTCCTTTTCGCTTTCGGCAGACATCACAAAGGTGCAGCCGAGGACGTTTTCAACTATTGAGATATTCGGTTCGCTGATCGATTTCGTATAATACATTACATGGTTCACATCGGTGCTTCTGTTGCTGAAAACGGGATAGAGGAATCCGTCCGTAGGAGATTTGCTGATGATAAGCTCTGTATTGAGCTTTTTCGTTATCTCATTGTTGGAGGAGTCGAAAACAAAGCCGTCACTGCCCGTATTCACAGGGCAGAGAGCAGTGAGTATATAGCGGTAAAGCTCATCTTCGCCGTCAGCATACTCGTCATTTTTATTTTTTTTGCGTATCGCATATGTACAGTACGCTGTGATAACGGCGAACGGTCCCTCCCAGACGATATTATTTGCTATATGATGCAGAAAGTTCTCGCACACCGTTTCGTCTTTCAGCTCCGATTTCAGAAGCGAATACAGGATATCCTGCGGCATTCCCTCATCGTAAGCCTCGTTGGGGAATTCGTACTCCACAAAAGCCTTTCCGACGTTAGTGTTCAGCACCTTTTTCAGCGTATCGCTGTAGACATCGTGCTCCGCCCGTGACATTGTAAGACAGGAGCTCACGTTTTGGCAGCGAAGATTTTTCTCGGCATCAATAAAGCCGGTAAGTATGCGGTCCATGATGAAAAATCCGCTCTTATCGGAAAAATTCTTTTTGATCTCAGCAGTTTCCTTTTTATTCATATGTATAACCTCTCATTCATAATTTACAACAGCTATAATAGTGATATTGTCCCGGCAGTCCTTTTCTAAGGATCTGTCTGCCATCAGCCTTAGACGCTCCGGCATACTAACCGGCAATTCAAGTATCTCCTCAATATCAAGGGACGATACGTGATCCGAAAGTCCGTCGGTACACAGCAGCAGAACATCGCCCGCCTCCATGCCCTCTATGGGAGTGATGTCTATTTTCGGCGTGGCAGTAACATTCCCGAATGCCGGAAATATTATATTTCTGTGGATATGTGTCCTGCGCTGCTCCTTGGTGATCGAGCCCTCCTCATACAGAAGCTGCACCAGAGACTGATCCCGTGATATCTGACGCAGTCTGCCCCGCCGGAAGCGGTACAACCGTGAGTCACCCACATTGAAGGCAAGTATGCCTCCGTTCTCGTCAACGGCTATGCCGCACAGCGTAGCCTGCATATTGTGAGCGTTGGGGTCTCCGGCACTGTATTCCGCAAGGCGGCGGTGTACATCGTAAAGCCGCTGATCGAGGTGCATTCTGCCGTTATAGTGGATCTCTCCCACCATTTCAAGGCACATTTTTGATGCCACCTCTCCCGAACGTTCGCCCGACACTCCGTCAGAGACAGCAGCTATGAACGGCGCTCCCGGAAATTGCTCGGTCTCACCGTTGTCAAGGACAGTCCTGCCGATGAGCAGAGCGTCCTCATTATGGGGCATAACTCCCTTTTCAGTAATTCCGCAGCAGTAGTACATATACGATCAGTCCTCATTTATACCGAATAATCTCATTGCGTTGCGGCAGGTAATGTCGATAAGCTCCTCAGCAGGGATATTCCTGATCTCGGCAGCCTTTGCAGCCGTATATGTCAGCATTGAGCTGTCACAGCGTTTGCCTCGGAACGGAACGGGTGCCATATAAGGACAATCCGTTTCGATAAGCAGCCTGTCCGTGGGAATGCTTGCAAGAGCCTCCAATGATCTTCTTGCATTCTTGAACGTTATCACTCCCGTGAAACCGATATACATTCCCAGTTTCAGTATTTCGGCAGCCGTTTCCGGCGATCCGCTGAAACAGTGTACGACACCGTGAGGTTTGTATTTTCTGAGGATATTCAAGGTATCCTCAGTGGCATCACGGCTGTGCACGATGACGGGCCTGTCAAGCTCGGCGGCAAGCTCAAGCTGACGGGTGAAGAGCCGTATCTGACGTTCACGGTTGAAGCCCTCATAGTGATAGTCAAGACCTATTTCTCCGACAGCACGCACCTTTTCATTGCCGAGAACGATCTCTCCGATCTTATCCTCAAAGTCCGGAGGCGTTACGCTTTCATTTTCAGGGTGTACACCGGCGGCAGAATAGATGTATCCGTATTTTTTTGCGATCTGTGAGTTTTTGACCGAATCTTCAAGTGCCGCAGAAGCAAGCATGATATATTCTATGCCTCGCTCCGGAAGCTCCGTCAGCAGAGCGTCCCTGTCCTCGTCGAACTCCTCTCCCGCATAGTGGGCGTGAGAATCAAAAATACCGTGCATCGTTCATCCCTCCTCATTTTCGGAGAAATACTCTTCCGGGAGATTTTTTATGAAATCACTGCTCGGAATAAAATCACCCTCAGAGTCCACACCGTCAATGATTATTGAGATCGCCGGTGTGCTGCCGTATTTGAAGAGATATTTTATTGCGCTGCTGAGTTTATCGTAATCAACGGCTGTGATATCCGTAGAGGGAACTGAGTTGATGACCTCATCGAAATATCTGTCAAAGCCCTCAGAGATGCGCTCGCCGTCAGAGCCGTTTATCATATAGCTGAGCAGTGCGGCAGCATTGAATACACGGTCACGCTCGCCGTTTGCAAACAGCGAATATGTGACATATGTTTCTATCTGCTCCGCAGACATGGACTGCATCGAGCCGTCACCGTTAAGTCCGGCGATATCAGCATCAACGGGATATATCACATTGCCGAAGATATCGCACACGTTTTTGAATGTCTGCGAATCAAAGACCATATACCTGTCGATCTCTTCGCCGAGTATATCAACGACAAAATCTTTTGCGCCCACACCGCCGCCTCTTTCGTAAGCACCCTTCAGACTCTGCTGTCTGCCGTCGATCACGGCGATCGAATTGCAGGGAATACCCACAAACAGAAGACGTTTTTTATCGGGGAGAGAACGCATCAGTACAAACGTATATGCGCCCTCCTTGTCGATGAGCTTTTCGTTTGAAGATTCGTCCAGTATAAAGAGGATCGTATGCCTGTCCTCGGCGGTAGCAGAGATCGTCCCCGTGCGGGAGGGCGGTTCGGGGGGCTTTTCCTCTTTGTTGAAGTAGAACGTGTAAATAGCATAGACTGAACCTCCGAGAATAATAAGTCCCAGAAACACAGTTATAAGGAATGGTACGGCTATGCTTCCGCTTTTTTTCTTTTTTGCCATGGCTGCTCCTTTCCGGTTATCCGTCATGCTGCCGTAAGACAGGCTGTGATTACTTTTCGTATAAGATAGCGGCAGAAATATTCGCATAAAAATGAATAAAAAAGATTTTCCAAAACGATCTGTGAAAAACTTTGCTGCCTTTTTCGGGTTCTCAACAGAGTTTTCAACATTTTCAACAATTTTTAACTGCTCTGAATGTTTTAACACAGAATTCAACAGTCTGTTGAATATTGCTCCGGTCAGTGCTCTCGGAGAGAATATCAAAACCGGCTATTGAAATTTTCTGAAATTGTGCTATAATATATTTGGAGCTTATCGGCTCTGCCGCCGCAGATCAATGGTGTTCTTCATGAACATGATCTCTCTGCCGATCTCTTCGAGGTCGCCGCCCGATTCGCCTATGATGCCGAAAACATCGTCCAGCGAGAATCCGGTGAGCTTTTTTCCGCAGCGTTTTGCATAGTTGCAGGTCTGTGAAGTTCCCGATATCGTGGCGGACGGATTTATAAAGGCTATCACGAGTGACGAATGATCCACCATGTACATATTGCGGTCACGGTAGAGATAGCGGTTATTATCTTTTCCTTTATAGGTAATATCGGGATCATCGTTCACGGTTATCAGATAATCAGCTTTAAGCTCGACATTTCTGAGGATATTGCGGTAATATCTGCCGAATGAATCTGCGTGCCTGAGATACGGCATTGCTCCGAAGAGCTTTATCTCCGGAATGCTCTGCTTTTTGCGGAGGATATACTCTGCTGCCCAGAGATCGGTCCCCATAGCAAGACCGCTGTAAAAATTCGTATATCCGCGCTCCACGGCCATGTCGATATATCTGTGAAGCATGAGCTTTGCCGTAGAAATAGTCAGCTCCGCATATGCCGGATCGCCGTTGTACGGAGAAATATTTTTCTCCCTGTGGCCTGTTATGCAAGCCGTTTTGCCGATATCGGGGAATATGAGGTCTGCCGTATAGACGGGCGCATTTGATACAAGGGATCTGAACAATTCTGCACCTCCGTAAGAGTGGGATCGTTGTTAAAGGCTCCTGTGCCGTCGGAGCGGACATCTCTATGCGGCACATTTATCATTATAGCATACATTTTTTTCTTTTTCAAGGCATTTTTTCAGATGTCACTAAATATTAACCTTATACTGATTTCACTCTGAAACCCGGCGTAACGAAGATCCTGCACGGTTTTGAAAATAAAATCAGTATTGGCAGGGTGCTGCCTTAATTTTCTTTTGAAAGGATATGATAGATTGAAACCGCTTAAACGTGCATGGGCAGAGGTATCTCTGGACAGACTGAAAAGAAATGTGGATATTATCAGAGGAATGTGCTCCGCAGGCACTGATATAATGGCTGTGGTAAAGGCTGATGCCTACGGTCACGGCTATGAGAGAGTGTGCTCCTGCCTCGCACGGGAGTGCGGCGTAAAATATTTTGCCGTCTCAAATCTTGACGAGGCTGTCGCAGTAAGGGAATTCTGCCCCGATGAGGATATACTCATACTTGGATATACCCCTCCCGAATATGCCGAAGAGATCAGGCAGCACAACATCATTCAGGGTATCGTGTCAACAGAGTATGCACAGGCTCTTTCGGCAAACGCCCACGGAGTCGTACGCTGTCACGTAAAGATCGACACCGGAATGGGCAGGATAGGACTTCGATGCGGCGATCCCCGTGAATGTGCCGAGGAGATCAGTCGTCTGTGTGCTGTGAAAAACCTCTCGGTCGAGGGCATCTACACTCATTTTGCCTCGGCAGACAGCTCACTGCCGGAGGATATCGCCTACACTGACGCTCAGGAGAAATATATTCTTGATACATACGATATCCTTGCTGAAACGGGGATACGCCTGCCTCATCTTCACTTTATGAACAGTGCGGCTATCTGCTGCCGGAACAACTCACGCAGTACGCTTGCACGGGCAGGCATCGTCATGTACGGTCTGCATCCCGATATTTCTATAGCACTGCCGGAGGGAATACAGCCGGTAATGGAGCTGAAAGCCGTCATATCTCAAGTAAAGACCGTTGACAAAGGAAGCTGCATCAGCTACGGAAGAACGTTCTCCGCTCCGGAGAAAATGCGCATCGCTACGGTAACTATAGGATACGCTGACGGATATTCGAGACTGCTCTCCTCAAAGGGAGAAATGCTTCTTAGGGGGAAAAGGTGCAGAATACTTGGACGTGTCTGCATGGATCAGCTTATGATAGATGCCTCCGATGTGCCTGATGCCGAGCCGGGCGATGTCGTGACGCTTATAGGCTGCGACGGAGAGGAGTGCATCACCGCCGATGAGCTTGCCTCTGTTTACGGGACTATCGGATATGAGGTAGTCTGCGGCATCTCAAAAAGAGTTCCGAGAATATACAGTAGATATCAGGAGGAAATACTATGAAAAAGGCTATGACGATAACTTATGAGGTCAAGGATAATCTTTATGTAAATATTACAAATAAGTGTCCCTGCTCCTGTACATTCTGCATAAGAAATCATGATGACGGCGCATACGGTTCAGATCCTCTGTGGCTTGAGCATGAACCGTCATTTGACGAAATCAGGGAGGCTTTCGCTAAGCGTGATCTCTCCGCATACAGAGAGATCGTTTTCTGCGGCTACGGCGAACCGACAACACGCCTTGATATGCTGATAAGATCGGCAGAATATCTCAAATCATCCGGGAATTATCTGCTGAGGCTGAATACAAACGGACTTTCCGATCTTGTGAACGGACGCTCCACCGCCGATGAGCTTTGCCGGGTGTTCGACAGCATCTCCATAAGCCTGAACGCAGGCACAAAGGAGGAGTATCTGAAAGTCACACGCCCATCGTTCAAGGAGGCGTTTGAGGCAATGCAGAAATTTACCTCCGACTGCGTAAAATGCGGAAACACAAAGGTCATAATGACGGTCGTTGACGTTATAGGAGACTCCGAAACCGAGGCGGCACGCTCTGTATGTGAAAAGCTGGGGGCGCAGTTCATCGTCCGCAAATACGATTCGTAATAATGCACAAAAAATCATAGAATAATTTGTACATCATTTTGACCGGTTCCTATAGAAAAAAATATCGGAATATGTTATAATTATAGGGTATATGAAGCTTTTTGCAAAGGAGTATCATATGAAAAAAACTACAATTATCATCATCGCATCTGCCACAGTTGTTTGTACTGCCGCACTCACGGCTGCCGCTGTAATTGTATGCAGGCGGCTTTTTGAAAAGGAATATTTCTCCGTCAGCGATATCCCCATGCACTGAAACAAAAGTTTTCAACAGAACTTCTCCCCGTGAGATGCTCTGATTCTATTAAAAGAAGGTTGAAATTATGGAAATCAAATTCACAAAAGCAGAGACTCTGAAAAAGAAGCCGCAGCCCGGCGAAAAACTCGGTTTTGGTCATCTCTTCACCGACTATATGCTCGTTATGCCCTATGACGAGGGTCAGGGTTGGCACGATCCCGAGATCAAGCCGTACGGCAATATCGAGCTGAGTCCTGCGGCTATGTGTCTCCACTACGGTCAGACAGTTTTTGAGGGTCTTAAGGCATACAGGACTGCTGAGGGCAAGATACTGCTTTTCCGCCCCGATGAAAACTTCAAGAGACTCAATACCTCAAATGAACGTCTTGTTATACCGAATCTTCCCGAAGAACTGGGTATGCAGTGCCTTATGGAGCTTCTCCGCATCGAAAAGGATTGGGTGCCTGCAAATTACGGTGAATCCCTCTACATAAGACCTTATATTTTTACCGTTGATCCGTTCCTCGGCGTAAAACCCGGCTCACACTATCTCTTTATGATAATCCTCTCTCCCTCCGGCGCATATTATGAGAGCGGTCTGAATCCCGTAAATATCTACGTTGAGAGCAAGTATGTCCGTGCCGTAAGAGGCGGTATGGGTTTTGCTAAAACAGGCGGTAACTATGCCGCATCACTCATCGGTCAGGAGGAGGCTCACAAGCAGAATTACTCACAGGTCCTGTGGCTGGACGGTGTCGAGCAGAAATACATCGAAGAAGTAGGAGCTATGAACATCTTCTTCGTTATTGACGGCGAGGTCATCACGCCTATGCTGCAAGGCTCTATACTTCCCGGAATTACGAGAAAATCCGCTATCGCTGTCTGCAAGAGCAAGGGAATACCCGTCACCGAAAGAAGAATTACGATCCGGGAGATCGCCGATGCTTACGATGCAGGCAAGCTTGACGAGGTATTCGGAACAGGCACAGCCGCTGTTATCTCCCCTGTGGGACACCTCAAATGGAACGACAAGATAATGGAAATAAACGACAACAAGATCGGTAAGATCTCACAGATGCTCTACGATACGATGACCGGTATCCAGTGGGGCAGGATAGAGGATACATTCGGCTGGACAGTCGAAGTAAAGTGAGCGGGCTTTGCCGAAACGCTGACAGATGAGGCTGCGGACAGAATTATGTCCCCGTCTTCATACATTCTGAAAGTATATGTGTCTCCACAGACATTCTGCGGAGACATACTTTTACATACGAATTTATACCTCTGAGCTGCAAGGCGGCTCTGCCGATATGAAAGGATATTTAGAATATGAAAAAACTTATGCTTGGAAACGCTGCTTTCGCAAGAGGTCTTTATGAGGCAGGCTGCCGTATTGTGTCAAGCTATCCCGGGACTCCCTCCACGGAGATAACCGAGGAGGCTGCAAAGTATGACGAGATCTATGCTGAATGGGCTCCCAATGAAAAAGTCGCTATGGAAACGGCTCTCGGAGCTTCGATCGCCGGAGCAAGGAGTTTCTGCGGAATGAAGCACGTAGGTCTGAACGTTGCTGCCGATCCGCTGTATACTGCCTCCTATACGGGCGTAAATGCCGGAATGGTCATTGCTGTGGCAGACGATCAGGGTATGCACTCCTCACAGAACGAGCAGGACAGCCGCCATCACGCAATAGCATCAAAAACTCCCATGCTTGAGCCGTCCGATTCCGCCGAGTGCAAGGATTTCGTCAAGCTGGCATTTGAGCTGTCGGAACAGTTCGATGCCCCCTTTATCGTGAGAATGTCCACCCGTGTGGCACACTCGCAGAGCATTGTTGATACCTGTGACCGTGTGGATAACGGTCTTAAAGAGTATAAAAAAGATCCGCAAAAATACGTGATGATGCCGGCTAATGCAAAGGGACGGCACGTTTTCGTTGAGGAGCGCACTGCCGCTCTGATAAAATATGCGGAGACATCTCCTCTGAACCGTGTTGAGCACTCCGACAGCGCACGATTCGGAGTTATCACGAACGGTGCTGCATATCAGTATGTCAAGGAGGCTCTCGGAGATAAAGCCTCGGTGCTTAAACTCGGTATGGTGAATCCTCTGCCTGTTCAGCTTATAAGGGATTTTGCCGCAAAATTTGAGAAGATCTATGTTGTCGAGGAGCTTGACGGCATAATCGAGGAGCACTGCCGCAATATTGGCGTTTCCAATGTTGAGGGAAAATCTGTATTCGGATACATTGGCGAGATCTCATCATCAATAATAGCAGAAAAGCTCCTTGGCGAGAAAAAGGAGTTCTCCTCACTTGACGAGAATATTCCCGTTCGTCCGCCTGTAATGTGCGCAGGCTGTCCGCACAGGGGATTGTTCTACTGCCTGAAAAAGTTAGGTGTTACCGTTTCGGGCGATATAGGCTGCTACACCCTCGGAGCTGCCGCTCCGCTGAATGCCATTGATACAACTATCTGTATGGGAGCGTCAGTCTCCGGTCTTCACGGCTTCAACAAGGCAAGAGGTGCGGAGAGTGAACACAGCAGCGTTGCGGTCATCGGTGACTCTACATTCATGCACAGCGGCATTACCGGACTTGTGAATATTGCCTACAATGCCTCAAATTCCACGGTTATAATTCTTGATAACTCTATCACCGGCATGACCGGTCATCAGCAGAATCCCACCACCGGAAAAAATCTCAAAGGCGATCCTGCGGCTGCCGTGAATTTAGAGGAGCTGTGCCGTGCTGTCGGAATAAAGAGAGTCCGTGTCGTTGATCCCTACTCTCTTGCGGAGACTGAGGCTGCCATAAAGGAGGAGCTTGCCGCTGACGAGGCATCTGTGATAATTTCACGCCGTCCGTGTGCTCTTCTGAAATATGTGAAGCATGAACCTCCGTTTTCCGTGGACAGCATTAAGTGTGTCGGCTGTAAAATGTGCATGAAGCTTGGCTGTCCGGCGATCTCCATGAAAGAGGGCAGAGCTGTTATCGACCGCACACAGTGCGTCGGATGCGGCATCTGCAAAGAAATGTGCAGGATAGGAGCAATAGGCTGACATGAATATTGAGATATATCAGGCTTTCGGGCAGTGGCTCGACGATCTTCTCGAAAACAACGAAATGCCCGGTGAAACAAAGGCTTTCAATTTCAACCTCTATGAGGAAAGCATCGAGGAGAGCATATACAGTATTCAGCTCATCGCTGCCTGCTGTTTTGACGAAAATGACGATGAATGGGCTTGCTCAGAGGTCTGGTCGTCTGAGGAGAATATCTTCTGTGTTGACACCTCCGATGAGGAAAAAGGTTGGCAGACCGCTCTTGAACTCATCACCTCCCTTGTGAACGAGTATCTTGACAGGGGAAAATATTCCCATATTCTGAAAGCTTCTCAGGCTGTGGGGATAGGCTTCGTGGACGGAGATCTGAGCATACTTTATCGGAATAAGGAGTAAAATTATGGAAACAAGATCTATCATGATAGTCGGTGTCGGCGGTCAAGGCTCTCTGCTGGCGTCAAGGCTTTTGGGAAACGTCCTGCTCGCACAGGGCTGCGATGTCAAGGTGAGCGAAGTCCACGGAATGTCTCAGAGGGGCGGATCGGTCGTGACATACGTCAGGTACGGAGATAAGGTATATTCTCCCGTTATTGAAAAGGGAGAGGCTGATGCTGTCATTTCCTTTGAACTGCTTGAGGCTGCACGCTGTCTTCCTTATTTAAAAAGGGAAGGAAAGCTCATCACTTCAACACAGCAGATAGATCCGATGCCCGTGATAACCGGAGCTGCGGAGTACCCTGCCGATCTCGCCGCAAAGCTAAAGGAAAAATGTGCCGATGTGGTCGCCGTTGATGCTCTCGCTCTTGCGGAGCAGGCAGGCTCGGCAAAGGCGTCAAATGTGGTGCTGATGGGAGTTTTCGCCGCACGTGCCGGTTTCCCTGCCGAATTGTGGCAGAAAGCTATCGAACAGTGTGTGCCGGAAAGGTTTCTCGAACTGAACAAAAAAGCGTTTGAGCTCGGACTCAGCGCATAAAGGAGTGATACCAATGGAAAATTATTGGAACAAGGAAATTGAATGTATGTCCCGTGAGGATATGAAAAAACTACAGGACGAACGCCTTGTTCAACAGGTGAAACACGTCTATGAGAACGTCCCGTACTACAGAGATCTCATGGACAAAAAAGGCGTAAAGCCCGAAGATATCAGATCAACGGACGATCTTTACAAGCTGCCTTTTCTGTCCAAGGCTGATCTGAGAGATGCTTACCCCTACGGACTGCTTGCAAAGCCGCTTTCCGAATGTGTGAGGATACAATCCACCAGCGGCACTACCGGAAAACGTGTCGTTGCGTTCTACACTCAGAATGATATCGACATCTGGGAGGACTGCTGTGCCCGTGCGATAGTCGCTGCGGGAGGAACAAACGAGGACGTTTGTCAGGTCTGCTACGGATACGGTCTCTTCACGGGCGGTCCGGGACTTAACGGCGGTTCTCACAAAGTCGGCTGTCTCACACTGCCGATGAGCTCCGGCAATACAGAGCGGCAGATACAATTCATGCTTGATCTCGGCTCGACAATTCTGTGCTGTACGCCGTCATATGCCGCTTACATAGGCGAAACGCTCCACGATATGGGATACACCACCGATGACATCAAGCTCAAAGCCGGCATCTTCGGCGCTGAGCCGTGGACTGAGGAGATGCGCCGCTCTATAGAGAGATCTCTCGGCATCAAGGCGTATGATATCTACGGTCTTACCGAGACAAGCGGTCCGGGTGTGTCGTTTGAGTGTTCGGAACAGACGGGTATGCACATCAATGAGGATCACTTTATCCCTGAGATAATTGATCCCGAAACAGGTGAAGTCCTTCCGGAGGGCGCTGTCGGAGAGCTTGTATTCACAAGCATCACGAAGGAGGCATTTCCGCTTCTTCGCTACAGAACTCGTGACCTTTGCAGGCTCTCACGGGAAAAATGCTCATGCGGACGCACGCTCATCAAAATGACAAAGCCGATGGGCAGAAGCGATGATATGCTCATCATCAGAGGAGTAAACGTGTTCCCATCGCAGATTGAAACTGTTCTGATAGATCAGGGCTATACTCCGAATTATCTCATTGAGGTGGATCGTGTGAATAACACCGATACTCTCGACATTAGCGTTGAGATGAAACCCGGGCAGATCCCTGAGCAGACGGCAGATCATGAAAAAGCTCTTGCCGCAGCGATAAAAACTATGCTTGGGATAAGTCCGAAGGTACATCTTGTATCGCCGAAATCAATTACAAGAAGTGAGGGCAAGGCTGTCAGAGTAATTGACAGGCGCAAGCTTCACGATTAAGTCAAACTCCGTTGTAAAGGCTCTGTACGCTTGATGTGTACAGGCTCTGACGGTGAAATATAATTTAAGAGGTGCAATATGAAAGTAAAACTTTTTTCCACAAACTATCTCCCCGAAAACGAGAGATACAACAAGTTCGATGCTTTTGAGGAGGAGCTTAACAAGTTTCTTGCATCGGTAAAGGTCATCGACGTTAAGTTCAGCACAGCGGCAGGAATGTGCCACGATATGCAGACAAAGGCAAACGAATACCGTGACGACTTTTCCGCACTCGTTCTCTACGAGGATAAGTGATTCTGCCGGAGTAATACTCTCCCGGTAAAATTAAGGCAATATCGCACAAACGTGCGGTATTGCCCTGAGTGCTTTTCAAGGGGAGTACAGATCGCAAAAGGCAGATCAAGGCTGCCTGAATTAAAACAATTAAGGAGTGTTTTTTATGAACATGAAGATGATCGCCGCAGGTGCAGCGGCTTTAATGTGTGCATCATTCACCGGCTGCGGAGATTCCGGCAGCGGAAAAAGCAGTAAAGGCAGTGCATCAGCAAGCGGAGAATATTACATGATGCACATCAACGGAATGAAAGAATATGATGATATAGAGAACCTCGATGAAGCCATTGAAGATGACATCGACAGAGAATATATGAGCAGCGTTGATATTACACTTGACAAAAAGAATTTTGAAGTGGGTATCGGTGCTAAGATGTACGATGCATGGTATGAAGGAAAATACTCTGTCGGCAATGACGATGCAATTGAGTTTGAATATGATTCATATCATGTTAAATCAGAAGATGACGAGGAAACTGTCTTTGAATGCAGTGAAGAGCGTTTGGAAGAAATGGAAGAGGATCTGGAATGGGCACAGGAAATCAATGCAGATTTTTCTTCCTCAGAAGAAGACTTTCGTAAAGCCATAACGATATTAAATGAGAACAAACGCATTGAGACTATGCTCGAAATGAATGAGTCGGGTACAGCTCCTTTCCGTATTGCTCCGCCCATATCTGCTAATGATAGGAATGAGTTCAATATAATGCCTAATTTTTTGCCCATAATAGGATCACAAAAAAATGATGACGAGGTGGTAACGTACAAGCACAAAGGCGACTTTCTCTGTGTTGATACATACGGCTTTGAGCTTGACGGCAAATACAGAGCCGGCGATGATTTCACCATAAACTATGATCCCATTGATGCAATGACCGATTTTAAATATTCCGGATTTTATTGGGATGGTGGTTTCGGTGATGAAATAGATGAAGAAATTGCTCAACGATGGGTCAATAGATATGAAATTAGTTTCAAGGCGGATGATCTTGATACGACCTTGGAGTTTTCAGACGGCGAATGGGAATGGTACAACAGCGAGGGCGACCTTATAAACAACGGCGAATACCTCGAAAGCAAAGATCACAAGGGACTTGTATATATGTTCACAACTGAAGACAGCGAGATTGATAAGGAAACATTAGGCAGTATGTTCTTCTACATAGATGACGGTGAAATATACTATCCCGGCTTTATAAAGGTTGACTGATGTTTTATCCTCATTGTCAAAAAAATGACTCGGTATATGTGCAACGTGTATAAAAAATGAGGTTTTATGATTTTTATTTTCAAATCCCTTGACAAATTTCATAGCCGTGTTGTATAATATAAATGTGATATTTACGAGAAAATTGTCCCGACAGGAGTGATGTAAAATGAGTATTCTCGGTAAATTCAATGACGCCGGCAGAGGCGTTTCCGAAAAGGCTAAGAGCATTTCCGAAGCCAACAACCTTAAAAGAAAGATCCTCTACGAGGAGGAAAGGATCGTTGAGATCTTTACCGATATCGGCAAAAAATATTACAAAAATCCTAACGAAGATCCCGCTGCTCTGAAGGTCCTCTGCGATGATATTGATACAAGGCGCAGAAGGATCAAGAAAATGCGCTATGAGCTCAACGGCATCAGAGGCTATAAGATCTGTCCGAAGTGCGATGCAGAGGTAAACGAGCGTTTCCAGTTCTGCGGTCGCTGCGGTGCAAGACTCCCCGATATGGAGGACGAGGACTTTATGTCCCTTGAGCCGAATGACTACTATACAGAAAGCAGCAATAACTTCTTCAACGCCGATTCAAACAAGAATTATTGATAGCAGAAGCTGCTCCACAATGGGAGCAGCTTTCTTTTTAAGGAGCTTTTGCCGTTATTTCCGACTGCCGCTCAAATCTCATTCTTATAAGTTTACAGAGATAATACGCCGGTATACACAGCATGAACCATGCAATGCTGAACGGCAGACATATCTGTCCCAGAAAATTCAGCGGAATTTCAGAGTAATCCCACACATTCCAGTGCATAATAATGTTGTCGAATACTCCCACCGCAAGCTCAAGCAGCGTTATCAGCAATGCGCCGAGAAAGCAGCTGCGTATCAGTGTCATTGTGCGGCGGCTGTTTATTGCGTAAAGCGATGCAAGGACAAGCCCTCCCGTAAGCGACATAGTCCAGTGAGTGTAACCACGGTTAAGTATCTCTATAAGGCTGTAAATAAAATATCCCATAAGAAATGAATATGTGTACTGACCAAGTTTCATGCGGTGTGACCTCGTTCCTTTTTGTAATAACACTATTTAGTATTTCCCGTTTTTTGAAAAATATTCCGCTTTGCGAAATTTTATGAAAGGTGATCATCTATGCGAAAAAGCTGTATCCTAATGCATATTTCAAGCCTCCCATCAGAGTACGGCATCGGCAAAATCGGCAGGCACGCCTTTGCCTTTGTGGACTTTCTCAAAAGCTGCGGCGTGAGCTGCTGGCAGATATTACCACTTTCTCCTACCGGCTATGGAGACTCTCCGTATCAGTCCTTTTCTGTAAATGCCGGAAATCCATACTTCATTGACTTTGAGATCCTTGAGGGTGACGGTCTGCTTGAACATCACGAATTTGCCTCCCTCGACTGGGAGACAGAATACGGCAAGGTGGATTACAGTCTAATTTACGATAAGTGCTTTGATGTTCTGAGGCTCGCTTACTCACGGTTCAAGGCATCGAAATTTCCGGCATATAGAAAATTCTGCGATGAGAATTCGGACTGGCTGGAGGAATACGGTCTGTTCATGGCGTTGAAATCCCAAAACGGCGGCAAGCCATGGACAGAATGGGAGAACGATATCTCCATGCACAAGCCGAAAGCCGTTGCAGAGGCAAAAAAACTCCTGAAAAAGGAGATCGGATTCCACAAGTTTGTGCAGTTCAATTTCTACAGACAGTGGAATGAGCTGAAAAAATATGCCAACGATAACGGCATAGAAATAATCGGAGATATCCCTATCTACTGCGCTTTAGACAGCGTGGAGGCTTGGTCGGATCACAAGCTCTTCCTCTTTGACAGAAAACGCCGTCCCGTTTCGGTAGCAGGCTGTCCGCCCGATGAATTTTCTCCGACAGGACAGCTCTGGGGAAATCCGCTCTATGATTGGGAGTATCACAAAAAAACAGGCTTCAAATGGTGGATAAGCCGCATTGAAAATGCAGCAAAGCTATACGATATCGTCAGGATCGACCACTTCCGGGGATTTGAGAGTTTCTACACGATACCGTTCGGCAGCAAGGATGCCGTGGTGGGTGAATGGAAAAAAGGTCCGGGATATGAGCTGTTCCGCCTTGCGGAGGAAAAACTCGGCAGGCTGAATATCATCGCCGAAGATCTTGGATTCATTACGCCGGAGGTGCGTGAGCTGCTCGATCAATGCGGATATCCCGGAATGAAGGTGCTGCAATTCGGCTTTGACAACTGTGAGAATGAGCATCTTCCGCATAATTTCACAACCACAAACTGCTACGCATATACAGGCACTCATGACAACGAAACACTCGTCGGCATGGTGGAGAATATGCCCCGCAAGAATCTGAAATTTGCCAAAAAATACCTCAATGTGAAAAAGAAGCAGGATATCCCCATGGCAATAGTGCGTGCGGCGTGGGCAAGCGTTGCTCAGGTGGCTGCCGCTCAGATACAGGATTTCCTCGGCTCGGGAAAGGACTGCCGTATGAATACGCCCTCTGTTCTTGGCGGCAACTGGCAGTTCAGGATCTCTGAAAGCGATCTCACTCCCGAGCTTGCAAAAAAAATCAGAAAACTCAATATGCTTTACAACAGACACAGCCTGACAAAATAGTCGGAGCTGTAAAAAGGAGAACATCATGGATAAAACATTGTTTATGGAAAAATTTACCGCAAAGCTCCCCGAAGACATAAAAACTGCCACCCCCCAGCAACTCCACAATGCTCTTGGCGAAACTGTTATGCAGATGTACGGCGATAATTGGAATTCAAGCCGCCGCACTCATCTTGAAAACAGGCGTGCAGCGTATCTCTCCATGGAATTTCTTGTGGGACGTGCCGTTTACAATAATCTGCTCTGTCTCGGCATTTATGACGAAGTAGAGGAGGTCTTCTCGCAGCTTGGCATCTCACTTGCCGACCTTGAAGTCATTGAAGATGCGGCTCTCGGAAACGGCGGTCTGGGGCGGCTTGCAGCCTGCTTCCTCGACAGCGCTGCCTCTCTCGATATCCCCCTTGACGGATACGGCATACGCTATAAGTACGGAATTTTCAAGCAGCTTATCGTTGACGGTTTCCAGAAAGAGGAAATGGATAATTGGACTAAATACGGCGACTGCTGGTCAAAACGCTGCGATGAGGATACCGTCCTCATTGAGTATAACGGTCAGTCGGTGCTTGCCGTTCCATATGATATGCCCGTTTTTGGCTGCAAGACCGATAATGTGGGAACTCTTCGCCTCTGGCAGTCTGAACCGGTCAATGAATTCAACTTCAATGCCTTCAACGATCAGGAGTATATAAAGGCTTCAAAGGATAAAATTCTTGCCGAGGATATCTCACGTGTTCTCTACCCGAATGACGATACAAACGAGGGAAAATTACTCCGGCTGAAACAGCAGTATTTCTTTAGCAGTGCGTCACTGACGGACATTATTCGCAAGCATAAGAAGCTCCACGGCTCGCTTGATACACTTCCGGAGTACGTTTCTGTTCAGCTTAATGACACCCACCCGGTAATATCTATCCCGGAGCTTATAAGACAGCTTGTGGACAATGAGGGCTATACCTTTGAAAAAGCCCTTGATATCGCAAAGAAAGTCTTCAACTACACGAATCATACCATAATGCAGGAGGCTCTTGAAAAATGGCAGTGCGATCTGATTGAGGGACTGCTGCCCCGGATATACGAGATCATCTTCCGGATCAATGAGGCTCTCATTTCTGAATTGTACGCCCGTGACGTACCTCGTGATACTATCACCGGTCTGAAGATCATTAAGGGAGGTTTTGTCCATATGGCGGATATGGCGTGCTATGCCTCAAGCCATGTGAACGGTGTTGCAGAAATACACACACAAATTCTGAAAGACAGTGTCCTTGCAGACTGGTACAAGCTGTTTCCGGAGAGATTCCTCAACGAAACAAACGGCATCACACAGCGCCGTTGGCTCGCACTGTGCAATATGGAGCTTTCAAGCCTTATCACGGAGCTTTTGGGAAGTGATGATTGGATCGTAGATCTCAGCCGCCTGAGAGAGCTTGATAAATTCGCCGATGATGATGAGATACTCCGGAGATTTATCGCCATAAAGCAGAAAAAGAAATCACAGCTTGCTGATTTTGTCCTTTCACATGACGGAGCGGAGATCTCTCCTGATTCTGTTTTTGACATTCAGATAAAACGTCTTCACGAATACAAGAGACAGCTGTTGAACGCATTCTCCATACTTTGGATATACTATGGAATAAAGGACGGCTCGATCACCGATTTTACGCCTACGACATTCATCTTCGGAGCTAAGGCGGCTCCCGGATACAGGCGTGCAAAAGCCATTATCAAATACATTAACGAGATCGCTAAGCTTGTTTCCTCCGACCCGCATACAAAGGATCTCATCAAGGTAGTGTTTGTGCAGAACTACAACGTCTCCTATGCAGAGAAGCTCGTTGCCGCTGCCGACATTTCAGAGCAGATCTCCACTGCCGGAACAGAGGCATCCGGTACGGGCAATATGAAACTCATGCTTAACGGCGCTGTGACACTCGGAACATATGACGGCGCAAATATTGAGATCGTTCGGGAGGCAGGCGAGGAAAACAACTACATCTTCGGCGCACGAGTTGAAGAGCTTGCCGAGATACTCCCCGGCTATGACAGCCGCAGGATCTTTGTGGATGAACCCATGATACGCCGTGTTGTATCCTCTCTTATTGACGGAACAGTCTCTGACGGCGGATCGGGCGATTTCCGTGAGCTTTACACTGCACTGCTTGACGGAGCAAGCTGGCACGCTCCCGACCACTACTATCTGCTCGGAGATCTGAAAAGCTATGTTGAAACAAAGCTGCGGTGCATAAGCGACTATAACAGCGATCGCCTTGCTTTTGCAAAAAAACAATGGCTGAATATGTGCCGTGCCGGAAAGTTCAGCTCTGACCGCACAATTGCCGACTATGCCGAGAATATATGGAAAATTCGTAAATAAAAAAACGGACTGCTTTTTACGGCAGTCCGTTTTTGCTATTCATTACAGATCCCAATCATCGTAGTCGTCATAGTAATCGTCATAATAATCGTCATAGTAGTAGTCATCATCGTAGCTGTTTATATCCGAGAGAGAATAATACAATCCCTCGGCAGCTTCGGCAGCAAACTCATCGGCAAGTTCTTCATCGAGACCGATCTTCTTTAGCAGATCGGACACAAACTTTTCGACCTCGTCCTGAGAAACATATTCCGTCAGATCGAAATCTTCATCAGGCGATATCATAAATGCATCATCGGGAACATCTATATCTGCGCCCTTTTCTGATGAGAAGTTAAGTGTCAGCTTTCCGTAATCCTTATCATCGAAGTTGAGGTCGTATGAGATAGACTGCGATTTTCCGTCAGATACAAGGTCAAGAGTGATCGGATCGATCTCCGGAACGATGAATGTCACTTTGCCGCTGACATATCCCTTATCCTCGCTTACCACCTGATAATCCTCAAATTCAACAGAGAGATTAACTTCTTCGACGGAAAAATCTATAGAGCCCGTATACTTCTTGCCCTTATCCTCGGCGGCATTGAGATCGACAGAGAATAGAGTCTCTTCATCATCGGTCATGTAGATCTCGCCTCTTATTTCATCGCCGTCCTTGCCGAATACGCATCTGAACTCTCCCTCTTCTTCATCGTCATAAAGACCGACAAGGCTTATACCCTGTATTTTTCCCTTGGGATCAATGTAAGTTTTGAGCTTTATGCATTCACCCTCATCTGCATCTTCATATTCTTCGCTGAGACTGTCGGCAGCTTCATCGAGTGCCTCCTCATACTCGTCCTCGTCGATAAGCTCAAGTTTGTCAATGATAATATTTTTGATGACCTTGTCGTCTTTCAATTCATCAAGAGCATCATTGCAAAACTCGTACACAAGCTCGGGAGTGATATTCACAGCAGCCACTGTGTATTTTACGGTGATATCGCTGATATCCACTTCCTCGCTCTTTTCAAGACGAACCTTGCTGACTGTATCGTTCCAGATGCCTACATATTTTATTATCTCATTCTCCAACTCGGCAGGGCTGAGGTAATCCTCCGGATTTGCGGCAATATCCTCAAAAGCATTCATTATTTCCGGACTTTCGCTTGAAAGCTCATCACCGAGGGATACTCCGAGATATTTCTCTGAAAGCTCGGGGAAACGGCAGAACATATTCAGCTCCTCGGTATCAAGGATAGTGTCAAAGCTGAGAAGATTCTCGTCATTCAGCGCACCATACACACTGAACTGCACCTTGCTGTCGCCGGATACGGCAGCATCTGCTCCCACAGCGATATTGTTCAGACCGTTGATGATATCTTTCAGCATTTGAACGCTCTCATCACTATCTGTGTCCGTATCGTTATCTGAGCCGATAACAGACTCGATGAGCATATCACGTGCCTCATCAGAGATCTCATAACTCAGCTTCACATTAGCCGTTGAACCTTGGTCTGCTTCTTTGAGCATCTCAGCATAGGTGTCGCTGATTTTTTTAGCAAACTCCGCAGTATTTTCCTCATTTACCCATGCATAATACTTCTCAGGCTTCATTGTACGGAGCTTTACCTGATTCTTCACAAAGGGAGAGAGGTTGAATGCCGCAATGCCTCCTCCGACTAATGCAGCCGCCGTAACTCCGCTGATTATAGCGATTTTCTTACCCTTTTTCTTTTTAGGTACGGTATCCACTCCGGTAACGGATTCTCCGAATTCATTAAGAGAGCCGTTTTCATTACCGGGATCATTCTTCTTGAACATAAGTATCCTCCTTCTTTCTGCTTTCGATCTTTAGAAAGCGTTTGCCCTTATCATGTTTCCATTACGTTCGGATAGCACACTATCCTGCATTTATAATATCACATTTACAGTTTCGTGTCAATATTTTTCGTAATTTTTTGCCGAATTGTAAATATTACTGATGAGCGGCGTATAATTCTTATGTAATATTTTAAAAAAGTATGGTAATTTTTGCAAAGATGTGTTATAATATTACTTGACGGCTTTTTTGCCTGATACTGCTCCTCTGAAAGTCAGTTGGTGCTTTTCGGGGGATCGGTATGACATTACCGGGAGTACACCGCTCCCATAACGAATGGATGTGTCTATGATATGAAATACACAAGAGCCGATATCTCGGAGAACATTGGCTGCTCCATGATAATCGACGAAAAATTCAAGACCGGAACGCTCACTATCCGGTTTATCACTGATCTTGACGGCAGTACAGCAGCCGCCAACTCGCTGGGAGTAAGTGTGCTCTCCTCGTCAAACAAGAAATACCGGAGCATCGCTGCTCTCAATGAAAAACTCTCAATGCTGTACGGAGCATCTATCAGCTCCTTTGCACGAAAAAGAGGCGATGTTCAGATACTCGCCGTAGCTGCCTCATGGCTTGACAGCAGATATGCTATTGACGGTGAGGATATTGACTCTGAGATGCTTGCGATCGTCCGTGACTGTATTTTCGCTCCGAACGCTGAGAACGGAGAATTTGACAGCGAGGCATTTGCTATCACAAAAAAAGATCTCATTGACCGCATTGATGCCGAGCTGAACAACAAGCGGGGATATGCGATCTCCAGAGCCTCCGAGGTCGCATTTGAGGGCGAACCTGCTCAGTTCTCATGCTACGGAACAAAGGAGTCTGCCGAGGCTGTCACCTCTGCGCAGGCATACACTGCCTACAGAAAGCTCATTGAAAACGCTCATGTGGAGATATGCTATATCTCGCCGAGAGAAAATCCCGGTCTTGTGAAAATGTTCCGTGAATGTTTCGGTACTACAGAACGCCGGAGTGTGAAATTCCGCAGCATCAGTCCCGTAAAAAACGATGTCAGACGTGTCTCGGACACATATGACGTTCAGCAGTGCAAAATGGTGCTTACATTCAAGTCCGATTCAGAGGATATGTATGCCATGAAAATGCTCAGTACGATATACGGTGAAACTCCCGTATCGAAGCTTTTTATGAATGTCAGGGAAAAACTCAGTCTCTGCTATTACTGTGCCTGCCGGACAGTCGGCTCAAAGGGAGCAATTATGGTTGACAGCGGCGTTGAGAGAAAAAATCTCGGACGTGCCGAGGAGGAAATACTGCATCAGCTTGACGAGATACGTCAGGGAAATGTGTCCGATGAGGAGATGCAGAGCGCACTTCTCAGCATCGAAAATGCTCTCACTCAGGTGGGAGATACCCCATCATCATATTCCGGCTGGTTCTTCGAGCGTTTCTGTGACGGCGATATCGTCACTCCGCAGGAGCAGCTTGAACGCTATCGCCTTGTTTCCAAGGAACGCCTCATTGAGGCTGCAAGATCCTTGAAACTTGACAGCATCTACTTCATGCTTGATAAGGAGGATAAAAATGACTAAAGATACGATCACCTGCTCACGGACGGGCGATAGCTGCATTCATGTAAAGCATAAAAGCGGTCTTGATATATATATCTGCGAGATGCCCGGATTCAGCAGTGTTGAAGCTCTGTTCGGCACAAAGTACGGCTCGATAAATACTATGTTCAAAATGAGGGACGACAAGGAGTATACCGTCGTTCCGGAGGGCATCGCTCACTTTTTGGAGCACAAGCTGTTTGAGAACGAAGACTGCGATGTGTTCGAGCTATACGCAAAAACAGGAGCTTCCGGAAACGCTTTCACCTCGTTCGACAAGACCTGCTATATTTTCAACTGCACCGGCAATTACCGGGAGTCGCTGAAAATTCTGCTTGATTTCGTGCAGAAACCATACTTCACAAAGGAAAATGTTGACAAAGAACAGGGCATTATCGGTCAGGAGATCAAAATGACGAACGATAATCCCGAATGGCGTGTGTTCTTCAATATGCTGTCATGTATGTACCACGAACATCCGGTGAAGATCGACATCGCCGGAACAGTCGAAAGCATCGCAAAAATAGATGCGGATCTGCTGTACAAATGCTACAATACTTTTTATGATCTTAATAATATGGTGCTTTCGATCGCCGGAAACATCAAAGCTGATGAGGTACTCGCTATATGCGATGAGTATCTCCGTCCGTGCGAGGATAAGGGACTTGAAACGGTCTTCCCCGATGAGCCGGAGGATATCGTAAAATCGGAGATAAGAGAGTTTCAGCCGGTGGGAGCGGATATTTTCCACATAGGATACAAATGCCGTCCCTGTACGGGAGCTGAAAAAATCAAAAAGTATATGGCTGCAACTCTTGCGGCATCAATACTCTCCGATCCGTCTTCGGATATGTATCAGAAGCTTCTTAAAGAGGAGGTCATCAATTCAAGCTTTACCTCCGAGATATTCAGCGGTGACGGATATTTCTCCATGATATTCAGCGGCGAATCCTCTCAGCCGGAGAAGATACGCTCCGCAATTATTGAGGAGATCGCTCTGCTCAGAGATAACGGTCTTGAAGAAAGAGCTTTTCAGCGGAACAAAAAATCAATTTACGGAATGCTTGTCCGTGAACTTAATAATGTTGCAAATGTTGCCAATCTGATGATAAACTCTCATATGGATATGGACGGCGCATCACCGTATGCCTCTATTGAGACTCTTTCGGAGCTGACTGCCGGGGACGTTGCCGGCTTCATAAAAAATGAGCTTCTTGAAGAAAGGCTCGTAATGTCCGTGATCGAGGGGAGGCAGAGCTGATGGTTGACAGAATAACAGATCTCAATACAATTGAGTTTCCCAAACTCGGAATTACCTTTCATATAAACCCTACCGCATTTTCAATAGGAAATTTAACTATACAGTGGTACGGACTGCTCATCGGTCTGGGACTTGTTCTTGCGTGCCTTTACTGTATGCCGAAAATGAAACGCTTCGGCATTGATCCCGACCGTGCCGTTGATGCCGTTATCGGCGGTCTTTTGGGCGGAATTGTCGGAGCAAGGCTCTATTACGTTATTTTCAACTGGTCGGAATATAAGGACGACATCAAATCAGTATTCTATATCCGTCAGGGAGGACTTGCTATCTACGGCGGTATCCTCGGAGCTGTGCTCGTGGGGCTGATCGTGTGCAAGATACGCAAAGTGAAAATGCTCCCAATGCTTGATATCTCCTGTCTGGGATTTCTCATCGGTCAGGGCATAGGCCGCTGGGGAAATTTCGTCAATCAGGAGGCTTTCGGAACAAGAACAGACAGCTTCCTCGGTATGACCGGCGGCAGGATACAGGAGTATATCATCGAGAACTCCACCCGTCTGGGGGGGGCGCTCACTCCCGACAGTACGGGACAGCTTGTGGAAAATTTAGAGCTTTACCCCGTTCACCCGTGCTTTCTGTATGAATCGCTGTGGTGTATTCTCGGATTCTTCATTCTTTCGGCATTTTCAAAGCGCAGAAAATTCGACGGACAGATATTACTTATGTATATGTCATGGTACGGCTTTGAGAGGTTCTTCGTTGAGGGACTGCGCACCGACAGCCTCATGCTCGGAAGTCTGAGAGTCTCTCAGGCATTGTCGGCACTGCTGTTTGCGACATCAGTTATAATCCACATAGTGATGCTTTCAAAGATAAAGCGTGATCCCAAAGCGTTCGTGCTGTACTCGCAGACAAAGGAGTCACGGCTGCTTCTTGAAGAAGGGCGCAGAAGACGCATGGGAATTCCTCCGGAGGATATCTCAATTGATGATGATATTGAAGATGATGACAATTTGAGCGGCAGTGATATCTTGGACGATGATGAAGAAGACGATACTGTAGAGGAAAACGCTCCCGAAAAGGACAAGCCTGCGGAGGAAAACGCTCCCGAAGAGGACAAGCCTGCGGAGGAAAACGCTCCCGAAAAGGTTAAGCCTGCGGAGAAAAAATCTTCCCACAAAAATAAAAAAGCTGATTAAGGAGGTCATTATTATGGCAAAGATCATAGACGGCAAGGCAGTTTCTGCAAGCGTAAAGGAGGAGGTAGCTGCTGAGGCTGCCGTACTTAAAGAGGAAAAGGGTATCAATATCGGTCTTGCGGTGGTTATCGTGGGAAACGATCCCGCATCGAGAGTTTATGTCAACAACAAGAAAAAAGCCTGCGAGGCTGTGGGCTTCCGGTCTTTTGAGTACGCCCTTGACGAAAGCACAACTCAGGAGCAGCTCCTTGACCTTATAGATGTGCTCAACCGTGACGACCACGTGAACGGCATACTCGTACAGCTCCCTTTGCCGGCTCACATTGACGAAAAGACCGTGATAAATGCGATCTCACCCGAAAAGGACGTTGACGCATTCCATCCGGTAAACGTGGGAAAGATCATGATCGGGGAGTATGCTTTTCTGCCATGCACTCCTGCCGGTGTAATGAAGCTGATCGAGAGCACCGGAACAGAGATATCGGGCAAGCAGTGCGTTGTGATCGGACGGAGCAATATCGTGGGTAAGCCTATGGCGATGCTCCTCCTGCACAAGAGCGGCACAGTTACCATATGCCACTCAAAAACGAAAAATCTGAAGGAGATATGTCTCGGTGCGGATATACTCGTTGCGGCTGTCGGCCGGGCGAATCTCATAACCGGAGATATGATAAAAGAGGGCGCTGTTGTCATTGATGTGGGCATGAACCGTTTGGAAAACGGCAAGCTCTGCGGCGATGTGGAGTTTGAGTCGGCATCGCAGAAGGCATCATACATAACTCCTGTTCCCGGCGGAGTAGGGCCTATGACTATAGCCATGCTGATGCGGAATACTCTCACGGCGGCTAAAAATCAGATGAAATGATCTCTCAAAACTCTGTGTCACAGCAAAATGTACAGTTTGCGGCACAGGGTTTTGTGATATTTTACAAATATTAAAAATTCCCTTGACAAATATAAAAGTGTACTATATAATGTAAGTAGAAAGATTTGAAAATTTTTCCACGGGAGGTGATACCAATGGTTCCTTTATCATACGTCAGCCGCTTCACACGTTTTTAAAGGAGGAATTTGTTATGAAAAAGAGAATGTTTTCACTTTTGACCGCTATGGTGGTTGCTGTTATGTCTCTCGTTTCTACGGTAGTTTCGGCAGCCGATAAGGATCCCAACGGTGATGGCAAGATTGACCTTAGCGATGCAGTTTATATCATGCAATGTCTTGCCGGCGTCTATAAGCCGGCAGATCTTGAGCAACTCGATTTTGACAGCAATAACATAGTAAGTTCTAATGACTGTACGATGATACAGAGGTATAATCTTGGACTTGACAGCAACGCCTCTCTGCAGTCGATAAGTACCCGGACTGTAACTGACACATATAATGTGTATAATGCAAAGACAGGTACTTTTCTGAGAAGTTATGGTTTGAGTTATGAGGAAGAATCCGGTTCCGGTTCTCAGGCACTTTCGCAAACTGAAATGCTGCCAACACCCGGTAAGGGAAATTCGCCAAATGATGTGATTGGAACAGATGACAGATTTGAAGATTACTCAAATAAATTTGCCGTTAAAATTATTACAACTACATTTGGTTCAGGATTCGTAGTAGGTCCACATACCGTGGCTACTGCTGCCCATTGCGTTTTCAATAAGAATAATAAACAGGCATACAAAATAAGCCAAATGCTTATATTTAATGGCAGTAAAGAGAATGTTATTGAATGTACACCGGTAGAAGCTCACGTTCCGTTGGTTTATATTACATCAAGTGATATAAATGACCGTAATGATTATGCATTGATTACTGTTAAAGAGGACCTTTCACCATATATTGATGCAGAGTTAGGAATGGTTACCGACAGTTCAGCAAAAGACACTCTCACAGTAGGCGTTGTGGGATTTCCGGCAACAGTAAAAGAAGGCACAGTCGAAAAAACAGTTAATTCATTTACCAAACATAATGAATATTTAGGCTATGGTTCGATAATAGGCATAGACAATGAGGTAATAACATACAATGTTGATACAAAAGGTGGAAATAGTGGCGGTGCTGTTTATGCAACCGAGTATTACAATGGAGTAGCTACAAAAGTTATTGTTGGTATCCATGTAAGAAGGCGTCTCGATGGAAGTGCAAATGAAGCAACAAGAATAACAGCACGTGAGCTTAAATTCTTTAAAAATACATCTAACCAGAATTGGTAAGGAGAGATTATCATGAAAAAGAAAATAATTTCCATATTAACGGCGTCCTCTGTTCTTGTGGGCATGATCCCTCTTGCGGCTAATGCGATTTATTATGCTCCTAATGACGAATTCATGGAATATATCAAGGAAAATTCTGTTGATGCTACAGACATGGATGCCTTCAGAATAGATTGCGGCCATGATGAGCAAGGCGTGAAATATTACTATAGCGATGATTACGACATCTACATCACAAGAGACGCCGATTCTCTTGTTCAATATGAATATGTTAAGGATAACGTTTGGTTTTGTATTGATTCGAGCGCATATGAGGTGGCACTTTTTGATGAGATCCACTCCTATGATATGGAGGACGGTGTAGAAAATCTTTCTACGGACGATCTGCACGGCATCAGCGATATAAATATCTACGTCAAAAGCTATGCTCCTGACGGTACACAACAGGATCTGACAGAAGCTGAGGCTCGTGATATCTATGAGATCGCAAAAAAGTATAACTGTAAAGGTTACGATTACTACAAGGATTACTATGAAACTACGATAGGCGGTATCCATCCGTGGGTTTGGAGCGGCTATAGATATGATGGATACTATGATGAGATAGAAGAGGAGAAAGCTATCGTAAAAGAGTATCTTGAGGAACACAAAATAGATGCTGAGATCACGGACGATGATGAAACCTTGTTGTTCACTCACTCTGATATATTGTCACTTGAGGAGCAAATTGCTATAGTTAATGATATCTATTTGGAAACAGGTAAGAGGGTTGTTGATATAATAGTAAATGAATCAGCCGAGGTCGCAAATGGCAGCACTATAGACCTTTGCAATGCTGTTGACGGCGATTCCAATGAATCAGGCGATCTTGACCTTGCTGACGCTGTGCTTGTTATGCAGAGCTGTGCAGATCCGGACGAATATGCTCTCACAGCACAGGGAGCTTTCAACGCCGATATTTACAACACCGGTGACGGTATCACTCTCATGGACGCACGTGAGATACAGGCGAAACTGCTTGAACAATAATATTATCCCCGGAGCGACTTTTCTCTCTCCGGGGATTTTTCTGCCCTCAAAATGACGGAAAAACAGCTTTTCTGAGATGGCGTATATGCTCACCGATAGCACAGCACTACAGTTAAAATATTAAAATATTCTCAGATGCTTGCATTCAACGCTTGAATATGGTATAATCATAGTAATGTTTGTATGCGCCTGTAGCTCAGCGGATAGAGCATTGGCCTCCGACGCCATGTGCGCAGGTTCGATTCCTGTCAGGCGCACCAGCAGCGTGACGCTGCACCCGGATTCGTGCTGTAGCTTATTTTGTACGGCGAGAAACTCCCACGCATGATATAAGCGATGAGTCTCTCCGCAGACGGTTCACGTGACCATTCACAAGGCTTGCTAAAGATTATTTTCACACACGAGGCTGAATTTGTTGGTTTTTCACAAGGTTTGAGAAACAGCAAATTCAGTCTTTTGTTTATATATTTACCATTTAATAGCAGATAAATACAAGAAACTGTTTACGGATCTGTCCATATTATATAGCAATTATTTTGCACTATTTCAACAAATAACAGCAAAAAAATCCTTCGCTTTCAGAAATTTTTTGCAAATCTTCAAAATGTCCACTAAATCTGCATTTTGTGGGTTGCAAAAGTGTTAATAATTTGTTAATATGTAATCTACATAGAATGAAATGCACGATATTCAAATATCGCTTAAGGTAAAACACACCGGTGGAGTTTTGTAAGGCAATATATGATGCATTGCCTTACTTATTCCACGAATAATTGTGATCCATATAAGGAGAAAATCAATGAAGATCCGGAAAAAAATACTCTCATTTATCACGAGCGGCAGTCTGCTTATGACAATGATCGGCATTAGCCCCTCAGATCACGCTGATGCTGCAACATCTATACCAATTTCACCGCTGTCAACATACGAGATAAACGGCGGAAAATTTGAAGGTTGGGGTTCGTCATTATGTTGGTGGGCAAATCGCCTGGGATATTCCGATACACTCGCTCAGCAGGCGGCTGATGCTTTCTATGGCGATAACGGATTGCGTATGAATATAGCAAGATTCAATATCGGCGGCGGTGATGATCCGTCACACAACCATATCACCCGTACGGATTCAAATATGCCGGGATATACAAAATTAAACGGCGGTACAGTTTCATACGACCTGAGTGCCGATGCAAATCAGCGTAATGTACTTCTCCGTGCTATTGAGGCTTGCGGAGATGATATGATCGTTGAAATGTTCTCAAATTCACCGCCATATTATATGACAAATTCAGGTTGTACAAGCGGTAATACTGACGGCGGCAAAAATAATCTCAAAGACGATTACTACGATGATTTTGCTGAGTATTTAGCCGAAGTCTGCTATCATTACAAGACAGAGTGGGGCGTGGATATCCAAAGTGTAGAGGCTATGAATGAGCCTTATACAAATTTCTGGTATGCAGGAAGTCCGAAACAGGAGGGCTGTCATTTTGATCAGGGCAGCTCTGAATCGACCATGTTGCTTGAGTTACAGAAATCTATGGAAAAACGCGGCATGGGAGATGTACTTATTGCAGGAACTGACGAAACCTCAATTGATACACAAATAGATTCATACAATAAGCTTTCAGCCGATGCAAAAAAAGCTGTTGACAGAATAGATACTCACACATACAGTGGAAGCAAACGTACACAATTACGTGATCTGGCTTTGTCTGAAAATAAAAATCTATGGATGAGCGAAGTAGACGGTGGGGCAACTGCCGGAACAAATGCCGGTGAAATGGGCGCAGCATTATGGCTTGCGGAACGTATTACAACAGATATGAACGGCTTGAATCCGTCTGCATGGATCTTATGGCAACTTATTGATAACCATATATCTTCAGTCGGCTACAACGGCAATAAAGATAAAGGTATGGTGGATACTCAGGGCGGATACTGGGGTTGTGCTGTTGCCGATCATGATAATAATAAGATCATTCTGACTAAAAAATATTATGCTTTCGGACAGTATACACGCTATATCCGTCCGGGAATGACCATGCTCAGTACAAGCGGAAATACTCTTGCGGCATTTGACGAAAAAACAGGACAGCTTGTAATAGTTTCGTATAATACCTCCGCCAATGAAAGTCAGATGCACTATGATTTGTCAGGCTTTAGTGCAGTGGGAGAAAAAGCATTGCCGATACGCACAAGCAATACCGAAGAATGGAAGGAATTGAATTCAGTCTCTGTTTCCGGAGGTTCTCTCGATGTTACACTTGCTCCAAATTCCGTAACAACTTATATTATTGACGGCTGTAAAAACAGTATAAGCCTTGATGACCCTATTCAGCTTACGGAAAAACAGATCTCAGGCTCTGATTCGTGGAAAAATAATGCCGATACCGGTTATCGCAACGTATTCGACGGCAATAACAACACATATTTTGACGGTGTCGGTGATGGTTGGGTACAGGCTGATTTAGGCGATATCTACGATATAAAGGCTATCGGATATTGTCCCCGTCAGGGTTATGAGTACCGTATGACCGATGGTATTTTCTCATTTTCAGAGGACGGAAAAAACTGGCAGACAGCGTATGTTGTTTCAGGAAAGCCCGGATTCTCAATGCACTATGTAACGAATTTCAATTGTGGAAGCAAAGCAAGATATGTACGTTTTTCCGTTCCGGAGGGCGCACCGAAGAATGAATACAATCAGGACAATGTCTATTGCTGTAATATTGCCGAAATTAAAATTTATGGCGATCTGCACCCGACGGCTTTGCTTGACAGACTGATACCCGAAAAGGTTACCGGTACGGATCCGTGGCATCAGCAAGCGGAATTTGACTGTACAAAGGCATTTGACGGCGATAATAACACATATTTTGACGGCGTTGCGGTAGGTTGGGTACAGGCTGACTTAGGCGGTCAGTATGAACTTGATGCTATTGGATATTGTCCGAGAAAAAGTTATGAGTATCGTATGACAGACGGTTATTTTGAGGTTTCAACAGACGGAAAAAATTGGAAAAAAATCCATACGGTAAGCGGCTCACCAAGTTATTTAACGCACTATGTAATGCTTTCGGAACCACAGATCGTCCGCTATATACGCTATTCTGTACCGGAAGGAACACCGACAGATCCGTATAATAAAGATACCTCATATTGTTGTAATGTTGCTGAAATTGAACTTTACGGCAAAGGTGTACCGATTGAAACCGAGGTAAAAAATGACGTGAACGGTGACGGAGAATTTACAATTGCCGATCTTGTTTTGCTTCGGAATTGGCTGCTTGCTGTTCCCGGAACATCTCTTGCTGGCGGTGAAGCTGCCGATATGAACAGCGACGAAAAAATAGATGTTTTTGACTTCGTACTAATGAGAAATAAATTTTTTGATCTATAAAAACAAAAAGCCTTAACATGAAAATGTTAAGGCTTTTTATACTGATTTTATGCTAAAAGCCGGGCAGGATCTGCGAATAGACTGTGCCTGCTACAAGGAAAAGCGGCGAAGCCGTACCGGCGTATGTCGAGTCGCTTTGACGCAGTAACAGCAACAGTAAGATCATCGGATTTTTCAACCGCACAGGTGAAATTTTTCAGTGAAATTACGGAGTGCTTCATCGCAAAACAGAGGGGATCACTTTTCAGTGCAGAATTCCACCTTTTCACCGTTAAGGATCATGTTGGTCGTCCGTACAGCACACATTTTTCCGCACATAGAGCAGGTATGCCTGTCAGCAGGAGGAGTGCTCTCGAAGTAGTTTCTTGCTTTTTCTCCGTCAACGGCAATGCTGAACATTTTCTCCCAATCTACCTCATGACGGGCTTCCGCCATAGCATTATCAGCATCTGTGGCATGGGGAACGCCCTTTGCGATGTCAGCGGCATGAGCTGCGATCCTGCTCGCAATGATACCCTCCTTGACATCATTAAGGTCAGGCAGGCGAAGATGCTCCGCAGGAGTCACATAACAGAGAAAATCAGCACCGCTTGCCGCAGCGATAGCCCCTCCGATAGCTGAGGTAATGTGGTCGTATCCGGGGAAAATATCGGTTACAAGAGGCCCGAGCACATAGAACGGAGCATTGTGGCATATCCGCTTCTGGAGCTTCATATTTGCGGCGATCTCATTCATTGCCATATGTCCGGGACCCTCGACCATGACCTGAACGTCCTTTGCCCATGCACGCTCTGTGAGATATCCAAGCTCGATGAGTTCGGAGATCTGTCCGGCATCGGTCGAATCATCAATACAGCCGGGACGAAGCGCATCGCCAAGACTAATTGTCACGTCATATTCACGGAGAATGTCAAGCACCTCGTCATAATACTCAAAGAAAGGATTTTCGTTTCCGGTCATCATGACCCATGCAAAAAGAAGTGAACCACCACGTGATACTATATTCATTTTACGCTTGTCACGCATAAACGCCTCAATTGCACGCTTATTTATTCCTGCGTGTATTGTCATAAAATCAACACCGTTTTCAGCGTGTGCCCTTACGACTTTAAGAAAATCATCAGCAGTAATTTCAAGCAGATCCTTTTCAAGATAACCTATTGCATCGTACATAGGTACAGTGCCGATCATTGCGGGAGATCTTTCAATAAGACGTGTGCGGAAGGTATTTGTCTTGCCGTAATTGCTGAGATCCATGATAGCCTCTGCGCCAAATTTAAGTGCCATGTCAACCTTCTGCATTTCCACGTCATAATTGTTGCAGTCACCGGAGATGCCGAGATTCACATTGATCTTAGTGCGCATTTTCGCACCGATGCCCTCGGGTGAAATTGATTTGTGCCTTATATTGCATGGTATACAAACCTCACCTTTTGCGACAAGCTCACAAAGCTCCTGTTCGCTGATGTACTCTTTTTGTGCGACAATTTTCATCTCCGGAGTAATTATCCCCTTTTTAGCCGCCTCAATTTGTGTTGCATATTCTCTCATAAAACAGCTCTCTTTCCTATAATGTTTTCAAAATATTTCTTGTTACCGGAAATATGGTCGAGCATACCTTTTCCCTTGCCTAAATTCAGCCCTGATCCGAGACAATCATTTATAAATTGCTTTGCCTTACGAATTGAGACATTCAAAGGATGACCCAGCGCCAGATTTGATGCTATTGCGCTTGACAGCGTACAGCCCGTGCCGTGTGTATTCGGATCATCAATTTTTTTGCCCTCTGACCATAAATATTTTCCGTCTTTTTGATAAAGCAGATCATCTGCACTGTTTTCAAGATGACCGCCCTTGACAAGCACGTTACAACCGTATTTTTCGGCAATAATTTTTGCCGATTCCAGCATCCCTGCAAAACCGCCGATTTTTATGCCCGTTATAAGTTCAGCCTCGGGAATATTCGGCGTTACAAGCCTTGCGATCGGGAAAAGCAGTTCTTTTACTTTTTCGTAAGCCTGTTTGCTGCTCAGCTCCGCTCCGCTTGTCGCCATGGCAACAGGATCAACGACAATATTATCAGCTTTCCAATATTTCAGACGGTCGGCAATTATTTCCGCTGTTTCCGCATTTGAGATCATACCGATCTTTACAGCATCAGGACGTATATCGCTGAAGATCATGTCGATCTGCTGTGCCGCAAAATCGGGCGGTACATCGTGTATCGCACAAATACCCGTTGTATTCTGCGCCGTAAGTGCTGTTATCACACTCATGGCATAAATGCCGTGTGCCTGCATCGTTTTTATATCAGCCTGTATTCCTGCACCGCCCGAGCAGTCACTTCCGGCAATGGTCAGGGCGGTTCTTGTATTACAGATTTTATCCCACATCACGGCAAGTTCCTTTGCGGCGGTGTACGGATCATCCGCACCGAAAATTGCCGATACTGCCGCAATTCCCTTATTTCCGCAGCCGCGCAGTTCCCACAGATTATTTTTCGTGATACCGCCAATTGCTACGGCAGGAATTTTCACGCTTCCGCATATTTCACGCAGATCATCGGGAGTGATTCTCACGGCATTTTTCTTTGTAGGCGACGGAAAAACAGCTCCCACGCCGATATAATCCGCACCCTGCCTTTCAGCTTTCTTTGCCTGTTCGGCTGTTTTGGCAGTTGCGCCTATAATAAAAGACGTATCGGTATTTGCACGTATTTCAGCGACAGATGCATCTTCCGACCCGACATGAACGCCGTCCGCACCGCTCAGCCTTGCGGCTCTCCAGTCGTCATTTACTATGAGTTTTACGCCGTGTTTACGGCATACCGGAACGAGTTCGGAGGCGATCTCAGCGAGCTTTTCCGTACTGATATTTTTTTCACGCAGCTGTATCATAGTCGCACCGCCCTGTATAGCGAGTTCAACGTGCAGCTTTATATCCTTGCCCTTCAAGCACTCCCTGTCGGTTATTGCGTAGACTTTCAGCTCATCGGGATCTATCAAATTTTCTCAGCTCCTCTCCTCAGATCTTTTACAAATCCGGCAGGATCTTCGCAGGTCATAAATCCACTCATCACGCAAGCTCCGTCCGCACCCGCCTTTGCGATCCGATCTATATTTTCGGGATCTATTCCGCCTATTGCATATACGGGGATCTCCACCGAATTGCAGACCTGTTTCAGAAAATCGATCCCACGAGGTGCAAGACCTTTTTTGCAGTCTGTTTCAAAAATATGACCTGCTATAACGTAATCAACGCCCATTTTTTCAGCCTCTACAGCCTCATCGACAGAATGAACGGATACACCGGCAAAATGACGGAATTTCATTTCACTCAAAGTAATATGCCGTAACATCGGCATTGTAAAATGTGTATCACCTGATAGATCAGGGTAAAAATACCTGCTGCACGGTATGCCGTATCTGTTGCATATTTCAAGGACTTTTGACGCAAACTTGACATATTCCCTGTTACTGAGATCCTTTTCACGGAATATTATTCTGTCGGGCTTTGCAGATGCTATTTTTTCTATTCTTGTGAGAAGATCCTCTTTGCAGGACTTTCTGTCCGTGACACAAATTATCTTAAACATAGAGATAGTCATTCAGCACAGGCTGAAGCCCCTCGTCCGACATATCCTTATACATTTTATCGAGACTTCTGCCGTCATTTATCTCGAATTGCTCATCACCCTCAGCTTCGGAATTTTTCTTTCCGCTGTACTTGCTCTCGTGATCTCCGACACCGGTCGAAACGCCTGCGGACACTTTCGTAGCAGCTATTTTGACAATGCCGTTCCTGAAACTCTCGCTCTCTCTTGAAGAAACCGTTATGCCTGCAAACGGCAAAAAGAGCCGGTATGCACAGAGTATCTGACAAAGCTGTTTTTCGTGAACGTCAAGCGGATCAATTTCACCGTTGTTTATTATCGGACGCAGACGAGGACAGGAGAGCGATATCTCCGCATGAGGATATTTTCTTTGCAGATAATAGGCGTGAAGTCCTGTTGCAAGAGCATCTTTTCTGAAATCAGAAAGACCGAGGAGCGCAGAAAATGCAACGCCTCGCATACCTCCCATGAGCGCACGCTCCTGTGCCTCAAAGCGATAGGGAAAAACACGCTTGTGTCCCATGAGATGAAGCTGTTCGTAGCGGTCGCTGTCATATGTTTCCTGAAAAACTGTCACATAATCAACGCCGCACTCGTGGAGATAGCGGTATTCATCGGTGTTCACGGGATATATCTCAACACCTACCATGCGGAAATATTTTCCTGCGAGCCTGCAAGCCTCACCGATATATTCAAGACTGCTCTTTGCCCGGCTTTCACCTGTGAGGATAAGTATCTCCTCTATACCGCTGTCAGAGATGACTTTCATTTCGTGTTCGATCTGCTCCATGCTGAGCCTCATGCGCCGGATATCGTTATAACAGTTGAATCCGCAATAGACACAGTAATTTTCGCAGTAATTGGCAATATAAACAGGGGTGAATAAATAGACGGTATTGCCGAAATGCTTTTCAGTCTCCCGGCTTGCCTTCCGAGCCATTTTTTCAAGGAACGGCGCAGCGGCAGGAGAAAGCAATGCCTTGAAGTCATCGACCGTGCAGTTGTCATGGTTCAGAGCAGCATTCACGTCACGTGCTGTGTAGAGTGAAAAATCACACTCATTCATCTGCGAAATGACCTTTTCACGTATTTCGGGGTTTATCCTCTCCATGCCCTCCATGTACTCCATATGATCTGTACGCTTTTCGGGACAATTTTCAAGTTCATGCTTGCGTTTCAGAGCGGCTTCCGACAGTTTGTCCGAATCCACAAAATAATTGTTATCCATGTCTGTTCACCTCAGTCATGCAGAAATCCGGTAAGCGGATCGGAGGCGGAAGCTCCTCGTGAGATGACACGTCCCGGACCGGCAAGATAGGCTTTTCTTCCGGCTTCCACCGCCTGACGGAATGCTTCTGCCATTACGGGAATATCTCCTGCTGTAGCAAGCGCAGTGTTGGACATGACCGCAGCAGCACCCATCTCCATAGCCTCACACGCCTGAGAGGGGCGTCCTATTCCTGCATCAACAATTATCGGAAGCTCTATCTCATCAATAAGTATCTGAATGAAATCCTTTGTCGCAAGTCCCTTATTTGAGCCGATAGGCGATGCAAGCGGCATTACAGAGGCAGCACCGGCATTTACAAGATCTCTTGCAGTATTAAGGTCGGGATACATATAGGGCATGACGATAAATCCCTCTTTTGCGAGTATCTCCGTGGCACGGACGGTCTCCTGATTATCGGGGAGCAGATATTTTGAATCACGCATTATCTCGATCTTGACAAAATCACCGCAGCCCAGTTCACGTGCAAGGCGTGCGATCCTTACAGCCTCGTCAGCATTTCTTGCTCCGGAAGTATTTGGCAGCAGCGTAACTCCTTTGGGAATATAGTCAAGAATGTTCTCATTTTCCTTGGAATTTGTCCTGCGGACAGCAAGTGTTATCATCTCAGCGCCCGCATATTTCACAGCAGCCTCAATGAGTTTCAGGGAGTATTTTCCCGAACCGAGGATAAAACGTGAATTGAATTCGTGTCCTCCCAGAATAAGCTTGTCATTATTTTCCATTTAAGTACCTCCTGATCATTAAAGTTAAGGCAGAAGCCTTTGTCAGCATTTTAGCGATCGAAAGAAGATCAGCCGCCTCCCACAAACTGTACGACCTCCATGATATCACCGTCCTTGACAGTTACCTCGTCATATCCGGACTTGGGAACGATCTCCTCGTTGAGTTCAACAGCGATCCGGCTTTTGTTTTCTCCCATCAGCTCAAGGATATCGGAGATAGTTTTTCCGTCATAGCCTAAAGACTTGCCGTTTATTTTTACCATAAATACACCTCCTAAAAAATAGGGACTGCTTTATGGGCAGCCCCTGTATGTTCTGAAAAGGCTCCCTACGTTGGAATTATCCAAATCAGGTCAAAGGGTCGGAGATCATATCTCCCTCTCAGCCTGTAATACAAGCTCCCCTGTAATTATACGGATCTTTTTTGTAAACCGCACATCGCAGCATATTGATAAGTCAGTCGGATATGCGGTGTCAGCATTAAAATTGAGTATAATTTGCAGAAACAATGTAATTATAGCATAAATGGTTTAAAAATGCAATATCCGCAGAGAATTTTTCCGGCTTTCAATTTATTTTATACCAAAATCTATGGTCATATGCACAGGAATACCATTTTTCATCACCGGCGTGATCTCACCCTGAATGAGCGGCAGGAAATAATCAAGCGCTTCCGGGAGTACATCATTTCCATCGGGTGATATCCACTCTGTCGGGAAAAGCTTTTCAGAATTTGCCGCTTCAGATGCCGGTATCGTTCCGATAGAATATCTGTAAGGCGAATCCGATCCTCTGATAAAAGTCATCATGCAGCCGCTTTTTCCCGAGAGTGCTGCCTCTACCGCCGCTGCTCCGATCTTTTCAGCCGAAATGATGTCATCGGCAGATGCTATGTGAGAGCTGCAGCGCTGCATGACATTCAGCTCTATTGAGCGTACTTTGCAGCCGATATCGGAAGCAACGAGCTTCTCAAGAAATTTTCCTATGCCGGAAAGATAACTGTGACCGAATGTGTCCTTTAATCCTGACTGGAATTCCTCAGCAGCGAATTTTCCTTCGGCAGTCCTGACTCCCTCGGAGACAACAACGATCACTGCCTTGTGCTTTTTCATCTCGTTTTTCACATCTGAAAGGAATCTCTCAATACTGAAAGCAGTCTCGGGAAGATAGATCAGATGAGGAGCTGTTTCACCGTTTGCTCTTATGCAGCATGAGGACGCTGCCAGCCAGCCTGCATGACGTCCCATTGCTTCAATGACCGTGACAGACGGAACACTGTAGACATTGCTGTCACGGGTTATCTCCTGCACTGTGGAGCATACATACTTTGCCGCAGAGCCGAATCCCGGAGAGTGATCTGTTCCGCAAAGATCGTTGTCAATTGTTTTCGGAATGCCGATCACGCTGATATCACTGATGTTCTTTTCATTCAGATAAGCAGAATATTTAGCTACCGTATCCATGGAGTCATTTCCGCCGATATAGAAAAAGGTATGTATATCCTTGCGGCGCAGAACATCTGTTATACGATCGTATATTTCACCATTTTCATGTACGTCCGGCAGCTTTCTTCTGCACGAGCCAAGCACTGCTGACGGAGTTCTCAGCAGAAGTTCTATCGTATTATTATCTTTTATCTTATCGGAAAGATCAACGAAACGCTCGTTGATAATGCCCTCGATGCCGTTGAGAGCGCCATAGATCTTGTCTATCTTTTCCGAAATTTTTCCGGCAGAAAAAACTCCCGCAAGTGAGGCGTTGATAGCACTGGTAGGTCCTCCTGACTGTGCGACTGCAATATTCATAAAATGATCCTTTCCGCCCGAAGTACAGGCTGTCATGCAATAAGGTCAAAGTGTCTGAGGGCGTTTGCAATGCCGTCCTCTTCGATGGGAGTAGTTATATATGAAACATACGGATAGAGCTTTTCGGCTCCTCCCATGGCAGCGCTGTTCGGAACTGCCTGAAGCATCGGCAGATCATTCATGCTGTCACCAATGGCGTAAGCATTATCCATAGGAATGTTCAGCCTCCGGAGCATCATATCAATGGCCGTGGCTTTTGAAAATCCCAGCGGAACATTCTCATAAAAGCCGCCGCCTCTGTCGATTACTGAAAAAAACGGACTTATATCCCGGATAAATCTGTCAGTGTCGCTTTTTTCATTTATCCAGAAGACAAATTTATCAAAGATAAAATCCTCCTCTTCGGTACGCCTGCTCACGTCTATGCCGGAGTCAACAAAAACCTCCGTAAAATAGCGCAGACCATCCGTCATAGGTGCTTTATCATCAAAGAAGTAACAATCACTGTAATCATATACCGGAGTGACCCGGCATTCTCTTGCAATAGCCGCTATTCTGCGGCAGAAGCTTTTTTCAAGCGTGTTGTGGAAGATCACTTCACCTGCATACTCTATGTATGTGCCGCAGCCGCATATAAAGCCGTCAAATCCGAGAGCTTTTATCCTGCTGCTGATATTGAAGGCTGTCCTGCCCGTGTTGATAAAGGCGAGATTTCCTCTGCTGCGTGTATTTTCAATGGCAGAGACAGTACTCTCCGGTATGATCGAACGCTCGTCTTCGGTAACAAGCGTTCCGTCAATATCAAAAAAAATAATTCCGGGCATGAAAGACCTCCGTTCGGTAAAAAGAACAAATTTTCGTTTTTTCTCTTGATAAATGCACACAAATGTGGTATAGTTATTTTAAGGGGGAATATTTATATGCTTGAGATATACTGCGGAGACGGCAAGGGCAAAACTACTGCCGCTGTCGGACTTGCTGTAAGAGCCGCCGGAGCAGGGCTGAGAGTGTTGTTCTGCCAGTTTCTGAAAAACGGCAGTTCTTCGGAAATAGGCATTCTTGAAAGCATCAGCAGCATCACTTTAAGCTGCTGCAAGGAATGTACCACATTCACATCAAAGCTCACCGAAACAGAAAAACTGAATGTCACTGAGCGTCACAACAGTCAACTCGCAGAGGCGCTCGACAGCGCACTTCACGGGAAATATGATGTGATCGTTCTTGACGAATTTCTTGATGCATATAACAAGAAACTGCTTGACCGAAAGCTTGCCGAAAAGCTCGTCCGGGAGTGCTGCGCCGAATCGGAGATGATTCTCACCGGAAGAGATCCTGCACAGATATTTCTCGGCTGTGCCGACTACATAAGCGAGATAAAAGCCGTGCGTCACCCGTATTCCAAAGGAATAGCGGCACGCAGAGGTATTGAATTTTGATACCGATCTCACTCTGAGACCCGAGGAGCTTTGCGAAGATCCCGCACCTTTTACTGCATTTCCATTGTACCATTTTTCTTCTTTTTTGTCAATATTTCTTGTCAGGTGCGAAGACAGTCTCTAAAGTCTCTGCGCCTTTTTTTCTTTTTTCTCGGCGTACATATTCTTGTCAGATTCAGCGAGACAAACGGTGGCGGGTGTGGATCTGTCCGTCCACATTGCAAGACCGAAACTAATGCTCAGCTTATGATCCTTGATCTGAAACAGTCCTGCCTGTTCACGCATTTGCTGAATGTAACGATCGCCGGATCGCAGGTCACTTTTCAGCAATAGTATAATAAATTCATCTCCGCCCGTCCGGAATGCATAGCTCTTATCGGGCAGTATCATGCGAAAGAGCATTGCCGCCATACGGATATACTGATCGCCTGCTAAATGCCCATAGATATCGTTGACACTTTTTAATCCGTCACAATCGGCAGAAATAATACACACCGGAAAATCACCTTTATGCTCTTCCTTTTGTATTCTGCGCAGAAATTCTTCAAAATAGCTTCTGCTGTACAGACCGGTCATTTCATCAGTGTGAAGCTGCTTTTCGAGAGCACGCTTCATCTGCTCATAGTCAGTCACATTGTTGATGAGTCCTACAATACCGGTTATGATACCATGCTGATTCCGGATAGGATGCTTTATGATCTCAAAATATTCCTGAATACCGTCTGAATTGATCTCAATTGTATATTGAGCGGGTTTACCGCTTTTCAGCAGATCCAGATCAGCCTGCAATGCGGCTTCTGCATTTTCCTTGTCCTTGCGTATTTCCACATCGGTTTTTCCACGTATTGTCCAGTCAGGCTCATCCGCATGATGAAGATGATGCCAATAGTGCGTGCAAAAGATATATCGTCCCTGCACGTCCTTCATGTAAATATTTGAGGGGAGCGCACGCAGAATTGACTCCATTTCCTCATATGTGACAGAATCCTTAAACCGTATCGCATTGTCGATACGGTGCATCACAAGTTTTTGCTGAAACGGCATTTGCAGGCAATCCACTGCCCCCATTTCCAGAAATGAAAGCTCCCGTTCCGTAAGATCCTGCCCGGTCACAAGCAGCAAAGCCGTCATGGCAAATTTGGCATTATCCCGCAGCATACACATCAATTCCGCAACAGCATCATCCTCCGAGGCAAGCAATATCGCATCCACCGGAATTTGTCCGTCATTGAGAAATTGCATAACTGCACGCAGATCGTTGTTTTCTGTAATGTGGTAGTCTTCCTTTAGCATTTCCCGCAGTTCTTCACGGATCTTAGGATCTTGTATTACCGACAACAGCATTTTTTTTGCTGACACTGCTATTCCCTCCTTTGAAATGATCTCCATAGCAGAATATAAGTATATTATATCACAAGATCCCGGTCAAGTCAATGACATCAGCATTCATTTTAGTTATTTTTATGTCATTTTATTTTACGACCTTCCGAAAATTTTTTCTCGTCCAAATTTGTGCAAAATAACGAAATTTGTATTATCCAATCGTATAATATGACAATTCTATTGAAATCATCGGAATTTTATATTATAATACATTATGAAAGGAAGTATAATACATGGAAGAAAAAGAAAACGATAATCCTTTAGGAACAGAATCGGTGACGAAGCTCATGGTAAAGTTTGCAGCTCCGAGTATTGTGGGAATGCTTGTGAGTGCGCTTTACAACATCGTGGATCAGCTTTTCATCGGTCAGAAGATAGGTCAATTGGGAAATGCGGCTACAAATATAGCATTCCCGTTTTCCACCGGCTGTATCGCTCTTGCATTGCTTTTCGGTATCGGCGGCGCTTCATGTTTCAATCTTGCTCTCGGCATGAATGACAAAAAGCGTGCCGGATATTATGCAGGAAACGCCTTTACTATGCTTGTGGTAAGCGGAGTGGTTCTCGGAGCAATAACGCTGACATTCCTTACGCCGCTGCTGAAACTTTTCGGCTCACCGGCAGATGTTATGCCGTATGCGCAGGATTATGTGAGTATAACGGCTATCGGATTTCCGTTTCTGATAATATCAACGGGCGGAGGTCATCTTATCCGTGCTGACGGAAGTCCCGGCATGACAATGATACTCAACCTTGTAGGAGCAGTCGTAAATACGATACTTGATGCGTTATTCGTTCTTGTTTTCAACTGGGGAATGTCCGGTGCGGCAATAGCAACAGTAATAGGACAGTTTGTTTCAACAGTGCTTGTAGTGATATATGTATTCAGATACAAGACCATAAAATTAGAGAAAAGGCATTTTGTTCCGAAGAGACATACGATAAGCCGTGTAGCATCTATCGGTATGGCATCATTTTTTAACCAGATCGCAATAGGTATCGTTCAGGTCGTTCTGAACAATTCGCTGAAGCATTACGGGGCTATGTCCGAATACGGTGATTCTGAGCCTATTGCCTGTGCAGGGATCGTCATGAAGGTAAACATGATAGTGTTCTCTGTAGTGATAGGACTTGCTCAGGGAACACAGCCCATTGAGAGCTACAATTACGGGGCACGCCGCTATGACAGAGTAAAACAGGCATATTTGCAGGCTGTGAAAGCGGGAGCTGCAATATCAGTGCTTGCATTCTTGTTTTTTCAGTTATTTCCCGGACAGATACTCTCGCTTTTCGGAAAAGGCAGCGAGACATATTATGATTTCGGAGAAAAATTTTTCAGGATATTCCTGTTTTTCACATGGATAAACTGTCTCCAGCCGATCACATCTACTTTTTTCACGTCCATAGGCAAACCGATAAAAGGATTTTTCCTTTCCCTGACGAGGCAGATACTGTTCTTTGTGCCGATATTACTGATATTGCCGATATTCTTCGGAATAGACGGCATAATATACACAGGTCCCATAGCCGATCTTCTTTCGGCAGTGGTAGCGATATCACTGGCAGTATATGAGTTCCGGAACATGAAAAAGCTCGCAGGAGAAAGCGGTGCCGCCGCAATATCGGAAAACATAACGTAAACTTGTTAAAATAAAAATATTTATTTTTTCTATTGATTTAAACATCAATATTTGATATAATATTATATATGATTCTTTAAGCAGACCAAAATTCGCATACAGAAGACGCTGATTCTTCTGTATGGTCTGCCTGATGCACAGCCGGTCGGGAACGGTCGGCTTTTTAAAAGTACATTCATTCTGGGGTATAGCCAAGCGGTAAGGCAACAGACTTTGACTCTGTCATTCGCTGGTTCAAATCCAGCTGCTCCAACCATCCGGCAGCATCGCATAGATCGGTGCTGCCGTAAAAAATGTGAGAGATACTCTCTTTTTTTTCGTCTAATGATTATACGGGGATCTTCACGGGAATATCCGGTTCTGCCCGATGATTATCATTTATCCGGAGATCTGCGAGCGGCTCAATTGCAAAATACACAACAGATGACGACAATTTTTTCGTACAGAAAGCATAGGTGAGTATATTCGGTTTGCAGCAGATGCCGTGATCCTCCGGTGAGAAAGGTGAAGCCATGCAGTCTCTTATTTTTTCAATTCTTATTCCGGTATGCAGCTACATTCTGACGCTTATGCTCATAACAGAGCATCTTGTTTCTCCTGACAGCGATCCCAAGGCAGCAAAACAAAAAAAAGAGAAAAAAGCTCATGATCCCGGGATGACAAGGGCGACACGCCGAGCGACGGCCGTATTTTTCATAGAATTATGTGTATTCGTAATTTTGAGTATAGTATCTCAGCGGCTGATGTACAGTGACGGATACCGGATCCCCGGGGCGGCATTGACTGTTTCCGGAATACTGCCGTTTGCAGCCGTTATTGCTCCCTACTGCACAAAAAATAAAAGGTTGGCTGCGCTCATAAAGCATACGGCGGTATGTGCTTTTGTACTGCTTATTGCAGAGGTGATCGTTTTCAACGGTAAGAGTTTAACGACCAAAAATACTAATATGATCTATATTTCCGAAAGTCTCACCTTTGACGGAGATATCTCTGAAAACGGGACAAGCCTTGTGGTCTCCGGGAACGGTACGATCACGCTGGATAACATTCCGGAAAATACAAATGCGCTGATGCTTGACGTTCATCAAGAGGAAAATTATGAGGCATACCATGAGAGCCGTCCGTATTATTGCGAGGTCCTTATTAAGGACGAGGCGTGGGCCGACTCATATATGACCGTTCAGAGCAAATACCTTATGTCCATTGACAAAAATGCCGATTTCTCGTTTTACCCGTATGGAGATGTGATCTCGCTTCAGCTCAGATTCAGTGATATTGCAGATCCGGTTACGATCAGCGGGATACGTGCGGTGAGTGCGATACCGTTCAAATTTTCAAATCTGAGATATTTTGTGCTGCTTTCATTCCTGGTACTGATATTTGCGGCAAAGGATCTTGAGCTTTACAAGATAACCTTCGATCAGCGCAAAAGATCTCATACGATCGCAGTATGGATCATGGTGGTTCTTTGTACGTCTTCGGCTCTTGTATTATTCAAGCCCGGAGAGAAAATGTTCAAATATGAAAGGGATATAAAGCATTTGGAAAGTCCCTATGCCATGACCTTTGACGCTTTCATGCATAAGCAGGTCAGTCTTGATTACGATGCCGAGCCTGCTCTTGAGGAGCTTAAAAATCCCTATGATCCCGGGGAACGCTACGATTCCGGAGTATTTTATCTCTTTGATTACTCCTACCATGACGGAAAATATTACTGCTATTTTGGAGCTACTCCTGTTCTGACGCTGTTTTTCCCGGCATATCTGCTTACCGGTAAGATACCTACCGTGCCTATGGTGAACGCATTTTTCGGGACACTTGCCATATTCATGTTCTGTATGGCTTTGCTTGCCATGACAAGAGTGATCGCTCCTCGTGCAAATCTGCTGCTCCTGCTCGGAGCTATGCCTGCGGGAACGGCGTGCATCGGAGTGCTTTATGCTCTCAACTTTGCTGATATGTACTGCGTTCCTCTTGTTTCGGGGTTGACGTTCCTGTTCCTTTGCCTGTGGCTTGGATTCGCAGCAATATCAGCGAAGAAAAGCATCAACAGAATGCTGCTTCTTGTGTTCAGTTCTGTCTCTCTTGTGCTGTGTGTCGGCTCACGTCCGGGAATGGCACTCTGCTCGGCGGTTCTCGTGCCTTTTTTCCTGAGAATACTTTCGGACAAAAAGCAGAAACTCTCGTACCGCCTGAAACAGGCTTGCTGCTTTGTAGTGCCGCTCATGATCGGAGCTTTCATCATCATGTGGTACAACGCCGCACGTTTCGGCTCGCCGTTTGATTTCGGAGCAAAATACCAGCTGACAGTAAGCGATATCCATGCCAATAAGGTAAGATTTGCGGATATTCCGGCAGTGCTGTATCATTATTTCTTCATGCCGCCGAGAGTAAGGAGTACTTTCCCGTTCTTTGATATGCAGGAGGCCGTACTTGGAAATTACGGTAAACATACCTATGTATTTCATAGGCTGTCAGCCTTTGCAAATCCGATGATACTCCTCGGTGTGCTGCTCGTTCCCATGGTAATGAAACACCGTGGAAACACGCTTGCTTTCGGAGCATCAAGGCATAGCAGGAATGCATTCTATATTATCTGCATTTTTACGGCATTATTTATTGCATGGCAGGATTTCGGTCTGGGAGGCGTGATACAGCGGTATGTGATCGACATCATGCCGCTTATGACTGTCTGCTCGATATTTGTTCTGCTGAGACTGAACGCATTTCCCTCACGGAGAAAATATTTCTACACGATATCATCAGCTTCAATGCTGATGACATTCGCTATAAACTGGCTCGTTACTCTGACAAACAGGACGGGCAATATACATCTCAGAAATCCGGAGCTTCTTGAAACTCTTGAGGATCTCGTTATATTCTGGCAATAAAATTCAGAAAGGAATATGTGGAATGAAAAAGGTAATTATCATCGGTGCAGGTCCTGCGGGACTGACAGCAGCATATGAACTGCTCAAAGATAAAACAGGCGAATACGACGTTGAAATACTTGAAGAGACAGAAGCTATCGGCGGTATCTCCCAAACCGTACGCTATAACGGCAACCGTATGGATATCGGCGGTCACAGATTTTTCTCTAAGGACGATCGTGTAATGGAGTGGTGGCAGAACATGATGCCCCGTCAGGGAAAGCCCTCCTTCGATGATATAAAACTGAAACGCCGGAAAAAGCTCTCACCCGGCGGTCCCGACCCGGAGGTGACGGATCGTGTAATGCTTGTACGTCAGAGAGTTTCACGCATCTACTATAATAAAAAATTCTTTGACTATCCCGTTACCATGAAAAAAGAGACCATCCGGAATATGGGATTTGTCACCACGATGAAGGCAGGTTTCAGCTATATGAGATCGGCTGTGGCAAAGCTGCCGGAGACTTCTCTTGAAAACTTCTATATCAATCGTTTCGGCAGAAAGCTCTACTCCATGTTCTTTGAGGGCTACACCGAGAAGCTCTGGGGCAGACATCCTCGTGAGATCTCGGCAGACTGGGGATCACAGCGTGTAAAGGGACTCTCTATCCGTGCGGTGCTAAAGGATATGCTTACCAAAAACAAAAAAGATAACAAAAATGTCGAGACATCGCTTATCGAGGAATTCTACTATCCCAAATTCGGTCCCGGTCAGCTCTGGGAGACTACTGCTGAGGAGGTAAAGGCTCTGGGAGGAAAGATCCTCATGAACAGCAAAGTTACAGGCATTACTACAGACGGCAGCGGAAAGATCGTCAGCGTGACGTACGAAAGAGACGGCGCTCCCGTTACCGAGGAGGCAGATGTGTTCATGTCCTCAATGCCGGTAAAGGATCTTATTGCAGGAATGAACGATGTTCCCGAAGATCTCAGATATATTGCAAACGGACTTCCTTACCGTGACTTTGTGACAGTAGGACTTCTTGTAAAGAAGCTTGATCTCAAAAACGAGACAGATATCCGGACTCTTGGAAATATTGTTCCCGACTGCTGGATATACGTTCAGGATACCGGCGTAAAACTGGGCAGAATACAGATATTCAACAACTGGTCGCCCTATATGGTGAAAGATGCCGAAAATACGGTGTGGATCGGTCTTGAGTATTTCTGCAACGAGGGCGACGGTTTCTGGAGCATGGACGAAAAATCATGCGTAAAAACGGCAGTGCGTGAGCTTCTGAAAATGGGAGTTATCACAAAGGCATCGGATGTTCTTGATTATCACAGAGAGAAGATAAAGAAAGCATATCCCGCATATTTTGACACATATTCCGAAATGGACAAGCTCGTTGATTATCTCAGCGGCTTTGAGAATCTCTACTGTATCGGCAGAAACGGTCAGCACCGTTACAACAATATGGATCACTCCATGGCTACGGCATTCGAGGCTGTTGACAACATAAAGAGCGGCAGAAAAGACAAGCAGAATGTCTGGAGCGTAAATACCGAAAAGGAATACCACGAGGAGAAAAAGTAATGGAGAAAACCGATTTTCAGGAGGTCAGGGAGATCATAGCCTCACGGAAATTCGGGAGGCTTTTCTCGGGAGATACCGAAAATACACTGATACAGTTCTTTCGATATATTTTCGTGGGAGGAGCTGCCACGGTCGTTGACTGGGGAGCATCGGCACTGCTTTTCTATCTTGTTTTCGGACAAAACCATGCATCTCTTGCAAATGCGATATCCTTTGTTCTCGGATTGATATTCAACTATGTGCTGAGTACATTCTGGATATTCCGCAGCTCCAAAATAAAATCAAGGCTTATGGAGTTTCTCGGCTTTGCGGCTATCGGTTTTGTGGGACTGCTCATGACCGTGGGCATAACCTACCTCTTTGAGCTATGGCTGGGCGATGTCACCGACTTGTTTCAGATACTTGCAAAGGTGGTCTCCACGGCGGCTGCATTTTTCTGGAATTTTTTTGCAAGAAAGATACTGTTGTTCAGTAAATAATTGTACTCCTGATGCAGGGGTATACAACGGCTGCTGCGCCCTGCGGCAGCCGTTTTTGGGAGTGTTGATATGTCAAAAATACTGCTTGTGGAGGACGACAGAGGCATCGTCACCAATTTAACCGAATTTCTCCGCAGAGAGGGGTTTGAGGTAGAGTCTGCCTCAGGGCAAAAGGACGCTCTTGCTCTTGCGGATTCTGACAGCTTTGACCTTGTGCTGCTGGATATCTCCCTCTCTGACGGTAACGGATATGCCGTATGTTCAGCAATAAAGCGAGATCACGGCATACCTGTGATCTTCCTTACTGCCTCGGGCGATGAATACAGCACTGTCACGGGATTTGATCTGGGAGCTGATGACTACATTTCAAAGCCTTTCCGTCCACGGGAGCTTGTATCACGTATAAAGAATATCCTTCGTCTGACGGGAGGCTCCGGCTCAATAGCTCAGCTTGGAGATGTCTCTGTGGATACGGTCAGGGGAGTTGCCATGAAAAACGGCATTGATCTTTATTTATCAGCGTTAGAGTACAGGCTGCTGCTTGTATTTATCAACAACAGAGGATCGGTGCTGAGCCGTAATCAGCTTCTGCGGTCGATCTGGGATTTCGCCGGCGAATTCGTCAATGATAACACACTGACCGTATATATAAAGCGTCTCAGAGAAAAAATAGAAGATGATCCGCAGAATCCGACGATAATCAAGACTGTCCGAGGACTCGGCTATAAGGTGGACTGATATGAAGCTTAAGAAAAACCGTGAGGCAGCAATTTCCTTTGCGATATATTACATAGTGAGCGCTGCTGTGCTGATATATGCGTATTTTTTTCACCGTGATATGCTTGGAACTGCAGCGGTGATATGTTTTGTATTCACAGCGATCCACTACCTGACTACGTATGTGAGATACAGAGCGATACGCCGCCTTTCAAGCGAGCTCAACATGATACTGCACGGTGGTGCGACATTTTCTCCGAGTAATAAAGAGGGAGAGCTGTCTGTTCTGGAAACGGAGATATATAAAATGACAGTACGTCTGCGTGAACAGCAGCATTGTCTTAAAAACGAAAAGGTCTACCTTGCCGATTCTCTTGCGGATATATCTCACCAGATAAGAACTCCGCTGACCTCTATAAATATTCTTGTTGCATTTCTTGATAATCCGGACATCACCTATGAACGCCGACGTGAGCTTATCAATGAGCTGTATGAGCTTTTATCACGGATAGACCGGCTGATAACAACACTGCTGAAAATATCAAAGCTCGATGCGGGAACGGTCGAATTTCGCAGGGAGAGGCTCTCTCTTCGTGAACTTGCCGAGCGCTCCTGCAAGCCGCTGCAAATACCAATGGAGATACGCTGTCAGCATTTGTATATAAGCGGTGAGGGCAGCTTCACCGGAGATATACAGTGGACGTGTGAGGCTATCAGTAATATAGTGAAAAACTGCATGGAGCACACTCCCGACGGAGGAAAGATCACTATAGAAACGTCCGAAAATGCCCTGTACAGTGAGATCATCATAAGGGATAACGGCAGCGGCATTTTGCCTGAAGATCTGCCGAGGATCTTCGAGCGGTTCTATAAAGGAAGCGGCTCGGACGAAAAGAGCTTCGGTATAGGACTTGCTCTTGCACGAATGATAATCACCGATCAGAACGGCAGCATAAAGGCTGAATCTCCTGCCGGCGGTGGAGCAAAATTCATCATAAAATTCTATAAGGGTGTCATCTGAGAAAAGTGACGTTTTTGTTATTTTCAAGTCACCGTAGAGTCACAATTGCATGATATAATGTAGTACAGATGATAAATCTATCTGATGTTCAAACAAAAATGAAAGGAATGACGTTATGGAGATCTTGGAGGTAAAAAATCTTTGCAAAATTTACGGCAAGGGTGAAAATGAAGTACGTGCGCTTGATGACGTATCATTCAAAGTCAGCAAGGGAGAGTTTGTTGCGATAATCGGTCCCTCCGGTTCGGGAAAATCAACGCTGCTCCACATACTTGGCGGAGTTGATAAACCGACAAGCGGTAAGGTCTGGATGGACGGCAGCGATATCTACTCATTCAATGATGAGGAGCTTGCGATTTTCAGAAGACGGCAGGTAGGGCTTATCTATCAGTTTTACAATCTGATACCCGTGCTTGATGTTACGGAGAATATCACGCTTCCGGTGCTTATGGACGGTCAGAAAGTGAATCAGGCAAGGCTCAAGGAGCTGCTCGATATCCTCAAGCTCAACGGGCGTGAGAAGCATCTTCCCAATCAGCTTTCGGGCGGTCAGCAGCAGAGAGTTTCTATAGGGCGTGCTCTGATGAATGCTCCGGCGGTCGTGCTTGCGGACGAGCCTACAGGAAATCTTGACAGCAAGAACAGTCAGGAGATCGTTGATCTGTTGAAGCTGTCAAATGAAAAATATAACCAGACGCTCATTATAATCACTCACGATGAGAAGATCGCTCTACAGGCAGACCGTGCCATTGTCATTGAGGACGGCAGGATCGCACGTGACGAGGTGATCCGCAAATGAATATACTTAACAAGGTCACTTTGCAGTCACTTCTGAAAAATAAAACGAGGACGATCGTTACCATTATAGGCATTATGCTCTCGACAGCTCTGGTATGCGCAGTGACCACATCGCTCTCCAGTGCGCTGAATTTCGGTAAAGAAAGCATTATTTACTATAACGGCAGCTGGCATGGCTCTGTTCTTGATGCAAATACGGTGATCTGCGATGAAATAACCTCTTCCGACGAGATAAAAAACAGCACGACTGCGCAGGTTCTGGGATATGCAAAAAAAGATGTTGAAAACATCTATCATCCGTATTTCAGAATATTCGGCGGCAGCAGCAATTTCGTGAAGATGCTCTCTGTGAACATCACAAGCGGACGTGCTCCCGAAAACACGCAGGAGATCATTCTGCCAAAGTTCATCAATAAATCTGATGATAGTGAGAAGTATCAGATCGGCGATACTTTCACATTTGAAATAGGCGACAGGTATTTTGATGGTGAAAAACAGGGAGCCGATGCGCCTGCAAACCGCTATGAATACGGTGAGCTTGTCCTTGCGGACGAGGAGCTGCGTGTCCGTGAAACAAGGCAATATACCGTTGTGGGATTTTACGAAGCTGATTCGCTTACCTATGCGGACAGCTCTGCGGATATTGCTTTGACGGTTCAAGATGATGCTCCGACCGGGGAGTATATGTACCGCATATACTATGAGCTGAAAAAACCCAAACAGACATATGATTTTTCAAAAAAATACATTGACGCAGGTTGGACTGTAGACTACAACAGCGAGCTGCTTCTCTTGTCGGGAGTAACACTTTACAAAGGCATTTTCAATATGATATACGCATTATTGGCAGTGCTTATCGGGCTGATAATGTTCGGCTCGGTCGCACTTATCTACAATGCCTTTGCAATATCGGTCTCAGAGCGTACAAAGCAGTTCGGACTGCTCTCCTCTATAGGAGCAACGAAGAAACAGCTTCGCAAAATGGTGAGCTTTGAGGCATTTGCTGTCAGCGTCATAGGTATTCCGCTCGGAATATTCCTCGGAATTGCCGGCATCGGCGTTACGCTCGCCCTGCTGGGGGACAAATTGGCAAGCGTGATGAATATGCCGTTCAAAATGACATTATCGGTAGCTCCGTGGGCGATAGTGCTTGCCTGCATCGTAGCGATAGTGACAGTACGCATTTCGGTATGGATACCCTCACGCCGTGCGACAAGATACACAGCTATAGAGGCTATACGTCAGGTAGGAGATATCAAGGCAGAAAAAAAGCCTATAAAAACTCCCAAAATAATTTACAAGCTGTTCGGGCTTCCGGGAATAATCGCCCATAAGCATTTCAAGCGCAGCAAAAAGAGATACCGTGCAACGATATTCAGCCTGTTTATGAGTATAGTGCTGTTCATATCGGCATCGTCCTTTACGGATTATCTTGTGAGAGTTGCCTCTGACGGATTCTATACCGAAAAATACGATGTCAGTGCTTCATATACGACAGATGATCCCGATGAGCCTAATGAAATGTTGGAGCAAATTCTTGCTGACAGCAATACAAAAGAGGCAACATATACCATTACTGACTACAATTCCTTTAGCAATATTGATGAAAAATATTTGACCGATAAGGTGAAAAAATTTCTTAAATATACATCAGAGAGTGAAATAGAAATAGATCTGCTGTTTGAATTTGTACGTGATGAAACGTTCATAGATCTGCTCGATGAATATGGTCTCGATCATGATGAGTATTTCAACAAAGAATCACCTCTCGGCATTGTAGTTGAGAATTTTAACCTGATCAATACCGAAACAGGAAGAATGGAATCTTACGACCTTTTCAAAGGCGATGTAAACGAAATAAAATGTTCTTTTGTAAAGGATAAGGAAGGATATTCGTTTTATGATTATCGTGAAGACGGTATGTGCCGATATCTTGATGATGATTATGATGACTCCGACGGATCGCAGAATATATCAGATTATTTCTTAGATGTACCGGCATCGGAGGCATTGGATTCATATACTGTCCGGTCAGGAAAACGCATAACCGAAAAGCCTTATTTTGTCGGAGATACGACTTTTGCTATGATGATATATCCTCAGAGTATGCGTGAGTACGCTATCGGCAAGCAGCTCGCATCACGTGATCCGGAATCGGATAAAGAAGATTATACTTTTTACATCATATCAAAAAATCACAGCCGTTCAGCCGAAGTTCTCACGGATATACTTCGTGAACGGGGCGGTCATGATTATGTATATGATTATGCAGCCGATGTTGAGGCACAGCGTAATCTTATATTGATCGTAAAGGTGTTTGCATACGGATTTATCGTGCTGATATCTCTTATCGCAGCAGCAAATGTCTTCAATACAATATCAACGAATATAAGCCTGCGCCGCCGTGAGTTTGCAATGCTCAGATCGGTTGGAATGTCCTCAAAGGGATTCAACAAGATGATGAATTTTGAGTGCGTATTATACGGCACAAAGGCTCTGCTGCTCGGACTTCCCGTATCGGCAGGAGTGTGCTGGCTGATATACAGATCAATAGTTGAGGGCATGGATACAAGATTCTATATCCCGTGGAGTGCCGTTGCAATATCGGTATTGAGCGTATTTGCTGTCGTTTTCGCAACCATGATGTATGCCATGAGCAAAATAAAGAAGGATAATCCCATAGATGCCCTGAAAAATGAGAATACATGATATAGAACAAGGAAATATAATATATCCGGAACACTGCATCGTGTTCCGGATTTTGTTATAATAAAAAAATAATCTCAGACTATTGACAAAGAGGAAAAGATATGGTATATTATATTCATAACCTACTTAACAGATAGGATAATTGAATATATAGAAAGGTCATGAAATTTATGAGTTATAAGTTTGAAACTATCCAGATCCATGCGGGACAGGAGTCTCCCGATCCTGCCACCGATGCAAGAGCAGTACCGATCTATGCCACGACCTCATATGTTTTTAAGGATTCCGCACAGGCAGCCGCACGCTTCGGACTAACAGAGAGCGGCAACATCTATACACGTCTGATGAATCCCACATCCGATGTTCTTGAAAAGAGAATAGCGGCTCTTGAGGGCGGTGCAGCGGCTCTCTCGGTAGCAACAGGCTCGGCAGCCGTTACATATGCCGTACAGAATATCGCACTTGCAGGGGATCATGTTGTCTCTTCGTCAAACCTTTACGGCGGTACATATAACCTCTTTGCAAATACGCTGAAAGAACAGGGAATAACTACGACTTTTGTTGATCCCTCCGATCCGGCTAATTTTGAGAACGCCATAAAAGAGAATACAAAGCTCCTTTATGCGGAGGTTCTCGGCAACCCGAATTCCGATGTAATTGACATTGAGGCAATTGCTGATGTAGCTCACAGGCACGGTATCCCCCTTATCGTGGACAGCACATTTGCTACGCCATACCTTATCAGACCGATCGAGCACGGCGCAGATATCGTTGTTCATTCTGCAACTAAATTTATCGGCGGACATGGTACGGTAATGGGCGGTCTTATCATAGACGGCGGAAAATTCGACTGGGCACAGAACGATAAATTTCCGGGACTTTCCAAGCCTAATCCCTCTTATCACGGGATCGTTTTCACTGAGGCTTGCGGCAATATCGCCTATGTTATGAAGATACGCACTACCTTGCTGAGAGATCAGGGAGCTGCGATCTCTCCGTTCAATTCTTTCCTGCTGCTCCAAGGACTTGAAACGCTCTCACTGAGAGTTGAGCGTCATGTTGAAAATGCGCTGAAAGTTGTGGAGTATCTGAAAAATCATCCACAGGTCGCAAAGGTGAATCATCCCTCTCTTGAAACGGGACGGGCAAAAGAACTGTATGACAAATACTTCCCCAACGGAGCAGGCTCTATCTTCACATTTGAGATAAAGGGTGACGGAGAAACTGCGAAAAAGTTTACAGAAAGCCTGAAACTGTTCTCACTTCTTGCCAATGTTGCTGATGTAAAATCTCTTGTAATTCATCCGGCATCGACAACACACTCTCAGATGAACGAAGAGGAGCTGGCATCGGCAGGAATAAGTCCGGCGACGGTGAGACTCTCGATCGGAACGGAGCATATTGACGATATAATTGCCGATCTTGAGCAGGGCTTTGAAGCTGTCAAATAAAAAGCAAAAACGGTATCCTCCCGATGAACTTGAGATTGGGAAGATACCGCTTCATTTTATTATGCACTCCGGTCTGTTTCCGGACATTTCATAAGGACAACATTAGCCCTCATCGGTCTGCTCCTGTTCTTTGAAAATGCGTGCAGCTTTCATCATAATAGCACATTCCAGCCGTTTCTTTTCAAGCTGGCACGAGAGCTTATGAGCTGTTCTGATATCGCCCATATACCGGTAATTATTGGCGTTGCAGCCGCCGCTGCAATAGAATTTTGCCCAGCACTTTTTGCAGTCCGGCTTTGAGTATACATGAGCCTTGGAGAAATCCTCTTTCATTTCCATGTTGAAAGTGCCGAGATCAATATTGCCCATTTTATATTCGTCAATACCCACAAACTGGTGACACGGGAATATATCTCCATCGGGAGTTATCGCCACATAGTCGTTTCCGCAGCCGCAGCCACGGAGTCTCTTTACAGCACAAGGTCCCTGATCAAGATCTATCATAAAGTGGAAAAAGTTGAATTTTCCGCCTTTTTTCTCATTATCGAGTATTCTCACGGCAAGGCGTTCATACTCTTTGAAAACGGCAGGGAGCTCCTTTTCGGTGAGTGCAAACTCCTCGGAATCACTTACCACTGGTTCGATTGAGATCTGGTCGAAGCCCTGTTCATAGAGACTGAAAACGTCATCGGAAAAATCAAGGTTGCGGCTTGTAAATGTTCCTCTGACATAATATTCTTTATCGCATCTGCCGGAAACGAGTTTCTTGAAAAGGGGCAGTATACGGTCATAACTGCCCGAGCCGTCAGGACGTATTCTCATATAGTCGTTGATCTCTTTTCTGCCGTCGATAGAGAGCACGACATTTGACATTTCTTTGTTTATGAAGTCGATCTTGTCGTCGTCAAGAAGTATGCCGTTTGTAGTTATGGTAAATCGGAATTTTTTGCCGTACTCAGCCTCGCAGGAGCGTGCATAATTCACCACCTGCTTTACGACATCAAAGTTCATAAGAGGTTCGCCGCCGAAGAAATCGACTTCAAGAGTAGTTCTGTCTCCGGAATTTTCGAGCAGGAAATCAATAGCGTGCTTGCCCGTTTCAAATGACATGAGCTTGCGTCCCTTGCCGAAATCTCCCGTTGAGGCAAAGCAGTATCTGCACCTCAGATTACAGTCATGTGCGATATTCAGACACATTGACTTTATGGGAGAGGCTACGGAGAATTTTGCATATTTTTCGTAGTCATCATCAGAGAAGAGTATTTTTTCATTGTAAAGCTCAACGATCTCGTTGTAGCATGATTCGATATCCTCTCTTTCGTACGAACGAGACAGCTTTTCCACGACCTTTTGAGGGCAATTTTCCTCGAAGGGAGGTTCAACATTATCCAGCAGGTCGTAAGTAAGCTCGTCTACGATATGGACACCGCCGCTGTTTACATCAAGGACGATATTGGATCCGTTGAGTTTATACTTATGTATCATATAAAACACCTTTCGCATCAAAAAATCTGAGGCAGCACAGAAAACTGCACCACGGCGCAGCTCCCGGAATACTGCCTCAATTATTTTTGCCATATGCACATGGCGAGCCGCCGCTGACGGTCAACTTGGATATTACAGAGGTGAGTATAACCACTTTGTTTGATTATCTCTCACACTTCTGATTGGCAACAGTGCATGATGTTTTGCAGGCAGACTGGCATGATGCCTGACACTTACCGCATCCGCCCTTCTGAGCAGACTCCTTGAGATTAGCCTTGTTGATAGTCCGGATATGCTTCATGATCTTGACCTCCTATGGGAAAATACGGTTATCCCGCTACCATAAAATTATATCACATTTATGAAATTTTTTCAAGAGTTTTTTGAAAGAAAAAAGATATTTGCAAAAATTAGGTATTTTTTACAATATTGTTGAATATGATATATCTATTTTGTCTCTTTCTGCTGAATTTTTTCCTCCTCCTGTTTTACGAAGATATCCTTTTGCACACCGATATCTCCCTCAAGCTTATATGTTACGGCGGCAGTGAGTGCCTCCTCATTTTCGGTAAAATTTATATCACGGCTGATGATCCTGACATCGCTGAGAAAGTTTTTTTCATAGAGGTATATTTTCTCCATGATCCTGTCCTCAAGCTCCTCACGGGAGTATACCGTTTCAGTAAGCTCAGTCTCTGTAAGATGCTTTTTCACCGTTCCCAGAGGCAGCTCCTTTCCGAAGATGCGGAGCCGGCTTTCAGAGATATCCGTTGAAAAGCTGGTGAATTTGTTCCAACCGCCGGGCAGAGGAATATTTACACTGAACAGATGCAGATATTTCTTGTCGGCAGTCTTACCCGTGGGAATATATCTCACCGGATCAAACTCCTCTGTAAATGTGATCGTCTCATCGTAGATCCCGGTTATCACCCCCATGGAGTGATGAAGTATTGCGTGACCGTTTGCATTTTCGCTTACACCGCTGACAAGAAGCGTTCCCTCAGGGACGTAATCTCCTACCTTGTGCATGAGAAAGCCGTCCTGAACTGTCACCGCTGTGATCTGAGCGCTTTTCCCTGCCACAAGATTGCAGGGAACACGATCACGAGTCATTTCAGGTCGGGGAACGATCTCTGTTATTTCAACAACAATTCTGTTGCCCGTATGACGTATTCCTGCCCATGATATGTCCTCAACCATGAGCCGCAGCCGATTTTCACAGTAGTGAAAGTCGATATCACGGATAGAAGCTCCCGGTTTTATGTCAAGCTCATTTAGTGCGGCAATTATATCCTCATCGCTGACGCAGGAATTTCCCTGTATGTCAATAGTTACCACCACATTTGAAAAATACAGTGCCAGTGATACGGCGATCACAATGCCGATGAGAAGTCCTATTCGCTTACGGTATTTCAGCAGTATCATGGAAAGTGTCCTATATTCTGCGCTTTTCAGCTCGACATTACATTCTTCTGCCATTTGCTCCACCTTTGGCAGGTCGTGGCGGTAGATCTCGCCGTAAAATATATCCTTTTTACAGTATTGCCCGAAGCAGCAGATCCTGCCGCTGTGTATCATATTGATAAATCGGTAGATATTTTTCCCCTGAGCGTTTATCCTGACACAGCCGAGAAGCTGATTTTTCATTTGCTGCTGCTCCTTTCGATGAACTCGACCTGAGAGATCCGTCCCCGTATGATGAGTCCCTTTGTTTTGAAGTCGTAGGCACGAAGACCGCTGCCCCATATTTGAATACAGAGCCTGCCGGAGATGAGTTTCATGAAGACATCATTGTATTCTTCGATGCGCCGACAATTTTCTATCACAAGCTCACGGTTGCAGTCAAAATGTATCTGCGGAGTCAGGTAGAACAGGTCTCTTGCTTTGTCTGTAAATTTTTCCGGCAATGTGAACACGCTCCTCGCCCTTATCACGGGAATAATTTTCTACCCTAAATAATATGATGTAAAGGGTGATAAATATGAAAAAACTGAAAGAAACGGTAATTCTTTCTCTGAAAATTGCCGCTGTTACGGGAGCGATCATCTACTGCTTTGTCGGAGCTTCACAGGTAAGAGAGGCTGTTTCAGCCGGTATCGAGCGGTGCATCTATGTCATAATTCCGTCATTATATGCAATGATGGCTGTATCAATGCTGATGATAAGGAGCGGGATCGTAACTTTCGCCGCAGGCTCAATTGACCGTATCGCACATATTATCGGACTTACAGGTGAGGAACTTCTCATTTTTTTATTCAGCATAACAGCAGGATATCCTGTAGGCACAAAAATGCTCTGTGCCCGTGGGGAGAATATTTCCCGGAGCAGGACAGAGCTTCTTGCAGGAGTTTGCTTTGGTGCAGGACCTGCTTTTATTTCAGGATGTATCTCACACAGACTATACGGCTCGGACAGGATAGACAGTCTGCTGATGCTTTCATGCTTCACGGCGAATATTATCCTCGTTTTGGTCATATCTCCCGTACTTCGCAGATATCCTCCGCCGGAGGCAAAACATCGCCGGATAATGATGAACAGCGATCTTCTTACGGAATGCATACTCAGCGCAGGACGCTCAATAGGAGAAATATGTTTCATGGTGACGGCATTTGCGATCATCACGTATGCTCTTGAAGCCTGCGGAGCTGTAGATATTGCAGGAGCACTGCTATCCGCTGTGACCGATCTTGACAAGGAGAGTGCAGGGGCGGTATTACGCTCTTTTCTTGATGTGACTGCCGTGGAGGGCTTCCCTGCCGGAGATTACCGTCTGCTGCCATGGATAAGCGCTCTCACATCATTCGGCGGAGTGTGTGTGATGCTCCAGATAGCAGCCGCAGCCTCCGGAAAAATACGTATCGGTGTTGTAATTCCCATGAGGATATGCGCAGCATTTATCAGCTTTTTTGTATGCCGTCTGCTGATGCCGTTTATGCTGCGCAGAGAATCGGTCTCAGTCTCAACATCGGAGGTACATATTATAAATTCGCCGTCGCCGATACCGTCAGTGCTGCTCATAATAATGACGCTTGTGCTTTTTCGGGAGTACGGTATGCTGCGAAAAAAAGTCTCCTGATCTCTCAGGAGACTTCTCTATTTTTCATCAGAGCCTGACGTAAGCAGCTTAAAGAGCGCAGAGGGATCTACCGGCTTTGCAAGGTGAGCATTCATACCTGCTTTCAGTGATATGTCGATATCCTCACTTCCTGAATTTGCAGTCATTGCGATTATGGGAACGCTCTCAGCATCAGAGCGGTCAAGCTCACGGATAGTCCTTGCCGCAGTAAGACCGTCCATTACCGGCATACTCACGTCCATAAGGACGGCGCTGTAATATCCCGGAGTGCTGTCACTGAAAAGCTTCACGGCTATCTCACCGTTTGCGGCGATATCGGAAGAAGCACCGTATTCTGCAAGAATAAACCGCATCATTTCGGCGTTGAGCTCCACGTCCTCCGCAACAAGGATATTTTGTCCGTCAAGAGGTTTGTTATCATTTGTACTCATATCGCCTGTTTACCCAACTCCTCCAGCCGCTGTTTCTGAGCAGCAGCTTCAAGTATATACGGCATATAGTCAGTATCAGTCCTGCTGCGGAGAAGCTCTGTCATCTGACTGATCGGCTCATAAATAGGCGTAAGTGAGATATTTCCATACATTCCCTTTAGTGCATGAGCGATCTCGAAGGCTTTGTCCAGATCTCCGTCAGTGACAGATCTTTCAAGCTGTTCAAGTCTGTTATCGGGGAGTACGGAATTCACCAGCATAATGTAGAATTCTTCATTGTTCATACATCTGTTCATGCCGGATTCTGTATCCGCACCGAATTCTTTGAGTTTTTCAAGAGTGAGCATTATTATATTGACCTCCATTGCAAATCACGCATATACCGATCTCCGCTGCACTGAATGCTGTCAGGACGACAGCTCCTTTTCTATGAATGAGTTGAACTCCTCCGGAGGAACAGGGCGTGAGAAGTAGTAACCCTGTATCACATCGCAGCTCATTTTCTTCAGAAGATCGCACTGCTCTTTCGTTTCAACGCCCTCAGCAATTACGGGAACGTTCAGGAATTCAGCGATCTCTATAATGAGCTTTACCATGCGGCGGTCCTTTTCATTTGTGCATATGTTGCGGACAAATTTCATATCAAGTTTCAGAGCATCTATAGGCATTTCGGACAGCATATTCAGCGAAGAATAACCCGAACCGAAATCGTCCATTTCAATGTGGAATCCGTGTGACCGCAGTCTTTCGACTGTTTCTACGATCTGATGAGAATTATTCGTATATGCAGACTCTGTTATTTCAAGATGAAGCTCTTTCGGCGTAAGTCCGACATTTTCCACTATCCCGATCAACTCATTTTCAAGATTGGGATCGTAGATATTTATACGTGAGACATTCACCGATACGGGAATAGTCACACCGTAATTTTCTTTCCAGCGTGCGATCTGTGAGGCAGTCTCCTCCCACACATACCGGTCAAGTTTCTGGATAAGACCGTTCTCCTCAAACAGCGGAATAAACGAGCCGGGACTTATCATGCCGTATTCGGGGTGTATCCAGCGTATGAGAGCTTCGGCGCTGTACAGATGAGGAGTATCTCCGGTGATATCGTATTTCGGCTGATAGTACACCTTGAACTGTTTTTGTTCGATAGCAATATACATATCCTCGATGAGCTTTTCAGAGTATATTTCTCTCTCATGAAACTGCATATCATAAAGCACGTAGGCGGTCTTGTAGTTTCCTCGAAGTGTATTGCAGGCAAGGATAGCTCTGTCAAAACGCTGTTCGATGTCCATCTCCTTGTCAACGTTCTCATACACGCCCATTCTAAGGCTTATTCTGTTGTTGAGATTCACGGTCTTCAGACCGTCCATAAATTCATCAAGCAATTCATCATAATTATTGTGATGTGAAAGGTAGATGTAGAACGTATCAGCATCGCATCGGCAGGCTATGCCGTTTGAGCCCGAAAGCAGCGTGATGATGCTGTCGGCGATGATGCGGAGCACATTGTCGCCGTATGGTCTGCCGTGAAGCTCGTTAAGTATGCGGAAGTGATTTATATTAAGCACAAGAGCGTCCATCGGCATTTCGGGGCAATATCTGTCGTGCTGCTGGCAGTATTCAAAGAAGAACTGCCGTGTATAAAGTCCGGTGAGAACGTCATTTTCCGTGGCATGGATAATGACATTATTTTCAGCCAATTCAATTGAGCGTCTTACTCTTGCGAGAATTACCTCCGGCATATCATACGGCTTGGTGATGAAGTCTGCCGCCCCCAATTGAAGACTCTGTACCTCAGCCGATTTTTCCGATGTAAGGACTATCACAGGGATACGGCGGAGATTGGCATCGTCTTTGATGATCTGAAGCAGCTCATAGCCGTCTATCTCAGGCATCAGAAGGTCAAGCAGGACAAGCGAGAGCATTTTTTCATGCCTTTTTATCTGCTCAAGAGCCTCTCTGCCGTTTTCAGCATATATAACGTCATAATCACGGTTTATGATAAATCCCAGAAGCTGTCTGTTTACGAATTCGTCATCAACAATAAGAACAAGTCTTCTTCTGTTCATATCGCAAGCGGAAATTCCCTGCATATCAGCGATCACTCCTTTAGTCCGGTCATTACCCCTTGCTGCCTGCCTGCCTGATTTTTTTGATCTATTAAAACCGTTTCGGCAGAGCGGCAAAAAGTATGGACTGAATAAATTATATCACTGTTTCGTCAATAAATCAATAGCTTTTGCATATTATTCACAGAAATTTTACTTGATTATACTCATCTTCGGTACAAATTAGTGTAAAGCATCACATTTCCTGAATGATCTTCCAAAGTTCAAGTGCGGTCTCGGAGTTTAGTGCTGCGGCTTTTGCAAGCTCCTCCGGGGAGGCATTTTTAAGATTCTCCTTAGTCTTAAAGAGTGTCAGGAGCTTTTCAGCCTTTTTTTCACCGATGCCCCTGACCTCCGTGAGCCGGGAGGCGTACGTCTTTTTCTTGTGTCTGGTGTGCATGAAACTTACAGAATATCTGTGTACTTCGTCCTGTATCTGAGTGATGAGGTTAAAAGCAGAACGCAGCTCGTTTATCTGGATCTCATGCCCCTCGGCAGCTATGGCACGTGTGCGGTGGCGGCTGTCCTTGACCATTCCGAAAAGAGGGATATCAAGATCAAGCTCTTTCAGAATGGGCGCAACTGCGTTTACGTGTCCTTTTCCGCCGTCAAGAAGTATCAGATCGGGTCTGCGCTTGAAATATTCATCGCCCTCCCGGTTTTTTATATGGAGAAGTCTGCGCCGCAGCACCTCCTGCATACTGCCGTAGTCGTTCTGAAATTGCTGCTCCTTTATTGTGAAACGCTTATAAGCCTTTTTAAGCGGTCTGCCCTCCGAGAAGACTATCATTCCGGCAACCATTGACTCAGAGGAGAGATTCGATATATCATAGGCCTCGATATATCCCGGAGGTTTCGGCAATCCGAGGCATTTTCCGAGCTGTTCGAGAGCGATGACCTCCTTGCCTGTGCGGTCATTATTGAGAGCGGCATACTCTGCACTGTTATTTTTTGCAAGGCGGAGAAGCTCAAGCTGTCTGCCTTTCTGCGGAACGTGCAGCTTCACAGCTCTGCCGGACCGGGAATTCAGCATTTCGGTTATAAGCTCATATCCGTCGGGAAGACGTTCAAGAATGACAGATCTCGGAATATCACTGCGTCCGTGATAGAACTGCTCCATGAACAGGTCAAGTATATCTTCATCGTCCTCCGGTTTTTCAAGCTCGAAAACAGCCTTGTCGTAGAGGCGATTCTCCCGGTACATCAGAACAGACACAACGATCTTGCTGCCATATCCGGCAGTTCCGATAACGTCTGCCGAATCAACGCCGCTGCCGATGATCTTCTGCTTCTCCGAAGCTTTTTTTACGGCAATTATACGGTCACGGAGCATGGCTGCCCTTTCAAAGTCAAGATTTTCAGCGGCATCATTCATCTCCTGTTCCATGCGCTCAACGGACTGAGCACTGCCGTTCCGGATAAAATCCACAGCCTGCTCCACAGCGGCGCAATAGCTTTCACGGCTGATCTTCCCACGGCAAAGTCCCATGCAGGTCTTTATATGATAGTTGAGACATGGTCTGCCTTTCCGGAAATCGTCCGGGAATTTCCTGCGGCAGGTAGGCAGCATGAAGACCTTGTTAGCCTCGTTGACAGCCTCCTTTGTGATGAAACCGCTCGTATACGGTCCGAGGTATTTTCCCGGCAGGAGCGTATTTTTCTCGTTGGTGATGCGCGGGTACTCTTCATCGGAGATCCGGATATAATGATAGCCCTTGTCGTCCTTCAGCAGAATATTATACTTCGGCTGATGCTGCTTTATGAGACTGCACTCCAGCAGAAGTGCCTCATACTCGCTGTCGGTGACAATGAAATCATAATCATACACATTTGAGACCATTGCGGCTACTTTCGGCGTATGATCCGGATTTTCCCTGAAATAACTGCTTACACGGTTTTTAAGGTTTTTAGCCTTGCCGATGTATATGATATTGCTGTCACGGCTGCGCATGATATACACTCCCGGAGATGATGTCAGCTTTGAGGTCTTTTCTCTAAGATATGAGAGTCTGGGATTCACGTTGCTTGTCCTCCTTGCATATGCGGAAACTACTGCCGATCATAATAATCCATACCCGCATCAGGGCGAAAATATGTACGTATATAGCCATCGGTGGAGAGTATGACAAATTCGTTCGTATCTTCGAGATAATACACATAGTCGCCGTCCTCAGCTTCGGTCTTGCGGAGAGCGTTCGGGTCGTTTATAACATCACTTGCACCCTTTTCGTATTCTTCGGGGGTGGAGTATCCCATATCGGCAAATTCTCCTCCGTGCTTCTCGAAATGCTGTTTCAGGAGCTTGCTGTTTCTGAAATGATACTCCGCATAGCTGCTTTCAGTCTCTTTTTCTGACGAAGGCTCGGTCATTTTTTCTGTAGTCTCTGCTGATGTTGTTTCTTCTGCCGTTTCCTCCGACAGAGAGGCTTCCTCAGTTGTGACGGTCTCTTCCGGAGTCTCCGTAACATAGCTGTCTGACGGAGCGTCCGGAGCTGTTCCGTTCATCAAATTTACTCCTGTTACCGCAAATACCACTGCTGCGATAATTATTATAGCGGCGGCGATCATCCTTTTATTTTTCATATCAGATATCTCCTTTATCTTTCGTATATTGAGAAACTTATCCCCTTTTGCGGCAGTCTCCGGTACATCACGAGACGGAACTCTTTGCCAAATTCCGGAAAATAAGAATCTCCCTCAAAGCATTCATTGATATCGGTGAGATATATCCTTTGTGCAATTGAGAGTCCCTCACGGTATATCCGCTCTCCGCCGCAAAGGAAGATCTCATTGCGGCAGCCTTTATTTTCTATATGCAGCTTAGCGCATCTCACCGCTGCTTTAAGGTCGGTCGTGGTGATGACATTCTCGCCGGAAAGAGATATGCTGCCGGAGACTATGATATTAAACCTGCCGGGGAGCGGTCTGCCGATCTCCTCATATGTGTGCCGTCCCATAATGACAGGACAGCCGTATGTAACTTCACGGAAGTGAGCCCTGTCCTCCGGGATATCCCACGGTATCCTGCCTTTGCAGCCTATAACGCCGTTTTTCGCACGTGCGGCAATAATGCTTATCATTCGTCAAGCTCCCTAAGCAGCTCAGCGACCGTTTTTTTCAAAACAGGATGCACATATCCGGGAACAAGCTGTGCGGCAGGCTCAAGGACGAACCGCCTGTTGTGCATATCCGGATGCGGAACGGTGAGCCTTTCACAGGAGATGATCTCGTCATCATAGAAAATAAGATCAAGATCGAGAGTTCTGGGTCCCCAATGTATCTCCCGTGTACGTCCCGCTGAATTTTCGATGCTCTGCATAAGGTCAAGAAGACCGATCGGAGAGAGCATGGTGCTGCAAACAAGCACTCCGTTGAGGAAATCAGGCTGATCGGTGTAGCCGTAGGGTTTTGTGATCATCATGTCCGAGACATGGATATCCCAAAAAAATGGGCTGCTTTTTATTTTTTCAACTGCGGAATTTATCAATTCACGGCTGTCTCCGATATTTGAGCCGAGTGCTATCACCGCCGTATGACGGCTGCGTCCGATCTTCACCGAAACAGAGCGTACCTGTGCATCAATGGGAGCCTCCGGCTTTCGTATCTCTATCTCGACCTCGCTGATAAGACTGCTGCTTCGGAGAATAGCCGCCGCCGCAGCGTGAGCAGCCGTTTCTATGAGTTTGTACGTGTTTTCCGTCATTGTTTTTTCTATGAGAGCGCAGATCTCCGCATAATTCACAGTGAGTGAGAGGTCGTCTTCCGTTCCTGCTTTTTCCGTATCAAGAAAGAGCGTTACATTCACATAGAAATTCTGTCCCTTGATATTTTCGGAGCTGAACACTCCGTGGTGAGCAAATATTTTCAGGTCGTCAATGTATATCCTGTCCATTTTTCCTGCCTTTCATCACAGCGAGAGCCATTTTCACAGCTCTTGCATTTTCCTTCACATCGTGTACTCTGACGAACGATACACCTTTCATAACACCTATGACCGATAATGCTGCCGTTCCCTCAACTCTCTCTTCGGGAGGAAGCCCCAGCGAAAGACCGATCACTGATTTACGGGACGCTCCCAGAAGCACAGGAGCTCCCAAGCAGGAGAGCTCGTCAAGATTTGCAATGACCTCAAGATTATCTTCATAGCTTTTTGCAAAGCCGATCCCGGGGTCAAGTATGATATTTTCACGTGGTATGCCTGCTTTATCTGCAATGCTGAGAGAATCATTCAGATCGCCGATGATATCCTCCGGCAGGGAGGAATAATTCTCATCGTTCCTGTTGTGCATTAGGCAGCAGGGAAGTCCGCTGTCTGCAATAAGAGCAGCCATTTCGCCGCTGTCATATTTCAGTCCCCATATGTCGTTGATGAGGTCAGCTCCGGCAGCGATACCTGCCTCTGCGACCTTGTGCTTGTAAGTATCCAGCGATACGGGAACATCAAACCGTGCCTTTACAGCCTCTATGATAGGAATTACACGCTCTGTCTCCTCCTCTGCCGTTATACGTGTGTATCCGGGACGTGTGGATTCTCCGCCGATATCGAGGATATCCATTCCCTCTGAGAGCATTTTTTCCGTCCTCCTCAGTGCATCATCAAGGTGTACGAATTTTCCGCCGTCAGAAAATGAATCGGGAGTAATATTGAGTATTCCCATTATATAGCAATTATTTTTCGTATCAAACTCTCTGTTTCCTATTTTCATCAGAATGTTACTCCCTTGTTAAGTCTGTCTTTTTGCCAGTTGCATTCACTCCTTGCCTCACAGCAGAAACACAGCCGTGAGAGCCTGTCTGCGGTGCTGAAAATGCCCTCAAGCGTGTTGTCTCCGCAGTCCTTATCCCTGTGAGAATTTATCAGCCGGAGTATGATCTGTTTTTCTTCAATGCACCCGATATCGTCAAGAACAGCTTCTGCAAGCTCAGCTCCGGCGGTATCATGGGGACTGCCGTTTCTGTACTCCTCCGCTCTGCCGATATCGTGGAGGAGTGCTGCCGCATATATGGTCTCCGCATCAGCAGGAATATTTTTCTCATAGCAAATCAGCATCGCTATCCTTGCCACATCAAGGCAGTGAGCCATACCGTGTGAACAGAACGGACGCTCTTTCTCCATGGCGGTTATCTCGGACATTTTATTTTTATATATTTCGTTTGAAATTATCTTGTTCGCAAGCTCAAGCTTCATTATACGCCTCCGGAGCAGATCTTATCATATCAAGTGAATACAGCGAGCCGGCAGCCACAACAGCGCATTTTTCGTCAGCCATGCGGACAGCGGTATGAACTGCCTCCTCCACAGTGGGAGTGTTCGTCACGGGGATGAATTTTTCAAGACACTGAGCGAGGATCTTTCCGTCAAGTCCCCGGCTGACCGGAGGAGTGAATGTTACCGCCGTATCAGCGCAGCCGGCAAGTATCTCAGCTACTTTGTCATACTCCTTGTCGGCGAGCATACCGATCAGGAGGATTATCCTATAGCCGGAGAGATATGATCTTATTGCTGCCGCCAGAGCATTTGCTGCCGGAACATTGTGCGCTCCGTCAATGATGAACAGAGGCTGACGGCATATACATTCAAATCTGCCATGCCATACAGCCGTGGAAAGTCCCTCACGTATGGTTTCGGAGGTGACGGGATATCCCATTTTTCCAAGCTCTGTAAGTGAATCTATTGCAGCGGCAGCATTGGCAGTCTGATGCTCTCCGCACAGCCTTATGCGATAGTCTCTGCCTTTGTAAGTGAAAGTTTGACCGTCAAGTCCCGACTGACGGATATGCCCGGCATTTTCACAGGTGATGAGCCGACAGTTGTTCAGCTCTGCCTGACGTTTTATCTCAGCCTGTGCGCAGCTCTCTCCTGCGGCAGAGATCACCGTGCAGCCCGGACGGAATATCCCCGATTTATTTGCAGCTATCTCAGTCAGAGTATCGCCTAAAAAGCTCATATGATCGTATCCCACAGAGGTGATAACGCACAGTATGTTATTATCTATTATGTTGGTGGCATCGTCTCTGCCGCCCATGCCGCACTCCACGACAATGATATCGCAGCCGGAGCGCACAAAGCATATGAGGGCGCAGAGCATATCCATTTCAAAAAGTGTAGGAGTATCCGATCCGTTTTTGTCCATTTCCTCCCAAACATTGATAAGCTCATCCATTACCTCAAGGCACAGAAGCTCGTCTGCGGCTTTGCCGTTTATTGAAGCTGTCGGCTCGTCCGAGAAAACTGCCGGTGAGAAGAATCTCCCCGTTTTCAGCCCCGAGCGTTCAAGTACGGCTGAGATCATTGCAAGAACCGAGCCTTTGCCGTTTGTCCCTGCAATGTGTACGCATGGCAGCTTATTCTGCGGATCGCCGAGAAGGGCGCACATTTCACGCAGGGGAGCAAGTCCCATAACGATACCTTTTTCTGAGAGCCTTTCTCTGAAATCACTTATCTCGTTTTTTGTTCTCATCACGGACTCCCTCCCTATATACATATTATACCATTATCGGCAGAGATGTCAAGCATCAATGCGAATGACAGACGACCTCAGTCAGCACAACATTTTTTTCTCTGATGATTGACAAAAGTGAAAAAATATGTTAAAATACGTATAACTATACAGGTCGGAGATCACTGCGGACAGTGCTCTCCGGCAAACAGGAGGAATTCAAATGTATGTCATGAAAAAATCATTGACAGCCCTGATCGCCCTGGGACTATGCTTTACATCCGCTGCATCGGTTTCAGGCGTTCAGACTGTCAGTATGCCTGTCTCTGCCGCATCAGAGGATATATCTTCTCAGATGTACTGGGATACCCTTAAAATAGGCGGCGGCGGATTTGTCTCCGGTATTGTAGCCGGACAGAAGGAAATGTATCTGCGCACCGACGTCGGGGGTGCTTACAGGTACGACTACGATCAGGAAAAATGGGTACAGCTCTTCGGATTCATCAACGACACCGACAGAGGTCTGCTCAGCGTCAAGGGAATAGCCATAGATCCTACCGACGACAATATTGCATACTTCCTTTGCGGCTGTGCATATTTCTCAGACGCAAGAACCGTCATTTTCAAAACTACCGATGGCGGAAAATCATTCACCATGTCCGATGTCACCGATCTTATACAGATCCACGGCAACGGTGACGGACGTGAGTGCATAGAACCTATCGCTGTAGATCCCGATGATCCCGACATTATCTATGCCGGAGGAGATGTAACAGCAGGAAGCTCCGCACTCATCAAATCCACTGACGGAGGTGCGACATGGACTTCTGTTGAAGGTTATGACGATCTCGGACTGTTCACTACCGAGCTGAAATATCCCATGTGGACCGAGCATATGGTAAGAGGAACAGAAAATAAGGAATACAACCAGCAGAACGGTATCGCCTGCATCTATATAGAGGGTGGAAAAGTTTATGTCGGCACATCTGTTACAGGACAGACAAACATACACGTTGCTGATGTTGATAAAGATGAATTTACGGAACTTTCCGCAGACCTCCCGACGGAAAATTATCCACTGTCAATAACAAGCGATGAAAACGGCAATATTTTCTTCACGTATATCGCCGGACTTGCATTCACGGGAACAGCAGGCGGTGCATATAAATATAATATTGCTTCCGGTGAAGTTACGAAATTGCCATTGCCCTTAGGTCAAAACAACACAGCAGGAAACGGTGCAATAGGCATGATAGAGGCTGACAAGGACGATCCTAACAAGCTGCTTGCCCGTACCTGCGGCGTATGGTCGGATCAGTGGTACGGCGAAGAGTGGACTGAGGACGATCCTAACACTTTGGAAAATGAAAGCACTATTGCATGGGGAGATCATTTCTTCCGTTCAACCGATGGCGGAGAAACATGGCAGGATATCACACCCGGAGCCGGTGAAACTATCTATGACGAAAACGGCTCACATAAAGAATTTGTTTCAGAACCGATGGATACAAACGGCTACGACTGGATATATGGTAAGGCGTGCCACTGGGGAAGCGGCATCATCTTAGATCCGAGAAACTCAGACAGCATCGTTCTTACATCAGGAAACGGCGTGTTCGCCTGTGACAATGTATGGGATGAAAAGGGAGTGCAGTTCTACTTCCGACCCGACGGCGTTGAGGAGGTCGTTGCACTTGATATGGTGAGTGTTCCCGGAGGTGCGGCATACTCTGCAATAGGCGACTATGACGGATTCATACACAATGATGCTGTATCCGTTCCTCCGCAGTATAAGCCGAATATGGGCTCAACATCAGGCATAGCATACTGCCCTGCAAACACGGATGTAATGGCGAGAGTCTCCAATGACAATGCAAAGGGATATTATTCTACAGACGGAGGAGCTTCATGGACTGATATGAAATTCCCGTACAGCGGCGGAAAACTCTCCATAACCGAACTCAGTGACGGCACATACCGCATAATCGAATCGAGCGGCAGCGGTTCGGCTGTATCATACACCGATGATTTCGGCGGAACGTGGACAGATGCAAAAGGTATCGACGGCTCAAAGACCACATATACGCTCGTTGACCCGAATGATCCTTCGATCGTTTACGGCTCGGGAATAAAATATAACGACTACTGGGCTTCCGACATTTCAAAGAAAGAGCCTACGTTTGAGGAATGTCACTACTCCTTCTATATCAGTACGGACTACGGTGCAACGTTCTCTGAAAATCAGGTGGCAAAATACGATATGTGCGACCATACAGGCGATGTTGCATACATCACCGATGATACAGTCGCTATGGCTGTCGGCTGGAACGGACTTTACATCATCACGGATAAGGGCACAAACGCTGAGAAAACGGACGTTTTCTACTGTAAGACCGTTGGATACGGCGCTCCTGAAAAAGAGGGCGGTGTGAATACGCTTTATATTTACGGTAAGCCGGAGGAATCCGATCCCGAAGGCATCTACCGCTCGACCGATGCCGGAAAGACTTGGGTATGTATCAACACCGATCACCTCTACGGCGGAACAGGCAACGGAAATTTCCTTGTAGGTGATATGAACGAATTCGGCAAGGTATATATGTCAACAGTCGGCTGCGGCATCGTTTACGGACAGCTCTCAGCCTCAAAGCCTCCCGTTACACAGCCCTCCTCCGGTGAAGAGAATATCATCCCGGGAGATGCAAACTGCGACACTATCGTTGATCTCTCTGATGCTGTGCTTATCATGCAGTACTCCGCAAATCCGGATAAATACGGACTTGGCAAAGCAGACGGCATCTCTGAGCAGGGTGCGAAGAATGCAGATGTTGCCGGCGGCAATGACGGCATAACAAATCTCGATGCTCTTGCGATCCAGAAGCTTAAACTGGGACTTATTGATAAGCTCCCCGAATAATAAACACTACAGGCAGAATGTAAAACTTCTGCCTGTTTTTTTGAAGTTTTTTGGACGCAGATCAATTTTACGGAAAAATATCTCCGTAATCGTTGCATTTTTAAGTATATTGTGTTATAATAAAAAATGTATATGCATTTCTGCAATTATTGTAAAATCTGTTAGCAAAGGAGCTTCTGTAATTGAACAAAAATATCCATATCCAAGGTGGTATAACACGATCCTCCGGAGTGACAGGTACTCCTGCAAAATCGGCAGCTCCGAATCACATGATGACAATGCCGCATGGGCATAATAATGGCCGGGAAAAATACCTCACAGCTTTTATGCTCGGCTTTGCTTGCCTGTTCGTATCACTCCTGCCGATCATAATTGCTGAAAAAGGATTCTTCATTTATTCCGGAGATTACAACGCTCAGCAGATAACCTTCTACCACACTGTAAATACGGCTGTCCGCAGCGGTCAGTTCGGCTGGCACTGGTTCACCGATCTTGGCACGGACCTCATGACCTCCTACAGCTTTTATCTTTTCGGAAGTCCGTTCTTCCTGCTCTCAACGATATTGCCTGCCGGTGCGGTCACTTATGCTCTGCCCGTGCTTCTTGCCGTAAAGCATGGGATCGCCTCACTGACCTCCTATGCCTACATAAGACGATTTGTCCGCAGTAAAGAGATGTCTCTTGTCGGAGCGCTTCTGTACTCATTCTCCGGATTTCAGGTATTCAACATCTTTTTCAATCATTTTCAGGATGTCACGGCATTTTTCCCACTGATGCTGATCGCTATGGAGGAGAATATCAACAACCGCCGCCGCGGAGTATTTGCTGTTACGGTGGCATTCATGGCTGTGCTGAATTATTATTTCTTTGCAGGTCAGGCGGTATTTCTGGTATTGTACTATCTTTTCAGAATGAGATGTCCCGACTTCAATACATCGTGGAGGAAATTCTTTGCGCTTGCTGCCGAAGCCGTGATCGGCACAATGATCGCAGCGGCAGTGCTTCTGCCCACAGCGATGGACATAATGGGAAACTACCGCATAAACGAGCATCTTTTTGCCAAGGATATGGTCATATACTCTGACGGAACGCTTATCCCGAGGATAATACAGAGTTTCTTTATGCCGCCCGATCCTCCTGCTTCACCGAATCTGTTCTATTCCGAAAACGAACAATGGGCATCTATCGGCGGATATTTCCCTCTGTTCTCAATGGCGGGAGTCATCGCATTCATGAAGGGCAGAAAAAAGCATTGGGCGACACGTTTTTCAATATGCTGCATAATATTTGCGATGATCCCGTGGCTCAACAGTCTGTTTCAGGCGATGAACGGCTACTACTATGCAAGATGGTTTTATATGCCGCTGCTGATCTTCGCCATGATGACTGCTCAGGCACTCGACGATAAAGACTCCGATCTGATGTTCGGTTGGAAGATATGCGCTGTTATGGTCGCAGCATTCGCCATTATCGGAACGCTTCCGGAAAAAGGTGAAAACGGAGAGGTATATTTCATGATGATGCCTTTTGATCCCGAATATTTCTGGTTAGTAATGATCATAACGGTGATATTACTTGCTGTGAGCCGCATCATTTTTATGCGAAGAAAAAGGGGAAAATCATTCAAAAGGCTCAGCGTACTGCTTACTGCCGGAGCTTCCGTGATATGTGTATGCACGACTGTCTATTATCTGGCATCAACGGTCAAAACGGCAAATTCATACATTGATGCTGTTATAAGGGAGCGTGATAAGATAGTATGCGAAAAAGTTTCTGAGGATAATTTTTTCCGTGTGGATATATCCGAAGGCGATGATAACTATCCCATGTACTGGGAGCTTCCCTCAATAAGATGCTTTCACAGTGTTGTAGATCCTTCGATCATGCAGTTCTACAAATCAATAGGAGTTCAGCGTGACGTTGCATCACGTCCCGATCTGAGCCATTATACGATCAGGGGACTGCTGTCGGCAAAATATTACTACAGGGAAATAAGAGGCAATAAGACATTCAGTGAGATACAGGAACCTTCGGGCACCTACAGCAGTGATGTTGAAGCGATCGCAAGTGAGCTGAACTTCGGGATATCGGAGAATAACACTGATATTACCGAGGCTCTTCCCGGATTTGAATACTCTCATGAAAGCTGCGGATTTGAGATCTACGAGAATACACTGTATATCCCCATGGGATTTGCCTACGATACATATGTAAGTCAGCAGACTTCCGACGACAAGACTGAGGAGGAGCGTGAAAAGCTGCTGATACGCTCACTTATCCTCAGTGATGAGCAGATAGCCCGATACTCCGACATTCTGACGGAAAACAGCAGCATTCCCACAAAGGCGCAGTATGAGGAGATCTGCCGTGAAAAACAGCAGATGTGCTCAACATCGTTCAGATATGATTCAAAGGGGTTTGTATCAGAGATAACGCTTGAAAAACCGATGCTCGTATTTTTCAGTGTTCCCTACAGTGACGGCTGGTCGGCAGAGGTCAACGGCAGGGAGGCGCAGGTCGAAAAAGTCTCAAATGGTTTTATGGCGGTGAGAGCCGATGCCGGTGCAAATACGATAACTTTCCGGTACAGGACTCCCGGCTTGACTGTGGGACTTATCATAAGCGTTACAGGAATAATTCTTCTTGCGGTATATCTCCTTATCTACGGTTTGATCTTCCGCAGGGAAAAAGCTTCCGTTCATACACATTACTACGATTATTCCTCCTCAGATGAGCCGGATATCGCTGTCATGTACGCAAAAAAGCTGTCAGAGATGACTGACAGCCCGAAAGATGATCGGGATAAAAAATGAAAGGAGAAAACGTATGCATTTGCAGGAAACCACATTAAAAAGCGATGTTGTATACGAAGGTCCGATATTCACCATAACTCACGACACTGCTCTGCTGGAGGACGGCACTCAGGCGGTGCGTGATGTACTCCGCCATCATGGGGGAGTATGCGTTATACCGATAACCGATAACAACGAGATACTCATGGTGAAGCAGTTCCGCTATCCGTTCCGCACGGTGACAAGAGAAGTCCCTGCCGGAAAGCTCGAAAAGGGCGAGGATCACGCTCAGTGCGGCAGACGTGAGCTGCTGGAGGAGACCGGCTGCACCTGTACCGAATATATTTACCTCGGCGAGATGCTTCCCACACCGGCGTATAACTCTGAGGTGACGCATATGTATCTTGCAAGGGGACTTTCGTACTCTGCGCAGAAACTCGACGAGGACGAATTTCTTGACGTTGAGAAGCTCCCACTGTCCGAGGCGGTGGAGCTTGTCATGCAGGGAAAAATTCGTGACGGCAAGACACAGCTTGTAATACTCAAAGCCGCAAGAATCTTAGGCATATAGAGCCGATTTCCTCTGTGAGCATATCTTGCTGCAAAAAAAAATGGGGGGATTTTTTCCCCCTGCGTCACAGCATATGGATAAAGATCAAAATATCACAGTGTCAGGCATCTCTCCGGTTTCGGGAGGCTCTGTAGATGCAGCGGCAGTTTCAGCTAAAATAAGCTGTTCACGATAGGCTTCAAGAATGCTCTCCTCGAACAGTCTTCTTGCTTCGGAAGAGATCGGATGAACGATATCACGATAGATACCGCCCTCATCTCTGCGGCTGGGCATTGCAACAAAAAGCCTTTCGTCGCCCTGAACTACTTTAATGTCATGAACGGCAAGCATATCGTCAACAGTAACCGAAACAACTGCTCTGAGTCTTCCGTCCGACATAATTTTCCTGATTCGTACATCTGTGATCTTCATTGAATTTTCCTCCTTGCTATGTCTTTTCAGAGATCATAGATCAGAAACAGGCGGAATATTCCCTTATCCTGCTTCTGCTGCCTATGGATATATTTGCCTGAAACGGCGCAGAATATACACAGACAGTTACTGATCTTCACAGAACCGGAGATCAGCACATCCTGCTCTGTTTTGTACGGCTCCCACCGCAGAGCTTGCTCAGCGCTGACCGATAAGCTCAGCCGTACAAATATATTATAACTCTTATTTTTCAAAAATGCAATAATGAATTTATATTTTTTGAAAAAAATTATTGCAAAAATTCAAGGTTAGGTGATGAATATATGGATATCAATATACTGAATAAGAAAAAACATATTCATTTTATAGGTATTGGCGGTTCGGGAATGTACCCTCTTGCGCAGATACTTCACTCTCAGGGATTTTATCTTACCGGTTCGGATAACAACGAGACGGAGACTCTCGATGCTGTGAAAAAAATGGGAATTCCCGTATACATCGGGCAAAAAGCCGAAAACATCGCAGGAGCCGATCTCATAGTCCACACAGCCGCTATTATGGAGGATAATCCTGAGCTTATGGCAGCAAGAGCAAGCGGCGTGCCCGTTCTGGAGCGTGCTGACCTGCTGGGCATCATCACAAGCCGCTACGACAGAGCAGTGTGCGTTTCGGGAACTCACGGAAAGACAACCGCAACCTCCATGATAACTCAGATACTCTATACTGCCGGAGTTGATCTTTCAGCTTACATCGGCGGAAAACTGCCATGTATCGGCGGCAGCGGCATCGCCGGAAAAAGCGATATCCTTGTGTGTGAATCCTGCGAATTTGAAGATCATTACCTTAAACTTTTTCCCGATATTTCGGTAATTCTTAACATTGATGCCGATCATCTTGATTATTTCGGAGATCTTGACAACATCATCGCTTCATTCCGGAAATTTGCCGGGAACACCTCAAAGCTCCTGATAGTCAACGGCTCGGACGAGAATACCATGAAAGCCGTTAAGGACATCGCTAAGCCTGTCATGACGTTCGGCACAGACAGCTCATGTGACGCATATCCTGCCAATATACGCCATGAGAACGGTCTGCTCACCGTGTTTGACTTCATGAGATCGGGTGAAAGGCTCGGCGAGATAACGCTCCATGTGGCAGGAGCGCATAATGTCCTGAATGCCGTTGCCGCCGCACTTGTCTGCCTTGAGCTTGGAGTCAGCTTTGATGATATAAAGCGTGGTCTGGAGGAGTTTCGTGGTGCTAAAAGGCGTTTTGAGAAACTCGGCTATGAGAAGGGCATCACCGTTGTTGATGACTACGCTCACCACCCCACCGAGCTTGAGGCTACGCTCAACGCTGCAATGGAAATGGATTTCAACAGAGTGTGGGCAGTCTTTCAGCCGTTCACATTCTCACGGACGAAACTCCTCCTTGACGATTTTGCAAGGGTGCTGCAAATTCCCGATAAAACAGTTCTCACCGATATCATGGGCAGCCGTGAGAAAAATACCTACGGCATCTTCACACGCCATCTTGCGGAGAAGATCCCCGGCTGCATATGGTTTCCACAGGACGAGGAGGCAGAGTGGGGCGACAAGCGGAAATATTTTAACTTTCAGCAGATATGCGACTATATCTGCGAAAACGCCTCAGACGGAGACCTCGTTATAACTCTTGGCTGCGGCGATGCATACAAGATCGCAAAAATGATACTTGATAAATTAAGGAAGTGCTGATAATGATGAATGAAAAGGAGGCTGCTGTTTTCAGCTTCATAAAAAGCCGTCTCAGCGAGGGAGTGTGTCCCTCGATACGTGAAATAATGGCAGGCGTCGGCTTTAGATCCACCTCCTCAGCCCATAAATATGTGGAGCTTCTTGTCAGGGACGGTTATCTTGAAAAAACAGGAAATCTCAACCGCACACTGAGACTTCCCGGCAGCGGTACGGCATCTGTTCCGGTTATCGGAACTGTCACCGCCGGTCAGCCTATCACCGCATTCGAGGACATCACGGGATATATAGGCTTTGAAACTGACGGACATGATCCGCAGGAGCTGTTTGCGCTGAAAATACGTGGAGAGAGTATGATAAATGCCGGTATCCTTGACGGCGATATCGTTATTGTTGAGCGGGGAAGCTATGCGGAAAACGGTGATATTGTAGTTGCTTTTATTGACGGAGAGGATGCCACCGTAAAAAGATTTTATAAGGAGAACGGTCACTTCCGCTTACAGCCTGAGAATGACAATATGGAGCCGATAATTCTGGATAATGTTGAGATATTGGGCAAGGTTGTCGGTCTTAAAAGATACTATTAAGGCAGCACCGCACAAAGCCTGTGCATATCTTTCATCAGATGAATTTTTGAGAGGAGCATATATTTCTGAGGTGATACCATGAATTTATTTTTGATATTTGCTTTTCTGTTTTTTATCGGGTCAAGTGTCGGCTGGGTGTTGGAACTGTTCTATCGCCGATTTTTTTCCGATGCGAATCCTGACAGAAAATGGATCAATCCCGGGATCTGTACAGGACCGTATATTCCGCTTTACGGATTTGGATTGTGTATTCTGTATACAATTGCTGCATTGGAAAAATTTTCAATTATTAAAGATCCATTATTGAACAAGCTGTTTCTCTTTTTATTTATGGCATTGTGCATGACCGCAATTGAATATATAGCAGGTCTGATGTCTCTTAAAATTTGCAAGGTCAGACTTTGGGATTATACCAATGAATGGGCAAATGTTCAAGGGATCATATGTCCGAAATTTTCATTTTATTGGGCAGTGCTTGGTGCGCTTTATTATTTTCTTGTTCATCCGCATATTCTGGAGGCGCTTGTGTGGCTTTCGGATAATCCGACATTTTCTTTTGTGATCGGATTATTTTTCGGTGTATTTATTGTTGACATTTCCAATTCCGTACATCTTGTGCTGAGGCTGAAAACGCTTGCCGATGAATACGAAATTATTATGAGGTACGAGATGCTGAAGGCAAGGATCCGACAGACTCATGATGCAGCAAGAACAAAATATCATTTCTTTTCTCCGTTTTCTTCAAGCAAATCGCTCCCCGAACTTGTCAGCGAGTGGAAAGAGTCGTTTGAAAAGCAAAAATCTCATAAACACCAAAAATAACTTCTCGGACAGAATTTTCTCCGCACATATTGCAAATTTCTGATATTATGTGATATGATATATCTTGAAAAATGTAGTTAAACAGGTGTTGTTTATGGAAAGAAGAACTCCCGAACAAATAAAAAAGAATATGAAAGCTGTCAAAAACAAAGGCTCAAAAATAGAAGTAATGTTGATGAAGGAACTTTGGTCGAGAGGATTGCGCTACCGAAAGAATGTGACATCTATCTGTGGAAAGCCGGATATTGTGTTCAAGGGAAAAAAGGTAGCGGTGTTCTGTGACAGTGAATTTTGGCACGGATATAACTGGGAAGAACGAAAGCATGATTTCAAATCTAATCAAGAGTTTTGGATACAGAAAATAGAGCGTAACATTGAGCGTGACAAAGAAGTCAATGCCGAGTTGAGAGCTGAGGGTTGGATAGTCTTACGCTTTTGGGGCAACGACATAAAAAAGCATCTTGCAGAATGTGCGGATAAGATCGAACAAGCGGTAAAGGGAAATGAGTAGACCTGCGGTTATAAGCCTGTTTTCGGGTATAGGCGGAATTTCCGTGCCGGAGCTTTTCAGTAATGGGTCATCAATGTGGTTTCAAAGATCCGAGGGGTAATTTGTTTTTTCAGATAGCGAGGGTAACTGACGTTATTAAACCGAAAGTATTATTGATCGAAAACGTTAAAAATTTGATTTACCACGATAACTGCAAGACTTTTATAGCAGCTTTCAGAGATCATGAGCGGAGTGGCAATGCGGAAATACGGTATGCGTTTCTGTTGTAAAACGCATTGCCGATAATATAATTAAAGTTTTATATGAGGAGTAAATTATAATGAGCGGAAAGTACAAAATGATAGATCTGTGTGCAGGTATTGGAGGAATAAGGCGAGGTTATGAGCTTACAGGCGGATTTGTGAATGTGCTTTCTGCCGAAATTGATAAAAATGCCTGCCTTACATACAAGCACCTTTACGGCGAAGACCCTATGAACGACATCACTGCGGACGAGTTTAAGGATTTGGTGGCTAAGACCGAATATGATGTTTTGCTTGCCGGTTTTCCGTGCCAGCCCTTCAGCAGAGCCGGTAAAGAGGAAGGCTTTAAGGACAAAACGAGAGGAACACTATTTTTTGATATTGCCGAAATAATAAGCCGAACGATCCCAAAAGCGTTTATGCTTGAAAATGTAGATAATCTCATCACTCATCAAAAAGGAAAAACCTTTGCAACGATAATAGATGTGCTGGTGAATGATCTGGATTATAAAGTGATCGGGGTCACTAAAGACGATAGAGGAAAACTTATATACGATCCAAAGAGCTTTGTTCGCAATTCACGTAATTTCGGCGTTCCGCAAAACAGACCGAGAGTTTATATTATGGGATTCAGCAGAAAGCACTTTGGCAATGCTGTTGATGATCTTCCAAACACCTTGCCCACCGAACGTAAAGAAAAAATATATAAGGATCTCAACGATCTACTTGAAATGAATGCCGATGACAAGTATTTTCTTTCTGCCGGCTATGTTGCAACGCTTGAAAAGCACAAAGCAAGGCATGAAAGCAAGGGAAACGGCTTCGGCTACAAGATCGTTAATCTTCCCGAAACAGAATCTCCCGTATCTAATGCACTGCTGGCAACCGGCGGTTCGGGAAAAGAACGCAATCTCGTAATTGATCCAAAGGAAGGTGTTGCAGGAAAGATATATCCCTCAAAACACACACCTCTCAACGATAAGGGCATCCGTGTTATGACCCCGAGAGAATGGGGAAAACTGCAAGGATTTATAAATTATGCGTTTGTAGATAAAAAGACCGGTGAGGATAATTTCAGCTTTCCCGAAAAAATGGCAGACGGTCCGAAATATAAGCAATTCGGCAATGCCGTAACCATTCCGGCTGTTGAGGAAATGGCTGAGTTTATGAAAATGTGTTTTTTAAAATTGGATAAAAAAAATAATGGCTAGATCATCTGATATTGTTTTATTTAAAGAGGAAAAACGTTCTCCTATTGGTATCAGCATAAAGACAAGTTTGCGTGAAAGATATAAGCAAGCTGATCTTAAAGCGGTTGCACTTAAATATGTTCATCGAAATGCAGAAAACTGCCTTATATCTTTGCAATCAAGTGAAGTTGAAGTGTAAAGCAGAAGCCGAAAGATGGTTCTTTATTGAGATTGAACAGAATAATAGCAGCTGATACCGGAACACTAATAAAATAGGAGAAAGATATGACAGGTAATATAGGCGAATGGAGCGAGCTCTATACAATGTTCAAGCTGTTGGCAGACGGAAAGTTGTATGCTGCCGATGCCGACACAAATAAAATACCCGATATATATTATGACGTTCTGAAAATAATCAGAGGAACCGGAAACGATAAGTTGGAATACAGGCGCAACGGTGAAGTTAATGTCGTTAATGCAGCTACCGGTGATATCATGTGTTCCGTTCCAATAAGCAGCTTTGTTGAACAGACTGACAAGCTGCTAAAAAGCATCAAAAAGAAAAAAGATGAAAAGACAAAGGGAGCTTTTGAATTGCCGGAGTCATGGGAATTTGCTCAGTCATTAAAGTGTAAAACGCTGAAAGCTAAAGCACAGGATAAAGCCGATATTGTTCTTATGGTGCATGATATAATGTGCGGCAGAGATGATACATTCGGATTCAGTATAAAGTCGCAGCTCGGCAGTCCGTCAACATTGTTTAATGCGTCAAAAGCTACCAATTTTACATATAAGCTGAAAGGACACAAGCTGAATAATGACGAAAAAGCAGCCTTTGAAGGCTTTAAGAAGTTTGCCGATAAGTTTGAATTTCTCGATTCACTCGGCACGGACATAGAGTTTGTTGCTGTCGATAACAAAACACTTGAATTTAACTTGAAAATGGTAACATCGGAAATGCCGTTAATATTTGCAGCAATGGTTGAGAATTACTATAAAGGCAAGTCGGCTATGCTTTCGGAATTGATAGATATTATAGCCGAAGACGGGGTTATCCGTACATTGGATAATAAGGTTTATTTACGACATAAGGTTAAAGAGCTGCTGACAAACATTGCATTGGGAATGGTTCCTGCCAAATTATGGACAGGCGATTATGAAGCAACAGGCGGATATATCATCGTTAAAGATGACGGTGATGTGGTTTGCTATCATATCTACAACCGGAATGCTTTCAGGAACTATATGCTTGCAAATACAAGGTTCGATACGCCGAGTAAGAGTAAACACGGTTTTGGCACGATCTACGAAGAGGACGACAAGCAGTTTTTGAAGTTGAATGTACAGATCAGGTTTGTGAAGTGAAAGAAAGTATTTATAATGAGCAACTTATTTTATGACGGTTTTTTTAACTTGCAGTATGTTAACTCTGATTACTATCATCAGAATCAGGAACAGATCGCTCAATATGAGCAGAAGCAAAGTGAAGAAATTCAGAACGTGGTGAAAGCAGTTCACGATCTTTGTAAGGCAGTAAAAAACTTGATCCACAGAATCAGCGGCAGGCATTCGGTGCGGTTCTTGCAGTAATGGCGTTAGAGTTTGAGTGTAAGAACAGATGATCACAAAATAGAAGTGTATCCGTATAATAAAAATCCTCATTCCACAGTAATAGCAATTATTACGACAATAATTTGTAAATTCAATCAGTCCTATGATATATACTTCATCGCCATAAATGCTCCGACGCTTTTCATCGGATGCTCTGTAAAGATATTCATCAAATGTATCGCTTTCCGGCAATACCTTAACTCATCATCAGAAAGATTACGATCACATTTCAGCTATTCAATAATATCCGCCTTTCTGATCGTTACGATCCACATATGTTGATTTTATTGCTACACCAACTAAACCTTGCCGTCAATATTAGTCAAAAATCGAATTTCTCTGCGTTTTCCTCCTCACCATACGTCAGTATGCTTTCGCCGTCATCCTTGATAAATTTGTTTTTTGACCGCATATTTTTGCAATGTTTAATTGGCGGAGCAATATATTTTTCTACATTATCTTTTATATTTTTTATCAAGGCAGTTTCACCGCACACTTTGCAGTTTTTATTTTTTTTAGGAAATTCAGCGATTCGTGTTTTCATGGATAAACCGTCTATAATAAATATTTTACCTGTAAGCAGTTCGCCAATTCCCAGAATATATTTTATTGCCTCAAGTGCCTGAATACTTCCGATTATTCCTGCCACAGCACCGATAATTCCGGCCTGACTGCAATTCGGAACATCTTCGGGAATATCCTCAAAAATGCACCTGTAACAGGGAAAATTTCCCGGAACATATGTCATTATCTGCCCCTCAAAACGCAAAATTCCTGCATGACAAAACGGTTTTTTCAGCAGTACACAGACATCGTTGATGAGAAACTTGGTTTCAAAATTATCAACTGCATCTATAATAAAATCGTAATCTCTAATTATATTTTCCGCATTTTCGGGAGTAAGATCTTCCGGATATGCAGTAACTTTAATTTCCGGATTCAGCGCAAAAATATGCTTTTTTGCAGATATTGCCTTATTTTCAGAAATAGTATCGGTCGTATGAATAATTTGTCGCTGAAGATTGGAGATGCTCACAGTATCAGCGTCCATAATGCCTATATTTCCTATTCCTGCTCCGGCAAGATAAAGAGCCGCCGGAGAACCAAGTCCACCTGCCCCGATAATTAAAACCCTTGCATTTTTCAGTTTTCGCTGACCGTCACTGCCTACCTGTGGTAAAATGATCTGCCTGTCATATCTGTTTATTTCTTGTTCGCTGAGTTTTTCAAAATTTTCTTTAAGCCATGCCGTATAACCGCCCGAAAGACTGTACGCATCATAGCCTTTTTCTCTTAAATTTTCCGCAAGCTTAATGCTTTCTCTGCCAATTGTACAGTAAATAATAATTGGCTTATCTTTTGGCAATTTATCGGATTTTTCGCTTAATAAAACGGCTTGAGGAATATGTCCGTTCTGATAAGCAATTTCGCTCCGCATATCTACAAATAAATAAGAATCATCAGGCATAGCTGAAATCTGATGTAACGTTAATTCCATGTTCTATCTCCCTAATACTATAATTTGTTGTTTACTATTTGACGATATTCACATAGTGAACGTAGTGTGCGAATGTGCAAGGAATTACAGATAGATCTGTTAATAAAAAGCCGAACAAACGAAGATTTGTGAAATTCAAAAGCCTCCGGATGTCCGGTCAATTATTACTATTTTATTTTCTAAGCGATTCGTGATTGTCAATTCTGCTGTAATACGATGTGATTTTCTGCAGCGCTTCATCGACGGAGCAATTCACATCAAATACCGAAATTGCGAGCTTTTCAAGCTGTTTTCTTATGGGGAAACCGATTTTCGTACAGACAACACATCGGCAGTCAGAAATCAAATCAACTTTTTCGGAATGCTGTCCGCCGTTCCCACAGCCGCTCCCACAACCGGAACCGCACCCTTTTTCACAATTTTCGAGAGCAATTTTCTCTGATTCACGGAAAATTCTTTTTTCAGCAGAAATAATATTTTCGCCGTTAATTTCATAAATCGTGAACCATTCAGCAGAGCCGAAAGTGCGGTCAATATTCACGCCGTCCGAAGTCGCCGCAGCTATTTTATAAGGCATATTTCCACCTCAATTCCATCGCTGAACAGCAACGGAGTAAATATCCTCGATCAGGCGAATTCCACCCGTATAGCCGACATAGAAATCATCAAGAACAACTTTATCCTGCACAGGCCACGAAATAATCAGATAATGACCAAATAATTTTTCGGTGATTTCTTTTTCGTAGTAACTGCCCAAAATCAGCGGATAACCGTGATAATCATGCGACTGAATTTCGTTATGAATTTTATAACTGTCCGTTTCAAATTCGACTTCTGCCTTAATTCCATAATTCAAGTTTGCAAATTCTGCTTTTATCTGCTCCTGAAAATTTTTCGGAGTATCGTCTGTTATAAACTGCTTTGCCGGAACAAGTCCCAGATCGTTTACAAGGAATTTCGTAATTCCCAGCGAATATTGCGCATCTGCAACAACAGAAAATTGCTTCGCCATAACACGAGTTTCAAGGAACATATCCGCATAGCGTTCAATGAGATAATAATAATATTTTTCGTGTTCGGTAATTACCTTTTCCACGTTTTCAGACGGAATACCCGCAAATTCTCCAACGGCACGCAAAAACTTGCTTGTTTCAAATGCACCTATAGGCAAAGTCGGGTAATGCAGATACGGGATGCCGAGTTTTTTCTCCATTTTCTTCATATTTCCGACCGATACCCACGGCGAAACAAGGAGATTAAACTGCGCTTTCGGAATCCTGTCAATATTCTTGATTCCACGTTCATAGCCGAAAATCGTGTTCGGCGTAAGTCCGATTTCAGCGATCAATTTTTCAAGTTCACGAATATTTCCAAGCCAGAAAAGATCCTGATACGGAACATCAGCCCAGATATTCACAAGCCCTTGTTCTTTTTCGTCCGATTTTTCAAGATACTGCTCAATAATTGCATCAATGACCTGTTCATGACCTTTGTAATTATTGCCTTTAAATCCTGCTGTAGAGGCGTAAATTACAGGCTTTTCGGCATCTTCAAAACGGCTTACGACTTCACCCGTATCATCGCCGACAATTTCGGGAATACAGCCGCTCAGTACCACAAACAAGTCCGCATCAATTACTTTCAGAGCGTTTTCAATTGTGGTTTCCAGCTTTTTCACACCACCGAAAACAACATCTTTTTCATTGATACTCGTGCAGGGAAAAATATTCGGCGAAAAATAACCGCTGCTGCCAATCGAGTCGGAGAGTTTCTGCGCACAGCCCGGACCTGAATGCAGTATAGGAATTGCCCTTGAAATTGCCTGAACCGTCTGCATTGCGCCGAGTGCACATTTGTATCTCTGTTTGTCAAGTAATTTCGCCATTATTTTTTCGCCTCCTCAAGAAATTTGTCAACATTTTGCTGATACCACCAGTCGGTGTACGGCAGTTTCACACGCTTTGCAAGATTCTGCTCAAAACTCCTGTTGTGAATGCTGTCAAGAATTGATTTTGCAAATTCAAGCGTATGTTTATAGCCGAAAATCATATACTCATCAGCAACATAAACAGCAGGCGTGCCGTTTTTAATTGCCCAGACGGTCGAACCGGGGTGACGTGAAAGATACAAGTCGGGCTGATATTTATGCAGAATATTCATAACTTCATAATTTTGCTGATCGGCAACACTCGCCTCAAAATCAACATCATTTTCAAGCAGATATTTCATAGATGGCGGAACATCGCCGTTTTCATACTTCTTGTCATAATGCCAAGCCAACGCCCAGACTACCTCAATTCCAAGCTCATTCAGCACTCTTGAAACCTCAAAAGTATAGCCCGGTCCCATACCTAAAACGGCACGCAGACCTTTCAATTCTTTTTTGATCTCCTCAATTTGCGGAATATAAATTTCACGCTGTTCGGCAATATATTTTTCAACTTTTTCGCTCCTGTCGGTCACTTTGCCGATTTCACGCAGCCACGTTTCAAAGCCTGCAATTCCAAGCGGATTTATAGTCCTGATGTACGGAACTCCGTATTTTTCTTCAAGTCCGTTGCCGAGATAATTTCCAAGAGTACCGCAGATACAAGTCGTTGCAAGCGATTCCGAAATATGACTTAATTCCTCGACCGTTGAATTACAGTAGAGGAAAATCGGCTCTAAATCGAAATTCTTGAAAATTTCAATAATTTCAGGTCTTGCGCTTTCGTAGAAATTCTTGAAATTTATCGTATTTCTTTTCTGCTTCGGCGGCTTGACAATACTGCTCAAAACAGCATGGTCTGAAATATCAAATCCTGTCGCCCATATTCTTGACTTGAACCCCTCACAATGCACCGCAACGATCGGCACGTCAATTTCTTCTTTGACCTCATCAACAACGCTGTCAATATCCTCGCCGATAATTCCCGTTGCGCAGGAACTCGTCACAAAAATCGCTTTCGGAGAATAACGCCTGTTGACTTCAAGAATGATTTTTCGCAGCGACTCAGCAGAGCCGAAAATCGTGTCTTTTTCGTTCATGTCAGTGCCGACATAGACCATATTATTGGTAACTCCACGCTTTTTTGCCATGACTTTATCAAGGTAATACGCACCTGCGCTTGCCACGGAGCAGCCTGCCGGACCGTGATGAATTATTGCAACATCACGAATTGCCGAAAGCTGACCCAATGCGCAGCTTGAAAGACAGGTACTTGACTGCGAAAAACAGCGTGAACAGCCTTTCAGCGTGCCGCATTCACTTTGTTTCGCAAGGTCGCCGAGAGTGCCGATATAACCCGTAATTGACCCTATACGGTTCTCTCTTGTGGCAACGTTGGAATTATTAAGATTTATCGCCATAAAATCGCCCTCTATTCTACTTTGAAATCTTCATTGAACATATTTGTTGAAAGATACCGCAGACCCGTATCCGGCAAAACGGCAACTATGGTTTTTCCCGCATTTTCGGGTTTTTTTGCAAGCTCTAAAGCAACATGAATTGCCGCACCGGATGATGCACCGATCAAAATTCCGTCTGTCCGTGCCACTTCTCTTGCCGCTGCATATGCCTGATTTGTATGGACTTCGTACCACTCGTCATAAACTTTTCTGTCAAGATTTGCAGGAATAAAGCGTTCCTCGACATTTTCAAACGGATGAACGCCCGTAATTTCCTCTTGGTCGGGATTTTCGGGAGTCTGGAAAGAATCCGGCGTAGGCTGAATTCCGACAACTTTAATATCGGGATTTTTCGATTTCAGGAAATTTCCCGTGCCCGAAAGAGTACCGCCTGTGCCGACATTTGCTACGAGAATATCGACTTTTCCGTCCGTATCTTCCCAGATTTCCGGACCTGTTGTGTTGAAATGGATTTCGGGATTTGCGGAATTTCTCGTCTGATCTGCAAACCACACTTTCTGCCCCTGCACAGCTCTTTCAAGAGCCTTTACACACTCAACAAAATCCGCACCGTACTTCTCCATACTTTCCACAATTTCGGGAACTTCCGTAATTTTGACCGTTTCACCGCCGAAAGCGTGAATTACCTGAAAACGTTCACGGCTGACCTGATCCTGAATGTAAACACGGAATTTATAGCCTTTTGCCGCCGCAATTGCCGCAAGTCCGATTCCTGTATTTCCGCTTGTAAGTTCAATAATTGTGTCATCTTTTTTGAGTTTTCCCGACTTTTCACCGTCCTCGATCATTGCAAGGGCAATTCTGTCCTTAACGCTCTGATTCGGATTGTAATACTCAAGTTTTACAAGGATCTTAGCCTTCAGATCGTGCTTTTTTTCAAAGCCGTGTATTTCAAGCAAGGGTGTATGTCCAACAAGCTCCGTAATGGAATGATAAATTTTTGACATAAAAATCTCTCCTTAAATATGATAATCGTCCGCTGAATCCATAAGACCAAATTCAAACAGAATTTCTTCAAGACGTTCCTGCGTCATCGGTGTCGGAATTGTAAAATATGTATTATTTATCACTGCTTCCGCAAGATTTCTGTACTCCTGCGCCTGATTTGAATCAGGTTTATATTCGATAACAGTTTTTTTGTTTATCTCTGCACGCTGAACAATATTGTCACGAGGCACAAAATACAAAAGCTGTGTGCCGAGTTCTTTTGAAAATGCACGGAGCAGATCGTGCTCACGGTCAACATTTCTGCTGTTGCAGATGATCCCGCCCAAACGCACACCGCCTGTTTTTGCGTAACGCTTTATGCCTTTTGCAATATTATTTGCGGCGTAAAGTGCCATCATTTCGCCGCTTGCGACGATGTAAATTTCTTTGGCTTTGCCCTCACGGATCGGCATTGCAAAACCTCCGCAGACAACATCGCCCAAGACGTCATAGAAAACGTAATCAAGGTCGTCCGTGTATGCACCGAGATTTTCAAGCATATTTATGGAGGTGATAATTCCACGTCCGGCACAGCCTACACCCGGCTCAGGACCGCCCGATTCTACGCAGCGAGTACCGCCGTAACCCTCACGCATTATCCTGCTGAGTTCAATATCTTCGCCCTCGTCACGAATTGTATCAAGCACCGTTTTCTGCGCAAGTCCGCCCAGCAAAAGTCTCGTAGAATCGGCTTTCGGATCACACCCGACAACCATAACTTTCTTCCCGTGTTCGCAAAGTCCTGCGGTCAAATTCTGCGTTGTCGTAGATTTTCCGATACCGCCTTTTCCGTAAATTGCGATCTGTCTTAATTCTGACATTCTATTCAATTCCTTTCAAATAAATTTTGTATTTCGATAAATGAAACTGCTTTTTTCAGTGCATCTTCCACCATAAGAGGCAGCTCAAACGGCGTAATACCGAGGTTTTCAGCCTGCTGCTGTGCGTAAATTCCTATACGGCTGACGAGTAAATATTTGCAATCCTTTATCAAATTAAGATTTTTTGTGACTGCATTTTCGTCATGTTCTTTTGAAACGCAGGCGGGTTCAGTGTGTCGAATTTCAGTCCGGATAAAATTTTTGTCCTGCACTCCATAAATATAAAATTGATTTGCATGACCGAAATGCTGATTTACAACAATTCCATCGGAAGTTGCAACGGCAATTTTGTAATTATCCATGCGAAAAAGTCTCCTTTGCAGAAATTCTCCGCTGATAAATTTGTTCGCCGAATTCCGATTTTCCGGGGACTCCGACCGCATCGGCACGGCAATGCTGACAATGCCTGAAAACGTCGATATATTTACTTGCAAGCGTTCTGGCGTGGTCTATTTCCGCACAAGTCGGAGCTGAATATTCCGAAAGTTCAAACTGCGGAATAAGCGGAATTATGTTATAAATTTTCGCACCAATTTCACTCACGGTTTTTGCAATTTTCTCAATATGTCCGCCGTTGATCTCGGGAACAAGAACGGTATTTATTTTAACGGTAATTCCCGAATCAGCGACTTTTTTTATGCCTTTCAACTGATTTTCGATAAGAATTTCTGCTCCTTCAACACCGTCATAACGCTTGCCGTGATAGATTATGTATTTATTTAATTTTGCCTCAATTTCGGGATCTACAGCATTCACCGTCACGGTCAGGGAGTCAATTCCGACTTCAATAATTTCGTCTGCTTTTTCGTAAAGCAAAAGACCGTTTGTGCTCATACACTTGATCAGATCCGGAAATTTTTCTCCTATTTTTCGGAAAGTTTCAAGAGCGTTATCCGTAGCAAGAGTGTCCCCCGGACCTGCAATTCCTGCAACTTTAATTTCGGGGCAAATCGCAAGAGCCTTTTCAAGAATTTCTATACTTTCGTCAGGCGTGATAATTTTTGAAGTCACACCGGGACGGTTTTCGGTGTCATTTATTGCTCTCTCGCAAAATCGGCAGGCAATATTACAGCCGGGACTTACGGGCAAATGTATTCTTCCGGCATTATTTTTTTGCCCTCCGAAACAAGGGTGCGATCTCTGCAAATCCTTATATGTATTGCTCAAATTATCACTTCTCTCGATTGAATTTTCGGCAATGCTGCTGTCGATGGCGATGCTGAGCGGATTTGAACCGCTAACTTCGGTTTTGCAGACCTATGCCATTCCAACGGCTACAGCATCATAAAACAAAAAGACCGGAGGTATCGTAAGTGAAATTCACCTGACAAAACCTCCGGCTTTCCGGTCAGTCTTTTAATCGGTATTTTTCTGTTTTATCTATTTGTATAATTTTTCCGTCCTGCACGATCAGGGTGATACTGCCAAATTTCATATTTTCAAGGAGTTTTTCAAGCATTTCCAAGTGAGAAATTTTCTCAGCCGGTTCATTCATTTTGCATTCACCCCATTCAAAAAACGCTGTTAATTATTGCTGAAAAGAGGAGTTGACAAATATCTGTCGCCCGAATCAGGAAGAAGAACGACTATTGTTTTGCCCTTATTTTCGGGTCTTCCGGCAAGAATTTTCGCCGCTTTGAGTGCCGCACCCGAAGAAATTCCGACTAAAATTCCCTCGCTTACCGCAAAGGCTTTTCCTTCTGCAAATGCATCATCATTTTCAATTGCAAGCACTTCATCATAAACGCTCGTGTTGAGAGTTTCGGGAATAAATCCTGCGCCGATTCCCTGAATTTTGTGAGGACCTGCTTTGCCCTGCGAAAGTACGGGAGATGATGCAGGTTCAACTGCAACGACCTTTACATTGGGATTCTGCTCTTTCAGATACTCGCCGACACCTGTAATTGTTCCGCCGGTTCCCACACCTGCGACAAAAATATCAACCTTACCGTCGGTCTGCTCCCAGATCTCCGGACCTGTTGTTGCCTTATGAATTGCCGGATTTGCAGGGTTCACAAACTGTCCTAAAATCACAGATCCCTCTATCTGCTGATTGAGCTCCTCAGCCTTTGCGATTGCGCCTTTCATGCCCTTTGCGCCCTCTGTAAGCACAAGTTCAGCGCCGTATGCCTTGAGGAGATTTCGTCTTTCAACGCTCATCGTGTCGGGAAGAGTGAGTATCGCCTTGTAGCCTTTTGCCGCCGCAACTGCCGCAAGTCCGATTCCCGTGTTGCCCGAAGTCGGCTCGATTATGGTCGCACCGGGTTTCAGAATTCCCTTTTTTTCGGCATCTTCGATCATTGCAAGGGCAATTCTGTCCTTGACCGAACCTGCCGGATTGAGATACTCCAGCTTTGCGAGAATTGTTGCATTGCTTATTCCGGCTTTCTTTGCGTAGCCGTTAAGTTTAAGTATCGGTGTACCGCCGATGAGTTGCAGTGCGCTTTCTTTAATATTGCTCATAATAATTACCTCCGTAAAATAAATTTCTGTTATCCTATTTTTTGCATAGGTTTTATCGGGTATGTATTTAGTATACACCATATTTTTCATTTTGTCAAGGCTTTTTTCAAAAATTTCGCTATATACAAATTCTATTGCAAGTTATAGATTTTCTTAATAGCTACGCCCAAATTACAGCACATTTTTTATACGTTCAAGTGCCTCTTGCAGAATACTTCTCGGGCAGGCAGCGTTTATCCGCTCAAATCCCTCTCCGCATTTGCCGAAAATTTTACCGCTGTCAAGCCATAACTTCGCATTATGAATAATTCGCCTGTCAAGCTCCTCCGTGGACAGTCCTGTTTTTCGGAAATCAAGCCATACGAGATATGTGCCCTCTGTGTCGATCATTCTGACTTCCGGGAGATTATTTTTCACGAAATTTTGAACAAAATCAATATTCCCCCTCACATATTCGATCATTTTATAATACCATTCCTCGCCCTTGCTGTAAGCCGTTTCAGCTGCCACAAGTCCCAAAACACTCATTTGACTGATCCCTGCGGCATTGACTTCCTTGCGAAATTTACGCCTTAGCTGTGCGTTCGGAATAAAAATATTTGAGATCAGCATACTTGCAAGATTAAAGGTCTTACTCGGCGATGTGCAGATAATGCAATTCTGCTGATATTTTTCACCGAGATTTGCAAAAACGGTATGCTTTCCACGAAAAACAAAATCCTGATGAATTTCGTCACTCACAACAATAACATTGTGTTTGAGGCAAATATCGCCGATTTTACACAGTTCCTCAACCGTCCAGACACGTCCTGAGGGATTATGCGGACTGCAAAACAAAAACAATTTTTATGTGATTTTCAACGATTTTTCGTTCAAAATCTTCAAAATCAATATGATAACGGTTGTCATCACCAAGAAACAGATCATTGCTGACGATTTTTCTGCCGTTGTCCTCGATCACTTCCGAGAACGGATAGTAAACAGGCTGTTGTATCAGAACGCTTTCATTTGGCTGTGTATAGGCTTTTACCGCCATTGCAAGCGCAAAAACAACTCCGGGAGTTTTGATGAGCCATTTTTCTTCCGGTATCCAATTATGATGAATTTCCATCCAGTCACGGACAATTTCAAAATACGGTGTCTGCACCTCGCTGTAGCCGAAAATTCCGTGATTTACACGTTCAATTAAGGCATCCTGAATATATGATGAAGTCTCAAAATCCATATCCGCAACCCAGAGTGGGAGCACATCTTCGGGCATTCCGCGGCGTTTTGCAAAATCATATTTCAGACATCTTGTGTTCCTGCGGTCTATAATTTTATCAAAATCAAGATTTCTCTCCGCCATTTAATTCACGCTCCGTTTCACGAATAACCTTTTCAAGCTCATAAATTAAATCGTCTGAATTTTCGATTCCGACAGAAATGCGAAGCGTACTCTCTGTAATACCGTTTTTTTCACGAATTTCCTGCGGAACATCGGCGTGTGTCTGCGTTGTGGGGTAGGTTATCAGCGTTTCAACTCCGCCAAGACTTTCCGCAAATTTTATCATGCGGACTTTTTCAAGAATTGAAAGTGCAAATTCTTTGCTTTCTACTTGAAATGTCAGCATTGCGCCAAATCCGCGGGCTTGTTTTTTCATGATCTCATGACCGGGATGTTCCGGAAGTCCGGGATAGATCACGTTTGTGACAGCTTTTTGTTTTTTCAGCCGCTTTGCTATTTTCAGCGCATTTTCCTGCGATTTTTCCATGCGGATCCCGAGAGTTTTTATTCCTCTGAGTATAAGCCAGCAGTCAAACGGCGCAAGACCTGCACCTGTGGTTTTTATCAAGAACCGTAATCTTTCGGCAATTTCAGGATTTTTTGTCACAGGAAATCCCGCAAGCGTATCATTATGACCGCCTAAAAATTTCGTTCCGCTGTGTACCACAATATCAGCACCCAAATCAAGCGGATTCTGAAAATAAGGCGACATAAATGTATTGTCAACGATCAGCAAAATTCCGCTGTTTTTCGTTATTTCAGCCACTTTTGCAATGTCCGTGACGTGCATCATCGGGTTGGTCGGAGTTTCAATATAGACCGCTTTTGTAGTATCTGTAATATAATTTTCTATATTTTCTTTGTAACAGTCGATATTTGAAAATTTAATGCCGTTTTTCTCCGAAATATTGCGAAAAAGCCGTATGCTTCCGCCGTACAGGTCGGAATCCGCAATTATGTGGTCGCCCGGCTTGAAAATCTCCATAAGGAGCGAAATTGCAGCCATTCCCGAAGAAAGTGCAAATCCGTCCGTGCCGTTTTCAAGCGATGCAACGACTTTTTCCAAATGCTCTCTCGTGGGATTTTGCAGGCGTGAATAATCAAATCCTGAGCTTTTTTCGACACCTTCATGTGCATAAGTTGCCGTCTGATAGATCGGATAGCTGATTGCTCCGTAATTTACTGTACGGCCCTCTGTTTCCTCTAAATGCAAACACTTTGTTTCAATTGACCTTTCCATAACAGTTCCTCAAATCGTATAGTCCGGTTTCCTTTCATCAATAATTCTCTTTGATTTATGCTCCGAACGTGTATCAAGACCGCCGTCGGGATGTACAACAACATTGTACGGTTTTACACCGATCCTTGCCTTTAATGCTGCTGAAACTTTTTCCGCAACAGACTCATCAGATGCAGGATTATCGGCATTCTTTTCAATTTCAACAGAATATTTGCAGGTGAAATCCTTTTCAAATACACGAATAAGATATTCGCCTGTCACGCCGTCAAGCTCTCTGATAACCGCCTCAATATCGCTCGGAAAAACATTAACTGCGGAAACTATAAACATATCGTCTTTTCTGCCGTTGATGTGGATTCTGCCGTGAGTACGTCCGCATTTGCAGGGCGTGTTGTCTATGTAGCCGATGTCGCCCGTCTTGAAACGGATCAGCGGTCTTGCGTGCTTACGGAGTGTGGTGAACACCAGTTCGCCGACTTCGCCGGGAGGCAAAATTTCACCCGTATGAATGTCAACCGTTTCCACAAGAATATGATTTTCCGCAATGTGCAATCCGTCATGATACTCGCATTGTGCGGCACAAGCGCCGAAAATGTCGGAAAGTCCGTAAAAATCGTAAACTTCAGCACCCCATAGATCTTCAATTGCTTTTCTTGTCGAGTCAATAGAACCGCCAAGTTCTCCGGCAACGATAATTTTCTTGATAGACAGATCTTTTTTTGGATCAATGCCTGCTTTTTTAGCCTTTTCGCCCAACTGCCATGCATAGGATGGACTCGTCCAGATAATAGTCGGCTGATAAGTTTTCAGAATAAATAAAAGTCTTTCGCTTGGAAGTGTGCCTCCCCAGATACATAATGCTCCGAGATTCTGCGCTCCTATAACGTCAGGACCTCCGACATACAGAGAGAAATTCAAAGCGTGAACATAGCGGTCATTTGGTCTCATGCCGATTTGCCAGAACCAGCGGCTTTCCGTGTCTTGAAATTCATCGAAATCCTGCTTTGTAAACGGACTCATCGTAGGCACTCCTGTTGAGCCTGATGACGTTGAAATAAACACAACATCTTCTTCGGGAACGGCGCATAATTCCCCAAGAAATGAGCCTACACCCTGCGTGTCACGCTGAGTTTTTTTGTTGATAAACGGGAATTTCTGAATGTCGGCAAGAGTGTGAATATCCTCCGGCTTTACGCCTGCTTCATCAAACGAACGCTTATAATAGGGAGCGTTTTCATAGGCAAACTTCACGATCTCTTTCAGATCCTCAAGCTGCTTTTTTTCAAGCTCCTCACGGGGCATTGTTTCAAGTTTCTCGTCCCAGAATTTATTGTTGATATCTCTTGTACTCATGTTACATTACCTCCAAAAATTTTTACAGGTTTTCCTGTTCTGTTATTATTATACACCCACTTTTCCTATTTGTCTAATATGTATTATCTATAGCAGGTTATAGTTTGAATCTATAAGAGCCTATTCAGTATCTTCTATGCTATGAGCAAATTTTTAAGCATAAGAAGATACCGAACAGGTTCTAAGAGATCACCCTTTCCAACGTAAAAGATACTGCCGGAATATGTTAAATAGAAATGTCACGGCAATAACGACAATGCCAATAACAAGCAGACCGGTGATCGTTCGTGTATAATCGCCAAAGTCAGAGTAGTACTTGACATAGTAACCCATGCCATCCCTTGCTCCGATCATCTCGGCAGAGGTCAGGAGAATAAATGACACGCTGAGTCCCTGATTACAGCCCAGGAAAATTTGTGAAAGTGATGCCGGAAGAATAATTGATGTCAGCATGGCAGGTTTTTTCACATTCAGAACTTTTGCAGAATCTATGATCTTCTTGTCAACGTTCAGTACTCCGCTCATTGTACCTGCAAATATCGGCCAAAACGATGCGAGAAAGATCACAAATATCGAAACGGAACGGAACGTGGGTAAAAGTGCAATTCCATATGGAATATATACGATCGGCGGAATAGAACTGAAAAATTTTGTCAGATATGATGCTGCATTTCCGAGTCTCGCATTCAATCCGATCAGAAGTCCTAAAGGTATAGCCGTCACCGCTGCAAGCAAAAATCCTTGAACGATAATTCCTACAGAGCTTTTGATATTGGTTAAAATAACAGTTTTATCCTCCGCAAACTGAGCGATCACTTTTCCGGGAGGAGGAAAAAGCAAATCATTAAGCAAATCAAATTTAGCCGTTGCCAAAGTCCATGCTGTCAGGAACACATAAATAAAGCCGAAAATATCAAGTGTCAGCAACAACGATTCTTTTTTCTTTATCAAAAAGGAGCATATGATCACAACGGCTTCTGCTGCAATTGCAAAGGCGATCAGGCTTGACGTGCAGACTTCTTTTGACGATTTATTTGGCAAGAGCTGTATGAGCATAAGAATTGCGAAAAAAATATGCGTTATTCTTAAAAATCTCGCTTTTATCGTCATATTACCACCTCATTTCCGCCGATCCTGTCAGCAATATCGTGGTAGAACATGGACAGCAGCTTGCTGCGTAATGCAGCATAATCCTTGCGTTCGATCAACTTTTCTCGATTTCTCGGACGCTCAAAGGGAACTTCTACAATATCATAAACTGTTCCCGGATGAGATGTCAGAACAACAATTTTATCGGACAGAAAAATCGCTTCATCAATGTCGTGAGTCACAAATACCACTGTTTTTTTATTTTCGGAGTTTTCTCCCTCCCACAATTTCAGAAGCAGCTCCTGCAAAGCAATACGATTTTTTGCATCAAGAGCGCTGAACGGCTCGTCCATAAGAAGAATTTCCGTATCCATTGCCAAAGCTCTTGCAATTGCTGCTCTTTGCTGCATTCCGCCCGAAAGCCGGGAAGGATATTTATTTTTGAACTCGCTTAATCCGACTTTGTCCAGAAATTCATCTGCGATTTGCAGACGCTGCGTTCGGGATAATTCCTTTCTCACCTGCTGAATACCAAAAGCCACATTTTTTCGTGTTGTCATCCACGGAAAAAGAGAATAATGCTGAAACACAACGCTGCGATTGCTGCCGGTGCCGTTCACCCTTTCGCCGTCAATCAGCACTTCACCCTCCGCAGGCTTGTTGATACCCTCCAAAACGCTGAGAAGTGTGGATTTTCCGCAGCCGCTTGCACCGATAATGCTGACAAATTCGCCTTCATTGACAGGAAAGCTGACATTTTTCAAAGCCGTGAAGCTCTTCTTTTTCTCGATATAATCTACGGTCAGATTTTTGATCTCAATTTTACTCGTATTCATTAAAATGCTCCTGCAATTGCTGATATATGGCATTATCCGGATCTTTCTTTATCACTTCTGGCAATGCATTTTTGTATATATCTGTATTGTAAAGAGGTTCGATGTCATAATCCTCCGTATAGCCGAGCGCCACGATCGTATCCTTCAAGGCAAGCGTACCTTGCTTGTCGGGATCGGGACTGCTATAGCCGTAACCGCCGTAAACTTCAGTACGAATATAATCTTCGTCAATGTCAATGTATTTCTTAACATCTTTGATCGTGCCTTCTTCATTGGTTTGGGTGAAGTTATACGCACGAATTAAGGCACGCTCAAATGCTGTGAACTTCTCTGTATTATCTTTGAGGTTGGATGTTGCAGCGACCTGACGGCAGCAGGGCTGATTCTGCAGCGCCGGCTCTTCAGAACATCTGTATACAATATCATAACCTTGTCCCTCCGCAAGAGAGGCATATGGAGAGTACACAGAAGCTGCATCAATGCTGTCATTCATCAGTGCGGCGTAGGCGTCCTTCTGACTGTCAAAATAAACGATATTTACCTCATCACTGCCATCGCCGATAGAAATATCTGCATCTTTCAGCAGAATTTGCAGCTCGGCATCCTGGACGCTGTTCTTGACCGATGCCACATTTCTGCCTTTGAGGATCGAAATGTCAATGGTGTCGGCATTTTTCGTAAATTCAGGCTTGATGACATAGCCGTGGCCATTTGTCATTGCACCGCCAAAAATAGTCAGATCATGACCATTGCTTTGGAATGTCAAAGACGGGACAGAGCCGATAAATGCAACATCCAATTTGCCGGATTCAAGACCGTTTGAAAGTTCTGCCGCACTGGAAAACTGCGTCAATGTGGCATTCACTCCCTCATCCTTAAAGTAGCCTTCTTCTTGTGCTACAAAAGCAAGCAGATGTGCTGTCGAATTAAGATAGCCGATAGAAACATCGCTGTTCTCCGATTTCTTTTCTCCGCAGCCTGTAAATGTACCGAGCAAGCTGAGTGCAACTGCTCCTGCAATAATTGATTTTTTCATGTAATTCACCATTTCCTTTCCTTATGATAATTTTATTATACACCTACTTTGTACAGTTGTCCAATATGTATTATCTATAAAAAGCGATAGATTGGATCTATAGGCAAAGAAACGGGCGAGCATATCGCTCACCCGATTTTCAGACTTTCAGATATTCTTTCAGTTTTTGAATATATATATTTCCGACTTCGCTTAAAATCGCATTTTTTCTCTTGATATAGCCGATTTCCATAATACTGTCATCATCAACCGGCACAGCGGTATAGTCGTCACCATTAAGACTTCCGCAAATAATTCCGGAGCAGAATGTGTAACCGTTCAGCCCTTTCATCAAATTTAGCATTGTTGAACGGTCCGATGCTTTTATAACTCTCGCATAATCCGATGTGCTGTAAATTTCTTCCGTAAGATAAAATGAACTTTTATTTCCCTGTTCAAAAGTCAGACAAGGGTAATTTTCAAGCTCCCTGAAATTTATTTTTTTATTGTTTGCAAGCGGGTGATTTTTCCACAAATAAACATAAACTCCGCAGTCAATTAAATGATGAAATTCAAGATTATTTGTTTGCAGAATTTTAGTAATAACCTGCCTGTTAAAATTACTGAGATACAGCAGACCGATCTCACTTTTCAGCGTAGATACATCATTTATCACTTCCGAAGTTTTTGTTTCATAGACTGCAAATTCATATTCAAATGTGTCAAATTCCTTGACGGTATCCACAAATGCCTTGACCGCAAAAGAATAATGCTGGGTGGAAACGCTGAATTTTTTCTTGACTTTTTTGCCTAAATATTTTTCCTGCAATGTTTCATATTGCTGATAAAGCTGTCTTGCGTAAGTTAAAAACTCCGCACCGTCAGCGGTCAGAGATACACCCTTTCCACTGCGGTAAAAAATTGTAATTCCGATCTCTTTTTCAATTTCATGCACCGCATTTGTCAAAGAGGGCTGCGAAATAAAAAGCTGTTCCGACGCTTTATTCATAGAGCCTGTGTCCGAAATTGTGATGATGTAATTTAATTGCTGTAATGTCATAATTTTATCCTCTTGGTTTTATCTTTTTTCTCATATCCGCAAGACGATTTAATGCCTCATTAAGAGTGTCATTTTTCTTTGCGAAATGAAGACGGATATAGCGGTTTTCAGGCTCTTTGAAAAAGCTCGATCCCGGCACTGCACCCACACCGACTTTTTCCGCAAGCTCTTCACAAAAAACAAGATCGCTGTCATAATTATATTCCGAAATATCGAGCAAAACATAATATGCACCCTGTGGTATTGTGTGCGGAATTTTCAGATTGTCCAGACCGTTCAAAAGCAGATTTTTCTTTTCGGTGTATTTCATTTGCAAATCATTATAATAATCATCACCGAATTTCAGCCCCGTTACAGCCGCTTCCTGCAATGGCGCAGCAGCTCCGACTGTCAGAAAATCGTGGACTTTTTTAACCGTGTCGATGATGTGCGGAGATGCTGTTACATATCCTAAACGCCAGCCCGTAATCGAATATGTTTTTGAAAGTGAACCGCAGGAAATTGTCCTGTCTTTCATATTAGGCAATGCTGCAAAATAAGTGTGTTTGTGCGGTGCGTAAACGATATGTTCATAAACCTCATCTGTAATTACAAATGTATCATATTTTTCGGCAAGATCGGCAATAATTTTCAATTCGTCATATGTGAAAACCTTTCCGCAGGGATTGGACGGATTGCATAAAATCAACGCTTTCGGTTTTTGTCTGAACGCATCTTCTAAAACATCCGGATCAAAATTAAATTCAGGCGGATCAAGCGGTACATATATAGGTTCAGCTCCCGAAAGTATCGTATCTGCGCCGTAATTTTCATAAAAAGGCGAAAATACAATGACTTTGTCGCCCGGATTTGTAACGCTCATCATAGCCGCCATCATAGCTTCCGTACTTCCGCAGGTCACGACAATTTCGCTGTTCGGATCAATTTTCATACCCGTAAAATGTTCGTGTTTTTCGGCAAGTGCTTCACGGAAATTCTGCGCACCCCATGTAATTGAATATTGGTGGAAATCTTCATTTGTCACCTCTGCAAGCCTTTGCAGAATTTCTTTAGGCGGTTCAAAATCAGGAAATCCCTGCGATAAATTTACTGCTCCATATTTGTTGGAAATTCTCGTCATTCTGCGGATAACAGAGTCCGTAAAATTCGCTGTTCTTTTTGATAATTCGGGCATATTACTTCCTCCAATCTCTGCGGATCTTCTCCCATTTTGCATCACGTGACTGAATAATTATCTGAATATCTTCATCTGTAAGATGTCTGAAACGGCCCTGTTTTTTCAGATGATCCGAAACACTTGTAAATTCCTTTGGATCATGATCCAACGTAAATTCGCCGTTTTCGTACTCCGCAAGATACCACAAACCACAGTCAACAATTTCACGGGAAATTTCAACCGTATCGCTTACGGGAATTCCCCAACCCGTAGGGCATGGTGCAATGACGTGAATATATTTTGTGCCTTTGATTTTCGATGCTTTCTCTACCTTGTTCAGAAAATCAGTCATATACCCCACTGTAGCCGTTGCAGCATAGGGAATATTGTGAGCAGCCGCGATCTCAAACATATTCTTTTTCGGGCGAATATTTCCGTGAATATTTTTCCCTGCCGGCGTAGTCGTTGTCTTTGCGCCAAACGGCGTAAGACCGCTTTTCTGGATCCCCGTATTCATATAAGCTTCGTTATCATAGCAAATATAAAGGATATTGTCGTTGCGGTCAATAGCTCCCGAAAGTGCCTGTATTCCGATATCTGCCGTACCTCCGTCACCTGCAAATCCGACTGCTGTAAAGTCTTTGATACCTCTTGCACGGAAACCTGCTTCAATGCCTGTCAGCATAGATGCTGTGCCTGCGAATGTGGAAATTATAGCATTATTCGCAAAACACAGCTGCGGAAAATTGAATCCCACTGCCGACATACAGCCTGCCGGAAGAACGGCGACTGCGTTTTTTCCCAGAACTTTCAAGGCATTTCTGACCGCAAGACTCCCTCCGCATCCTGCACAAGCCTTGTGTCCGTAGAAAAATTCGTCCCTGCACAAATTGTTAGCTGTCACGCTCACTTACTCCACCTCAATCCCTATGAAATTCACACGTTCTGCGCCGTTTTCAATTAAGTCGAATATATTTTCAATATCTTCATGCGAAATATTTTTACCGCCAAGTCCGCCGATAAAATTGTATGAAGGAATTGCAATTTTGCCTTGAAACAGCGCAGAATTTACATTTGTAAATACAGTTCCCTCGTTACCGAAAGAAATATCCTTTTCCGGCACTCCCACAGCTTTTGCATTTTTTACGGATCCCACAAGCTCAGCAGTCGGAAACGGTCTCAGATAGCGGAGTCTGACAACACCGACTTTTCTGCCCTCTGCTCTCAGTTTGTCCACGGTTTTACGGCAAAGTCCGGCGATACTTCCTATAGTTATCAAAATAAATTCGGCATCCTCCGTTTTGTAATTTTCGATCAGACCGCTGTATTTTCTGCCGAATATTTCCGCAAAATCTTTTTCAGCCTTTTTAATTATTTTTTTCGCATTTAATAATGCCTGATGCTCCTTGAATTTGAAAATATAGTTGTAGTCAGGACCGGCTGAAAACGCCATATTTTTTGGATCATCCAAATCAAGTTTATTATCCGTTTCATATGGCGGAAGAAATTTATCTGCCTGTTCCTCGTCCGGAATATCAACTTCTTCATAAGTATGCGTGAGGACAAATCCGTCAAGATTTACCATAAACGGCGTTGATGTTTTTTCGGCAATATAATAGCTCATCAGCGCAAGATCAAGACTTTCCTGCGCATTTTCCGCATACGCCTGGATCCAACCGCTGTCAAGCTGTGAAATGCTGTCACGCTGATCGCCGTAAATATTCCACGGCAATGCAGTGGAACGGTTTGCATTCATCATAACGATAGGAAAACGTCCGCCTGATGCGTAATAAAGACACTCTGCCATGTAGAGAAGTCCCTGCGATGAAGTCGCCGTAAACGCACGCACTCCTGCCGCACTTGCTCCCATAGCACATGACAGTGCGGAATGCTCAGACTCAACATGAATAAATTCGGATCTCAGACTGCCGCATTCAACCATTTCCGAAAGCCGTTCCACAACGATAGTTTGCGGAGTAATGGGATATGCCGAGATTATGGCAGGTCTTGCAAGTCTGATACCCTCTGCAAATGCTTCGTTGCCTGATAAAAATTTCTTCATTTTTTCTCAGCCTCCATTTCTATGGCATTTATCTTGCAGATTTTCTTGCAGATGCCGCAGCCTTTGCAGAAATCATAATCTATCACAGCCTTGTTATTTTCAATAGAGATCACACCGTCAGGACAATATAAATAACACTGCATACAGCCCACGCATTTTTCTATGTCAATTACCGGTCTGATACTTCGCCAACCGGCATTTTTGCTCACAAGATAGCCTGCTTCAAAGGAAGTATCCGAGGGAACTTCTGCAAATGAGAAACTCGTTTTTTCTCTCAGATATGGTTTCATTTCAGTACCTCCTCCGCAGATCTTCTGACTGCCTGTTTATTTTTTTCACGAATTTTTTCAGGCATATATCCGTCAATGGAACGCTCTATGTCCTCAACCGAAACAGCTCCCGATACTGCTGAAAAAATACCAAGCAGAATTGTGTTTACTGTTGGCAGGCGCAGTTCACTTGCAATGGAATCACAGTCAAATGAAATTATTTTATCATCAGCGATCTTTCTGCTGTTGACGATGATCTTACCGTTATTTTTAAGCAGTTTTTTTAGTTGATCGCTGTACAGCGTATCGTCAAGAATTATGATATGATCCGCTTTTTCGGTTTCACTGCGGTCAAGGACAGGCTTGCTGCTAAGCTTTGTAAACGCCGTCACCGGAGCACCTCGTCTTTCAGGTCCGAAGGACGGAAATGCAAGGGCATAATTTTCGCTGCCCTTGTCGGCATATGCCGCTCCAAGCAGCTTTGCGGCTGTGAATGCGCCCTGTCCGCCTCTGCCGAGCCATATTATTTCTGTCATGTTATACACCTCTGTATATAAAAATTTATTCAAATACTGTAGTCGCCGGCAATAACTATTTCTTCCTCCCAGTCCATTAGATCCGCAAGAGTGATATTCTCCAATGTATCATGTATCGCCGTATCAAGCTGTTTCCACATTCGGTATTCCACGCACTGATTTTGATTTTTACATGGACTTGCACAGTTTTCTACACATTCTACAGGCGAAAGGCTGCCTTCTGTTGCAGTCAGGATCTGATACATGGTGTACTGTTCGGGAGGATATTTCAGAAGATAACCGCCTTGATTTCCTTTCACGCTTTGAAGCAGCGATGCTCTTTGCAGCAGCATCACGATTTGCTCCAGATATTTGACTGAAATATTTTGACGAGCTGCAATATCCTTTAATTTTACAGGTGTTCCGTCATTATGATTTGCTAAATCAAGCATCATTTTGATTGCATTTTTGCCTCTTGTTGAAATCTGCATTTCACACCTCCCGAACAATGTTATATTTATATTATACCATACACATAGGAAAAGTCAAGTATATTTTTTCTATAACTTGTTATAGATTCAAACTATAGCGAAAATGGATGACGTATCTCCAAAACACTCATTGGGAATTCCTTGCTCATAGAAAGAAACTCGCCGTTTCCAAAATAAATTCCAAAATTATTTACGTCAAAAAGTCCGATCTCTGCAATATCGGGCATGGTATCAAGATTACCGATCTCATTGTAAATAAGCGTGTCAATGTCCGTATCAAAGGATTTTTCTGACGGCATATATCGCAGATATCCCACAAGATCATAATTTGAATTTATTGCGCTTGTCCTTGTCAAGCGCAAGATCGACTGCAAATTTTTTCAGCAGAGCCTTTGCTGCGGCGGCTATTGCTTCGGTCATCTTCCGCCTGCCTTTCCGAACATTATTTACTTATGCGCCGGCGCATGGACTTGTAACAAATACCTTTCATTTCCGCAGCGATATACACAAGTTCCACGCTCGGCATACTGTATCAGGCGGTATTCTGACTCCACAAGCTGCAATGCATTCATATATTCTGTCGGTGAAATGAACAGAAAGCTGTGGCTCGGAATATTGAACAGGGGCTTTGTAAATTCCTTTATTTTGGGCAGGAGGAGATCCTCGATATTCTGACTTGCCGGAATAAACGAGTACTACTTTTTGCGCACACGTTTCATGTCGTTGCGGATATATTCTATCACAGTTTTATTTGTAAGCACATAATATGAATAAAATCCAAAAAGACCTATTTACCGACATTTATCAAGAGCGTTATATCTCATATAATGATATTTCTTTTAATAGAGTTGACATTTTATGCCTTGTACTGTATAATTATAAAGCTGAGAGATACACTACAAATCGAGATTTGAGGTGGAATAATGGCATCGAGTAAAGAATATTTAGAATTTATTTTAGGTCAATTATCCGAATTGGATGAAATTACATACCGGGCTATGATGGGAGAATTTATCATCTATTACCGTGGCAAAATTGTAGGCGGTATCTATGATGACAGGTTGCTTGTAAAACCAATAAAAGCAGCAATCAGCTATATGCCAACAGTGACCTATGAATTACCCTATGAGGGAGCAAAAGAGATGTTGTCAGTAGATGAAGTTGACAACATAGAGTTTTTGACAGGTTTATTTAACGCCATGTATGAGGAACTGCCGGCACCAAAACCGAAAAAGAAGAAATAAGCAACTTCTGATTTGTCGAAAAAGCAATGTACACCGGACAGTCTCATTGCTCAACAGCATCATCAGGTGATGCACCTTTGCGTCGATATTGTCAGCCGAAAGCACAGAAATATTGGTCGGCTCAACGTGAAAAAATATAAATTCGCACTTATCGGTTTTAACGCCGTACTTCGTGAATGTTTCAAAGCCGATAAGCTTCTGAGACCCTGTATTCATAGACATTTCAAAAGAGAGTAAGCATGAGAAATGGTAATCATGCACTCAGAGGAGCGAGAAGAGATCTCAT
>CANQJO010000006.1 GCA_947624255.1 uncultured Ruminococcus sp.
CCGAACACGGAAGTTAAGCTCTGCTGCGAAGACGATACTTGGTCGGCGACGACCCGGGAAATTATTTCAATGCCGGCTTTATATTCCTCCTTAGCTCAGTCGGTAGAGCACTCGGCTGTTAACCGAGTTGTCGCCCGTTCGAGCCGGGCAGGGGGAGCCAAAAAAAGAGTGTCAAACGAAATGTTTGATACTCTTTTTGCTTATTATGTTAAATTTAGACTCAATTTCAGTGGCTTTCTCGAAATGTTGAAACGCCGAAATTGAGTCTTTTTGTTTCCTCGAAAGTCAAACGACAGAAAACCTATAAGCGATTTGTGAGCCGTTTCCAACGGCATCGGCGGCAGTTCGGGAAACTACTCCACCGTGAACAACTAAAGCCTATGTAAGCGATTTGTGCAGCATTTGAAACGGTCAATTGATAAAAACCTCCTATTCAAAATCAAAGTAACGGTTATATAAACGTTATGTCGTGAATAAGTCGGCGAAGGTTCTCTTCCGGATACATAGAAAGCAGATCACACCTGCGGTCTGTGTGATCTTTTCCATGATAAAAAACCTCCTATTCGTTCTGATGTTGTGTCGTTATAATTAGTATATTCAGTAATTGACACGATGTCGATATGTAAAGCCGAATTTTCGCAAAACTTTCATTCAATTAAATGACCTGCCGCAAATTTTATAAATGCGGCAGGTCATATTCGTTCAGAAATTGATTTTTTTATGCTGTCCGCATTTAGGACAAGCTTTCATACTTGCATTATATGGTTGGCAGCAATTCGAGCAATATACTGTGCCTGATCTATTGCTTTTCTTTCCGCCTGACCCAACTATCCGCAAAGAGAAGATCAATGCAATAATTGAGATCACTACACTAATGCTGCTCAGTATCAGTGCAATAACAGCCTCCATAATTTATCCCCCTCAGAATCTGCTGCGATCGTTCTTTTTCTTGATGATAAGAACAATAATACCGATAATGGCAAGCAGAACGGCTGCAATTGAACCAATAAACAAAGGTGTATTGCTGAACCAAAGAATAAACAGATTTGTTGTAATAAGAAAATCTTCAACACCGGTCTCCATATGGTTTCCGGCAATATCCTCCAATGATACACTAAGCTCCTGAGCAGATGATTTGCCGGGCAAAGTCAGTGTGTAGATCATCGTACCGGGATCATGCTGAACTTCGGCAGTTATATCCTCTCCGTCCAGATTGAAGGTAACGTTTCTGGCTTCCTGCTGAGAATTATCATAAACCTCCACTTCAATATGCTTTCTGTCAGTACGATAATTTGCTTTGTCAATAAACTCAGTCTTGTCATCAGCATCTCTGAATGAAACTGTCGGATCATCATTATCAATGAAGAATGTTACCGTTGCACGTTCATCTTCACCGTTCACTTCAAGCGGATTTTCGTTTCCTGCTTCATCTTCAGAGTAGAGCTTTACAATGTACTTACCACTGTTATTCATCAGCTCAGACGGAAATTCGTAAGTATATTTGCTCCACTTATCTTCGCCGACATCTTCGACCGCAGTAACTTCATTTTCAACAACAGTACCGTCACAGGTCATTTTTACGATAGTATTATCCGGTTTGAGCTGATTAACATTATACTCTGTGATCGTAAACGAGAACGGCGTATCTTCCTTGTTTCTGAAATAACGCAAATCGGGGTCAACCTCTGCAATTTTAGCATCCACTTCATATGTAGAGCCGAGTCTGTTGATCGAGATCTTGTATTTTGCTCCGTTATTCTTATCCTCCTGAGAATCACCGCCTGTATTTCCTGCTTTATCGCTTGCAGTAACTTCAAAAGTATAAATACCGTCATCTTCAACATTATTAAAGTTAAATGTTATAGTATTGGGATCTGTTTCTTCATCTACAGTCACTGTTCCGATATCCGCTTTTTGCCATTCTTCCAGACCTATATATTTCTTGATGTCGGGAACAATTTCATGATCGGCATTAAGCTTGATAGCCGTTACTGACAATGTTATAGTTTCAGGATCAAGATTTCCCTCCATGTCCTTAACAGACACAACAGGTGTGATGATCTCGTCATTGGAAGGAGATCCGTTAGCGACATTTTGTATCTCTATGCCGACAACAGGCGCATTCTTATCAATGTAAAAACCATTGGATCTCCGGTTGACTGTTCGTCCTGATTTGTCAGTGACATCAATAGAGACCACGTAGTATCCGTCTTCTGAGAGAACAACACTCTGCGTATGATCATCACCGGAATGATCTTCCGGCTCCCAGTTACTTAAATCATAATTGCCCGAAACATCAATGCCGTCTTTGATAATATGGATAGCTGCATCAGAATAGTTATGCTCGGCAACATTAAAGGTAACTGTACGGTCTTTATTGTAGTAAGCATCTTTCAGATTTTTATCGCCGCTGTCAAACGAAATATCAGCCTCAGGATCTGTTGTATCAATTGTAAATTGAGAAGATGTTATCGGTGCAGCGGCATTTCCTGCACGGTCGGTATAACTGATCTCGTATGTATAATCGCCGTCTGCCGAAATGTTAAATGAAGCTCTGTGCTCTGTTGAATCCTGACCGACTGTTTCGCCATTATCATTCCAAGTGATCTGCTGAACAGCTCCATTCAATTTGACCTGAACATCACTGCCGTTAAAATTCCTTTCGGTAATGACAATATTTACGGTCTGCGGATCTTTATAGTAGCTTCCGTTCTGAACATTTGTATTACCGAATGCCGCTGAAATAGTCGGCGTCGTGGTGTCAATACTGTAGGCTTTGGAAAGTTCACTCGTATTGCCGGAGCGATCGGTGAGTTTAATTTTTACGGTGTTTTCGTTGGTGTTACTGTTAACGGTAACGGCAAATCTTATTGAAGTTATAAGATTACTTTCTCTTTCAGCAAGAGCTATTGTTATATCCTGCGAATCGCTGTGATACGTTCCGTCATTGTCTACCGTAATGGTTCCGCTTTTATTATCATTTGAAATTGACCATTCGATCTTTGCTATACCTGAGAATGTGTCCTTTGCAGTAATTGTTAAAGGAATGCTTTGATTGTAAAGGGGAATGTTTTTTGCATCATGTTTATCAGTGGCAATATTTTCATGAATATCAAGTGTGGCAGCATTCTGATGAATTTCATTGTTTTCGATAATATTACCGTCAGCATTTATCATTCCGGAGCTGTGCTCCACATTATCCGTGACCTCAGCAGCAACGCTGCCCTTGAATCCCATTGGTATAGTGAACAGGGCATATGTTCCGCTTTCATCGCTCCTTAGATCAAAGCCCGACACAGTTGTTGTATTTTTTCTTCCGTCAACATACGATAAGAAAAGAGTTACCTGATCCAAGCCTGATGTAATTCCGGGATCGTTAACATAGACTCTTGCTTCCGTTTCGTTTCTGAAATAAAAACCATATGTAGTCTTAACTGTAACAGAGCCGTTATCGACTTTATCTCCAAATCGGAACATTGTGATCTGTGGAGCTTCTTTATCAATATGGAATTTCAGTATCTTATCATCTGACTTGTTTCCTGCATTATCCGTTGAATTAACTACAATGCTGTAATCGTTCGCTTCTGTCAGCGGATAGATGTATTCTGCCTTACGCTGAAAACGCTCCGCAATAAAATCATGATCATCATATTTTGTAAGATCAAAAGGCTGACCATCATTTTGCTTTACCGAAACAACGTTCAATCCGGAATTGCTGTCAATAGCCGTAACGTGATATTCTATATCACCGGGATACCATATCTCACCGCCGACAGAATATCCGGAATAATCATCAGGGACGAAAATCTCGGTCTCAGGTTTATCATTCTCTAAAACTAAAGTTATATTGCTTGTTTTATCTGAGAGAATGAGATCTCCTATATTGTCTTCCTTGATCCCGCTGTCGACAGTCGTGAAATAGTATATATTACTGTTTCCCATTTTATCTTCAACCTCGAAATAAGGAACGGCTTCACAGTTGATCGGAAGACCTGAGAAAGTATATTTTCCGTTTTTTTCGCTGTATCCGTATTTTACCAATTTGTCGGAATCCTCTCCTGCCCAATAAAGAGCAGCATCTTTGATACCGCAGCCGGTGTCATCATCATGTATATCGACTGAAATTGATATAGTGGTTTTTCCGAATATTCCAAACGTAAAATATCTTAAAATGCTGTCTGTCACCTCATATTTCGGACCATCTATCATCGGTGCCGTTGTATCAATATAGAAAACATGATCCGATCCGACTGTATTACCTGCTAAGTCTACCGCACTGATGTGCAGAGTATATTTTCCGGATGCTAAATCATCAAGGACAATAGGAGCAAATTTGTTTTTATCATCAGCAATAGATCCGTCTTTATTTGAAAGTATTGCCGCATCGGCACCCTCTGACAGATCATAAGTAACAGCCTCGTAAACTGTTTGATCATTGCTGTCAAAGACAGATACTGTATATTGATACAAGCCCTCGTTATCTGTAACGGTAACGTCCAATGCATTTGGAGCATCAATGACCTTACCGAAATACATCTCCTTGCTGTCAGTGCCGAGCGATCCGTTATAATTACCCTGAGGCTCAACGGAAATTACAGGAGCACTCGAATCAAGAACCAAGTATACATCATTTTCCGGAGCTTCGGTAGTAAGAGTTGAAGAAGTTCTGAAATCATCTCCGCTGTCAACTGTTTGAAAGTAGTAGACGGCTTCGTTACCAATAGCATCAGTGACCTTAATGTAAGGTACTGCTTTTCCATTCGGAGATAATCCCTCAAAAATATAATCTTCGCCAACATACTTAGCTGAATATTCACTCAGAGTTGTATCGTCTTCATTTGAAGCCCAGTACAGTTTAACATTTTCAGGACTTAACGTACATCCGTCATCATGAATATTTAATTTGATCGAAATCGGAGCATTGCCGTAAATTCCGAACGGCACATAATGGAGAGAGTCCACTCCTTGGACATCATAACGAGTGCCCTGAACGGTCGGAGCAGAGGTATCGACCTTGACAGATTTCTTTTCGACCCTTTTATTTCCGGAAAGATCAATTGCAATAACCTCAATTATGTACTCGCCGTCTTCATCTAATGAGATCTTATAAGGCTCGGTCTCTGTGACCTTATCATAGTATTCTGTATTTTCAGACTCATCAGAAGCTTCAACTTTTTTGACAGCACCATCGTACAGGATCTCTTCCTTGACAGTTTCGCCGTTTACAATTATATGGTATTCTCCGATACCGACATCATCACTTACGTTAACAGAAATATTATTTTCCGACGATGTTTCGCCAAAATACATATCGTATTTATTGTCTAAGCCGGGATTTTTGAACGAATCGCCGCTCTTTGCTATATAATTTCCTTTGTATGAAAAATCAATTTCGCTGTCGGACTCTCCGTTGGTATCATAATAGAAGCTGTCAGACAGTTTCACGGTATTTCCGGTATTACTTTCATCACTTACTGCTACTGAAACATCATATATTTCAGAATCATCTAAATTAAAAGCAGGATTGCTGATAGGAATGTAGTATACGCTGCCATCTTTTTTTATATCGCTGTTTGATTTCAAGCCCTCAGCGTTAAAAATCACCTTATACCCATTCAAAAGAACCTTGATTTCAAGAGAATTGCTATGATAGTTTGTGCGTACCCTCAGATAGGAATTATCATTAGCATAAATGTAATTTGTATGATTTTCCGTGTCTTCAATTCCGTATTCATGCGGTTTCTGAATTGTTTCGATCGGATAATTATGCTGCGGATCGTTATCATCGTATGAAATGTTTACAATATCAACGCTTGTGATATTTGGTATCTGAGCAACAAAATCAGGTATCTCTAAGGCTGCCGTTTTTGGTTCATTACCGGCATTATCACAAACGTACACTTTAACTGCGGCATCTTTAATAGAATTATTGATCGTAAAAGAAATATTGACTGATTTTCCCGATTCATCAATTTTAGTAAACGGCACACTGATCTTTTGATAATCAAGCGGCAAATTCGGATCTTCATTTATAGTATAGAAGATCTCCTTTATTCCGGAATAGTCGTCGGTAATTGCGGAATCATTTTTTATTACTAACTCGTAATAATAATCATTGATCTTATTTACTTCACTGCTCAGAGTAAAATCATCCGGTGAGGTTTTATCTAACTGATAATGCAGGTCATTTTCAGATACAGCTTTTGGTCTGTCTTCATCGTCGTATGATGCCAGGAATCTGATATAATGTGAACCTTCGGGCAGTTTATCCGGACCCTCCCACTTCTCAAGTGATGCAGGCATTTCATTTGTATCATCAAATTTTTCATCACTCAATTCGTAATATATTGAAGCTCCCTCGGAGGCACTTACTTCCCAATCGCCGTACTCGATCTTGTTCCTCCATTCATTCTGATATTTTATACTAACATTCAATATTGGTGCAGACAGATCTTTAACAGGCGGAGCGACCGCTGTAGTTGTTGCAGTTTCAAAAGATGCAGTCGTTTCTGTGGAAGAAACCGTGGCAGTTCCCTGCGGTGATGCTTCATTACCCGTTTGTTCAGGCGTTTCTGTTGTTGAGGCATTTGTAATTTCATTGGCAGAAATTGCATCAAAGCCTCCGATCAAGGAGGGATTCAGAAGCACAGCAATTGCCGAAGCAGCAGCCAGAAACTTTTTCAATGATCTCATTTTTTTACTCCCTTCTGTGTCGCATAAGCAAAATTATTTCCGTTTACAATTGAATGAATGTAAACCAAAAAAATAGTCAGCGACAATAAAACGATCGAAGCTATGTGATATGTACCAAACAGCTTCTGAAAAATAACAAGCAATATAACAGATGCTCCCATCAATACATCGCAGCAGATCGCTTGTTTATTCTTAAAAAAGCACATAACACCCGGAAGCTTATATTTTTTTTCAGAAAAGTTTTTTCTGATCTGACCTAATTTTATGGTAATGATCAGTCCCGAGATCAATCCGAGCCAAAATAAAGCTCCGATCATGTATGCTATTATTTTTTGTAAAGCCGATCCTCTGAAATCGGATAAAGGTATCAGCATAAACGAGAAAGCAGATACAGCAAATCCGAATATGCTGTATAGGAGCATTCTTCTGTATTTACTGACCTTCATGCCGGATATACTCCTTATCTGTATGACAAACAACAATATTTTTCGTCAATACAAACGAAACTCCGTCAGGTAATTCCCAGTCCTGTGTTTCAAATTGTCGGATATTATCCGCTTCGTCGAGATCGTCAGTATCAACAGTCTGTTGTGCGTATTCAATTCCGCCCGATGATGCGGGAGACTGCGAATTATCATTCTGAGCAGCGGAGTGAGTAATTTTACTTGCTTCAATATTGACCGTCCCGGATGATATGCCCGAATTGCCGACAGGTGTTCCTTTCGACCTCAAATAACGTATAGATGCAGGAACATCAGCTGTGATAAAATAGACTGCAAAGGCAATAAGCAGCAATCCGGACAGAGAGAACATCACAATGCTGATAATTGATAAAATTGACATTTATTCACTTCCTATCTGTACGTTTTTTCAATTTCTACCGGGACAGTTGAGAGAAACGGATATATCTGCATGAACAGCGAATCAGTTCCGTTCAGGCTTGCTGACTGATCTAATTCATTTTTCAATTCTGCATAATATTTATCAAAGTCTACTTTTCCCGAAGCATCCGAATATTCAGCTTTTGAGGGAATGAAATCAGCTAAATGATCTTCTATCCTCTGCAGCATATTTGTCATATCTTCCTTTGAAACGCCGTCTTTCTTAAATTTCATACAGTATTCATCCATTGCAGAAATGACCTTTCTGCATATTGTCATATGCAGCAGCTCATTATTTTGGCTTTCAGCTATAGAGAGGGCGTTTTTAAGAGAATTCCATTGCTTTATGAATTCTCCGTTTTCTTCGCCGGTACTCAATTTTTTCGTTATATCACGGTCAAACTGACCAATGCTCAAGTATACGGATGCGGCGTCCCGGTAATCGTTTTTTACATCAGAAAACCAATCTATCGCCTTAATGTATGATTCAGACGGTTCGGAATAATAGATCAGATACATCGTTCCGACCTGATATGCAAAATCGGAATAATCAGGACTTTTCTGAAGTGCTGATTTATTAGGCGTAATAACTGCCTGAAATTTTGCTTCCTCGTCAATGGTAAATTCTCCGTCTGATTCATACAGCTTTCTCAGAACCGAGTACGGCTCTATCTCTTCCGGTTTCAGATCAATTGCCGCAAGTGCATCATTGATCTTATTATTGATGTCTCCGCTCTGAGAGTTTGCGCTGCTTATAAGATTTTCATACGAACGATTATCTTGTGCGGTGGCAGCGATCTTAAAGCCGATGCCGCCTGCAAGCATAAGAACAGAACTCATTAAAATAAATGCAGAACGACGGATATTTTTTATCGCTGCTTTTCGTCCTTTGATCGCTTCGTCTGTACAATCTATCAATGCGTTTTTCAATTCCGAGACATTCTGATATCTCGCTTCCGGGACGACCATCATGCACTTCTCAACAATTTTATTAAGTGTAGGAGATGCCTTATTATCAACATCAAGTATCGAATAATATTGATTGTTGATCTTTGATCTTGTACTTATCTGCCCGGTCACCATATAGAATATTGATGCACCTAAAGAAAAGATATCCGAAAGCTGATCGCTGCTCTGACGTCCGCCCTGACGCTCGCTGTGCTGTTCGGGAGCCATGAATTCCGGTGTACCCGTAGCCTTTTCATCTTTTAAGGTATCCGGAGTCAATAATTTTGCTTCTCCGAAATCAAGCAGCCAGAAGCTCTTATCTTTTTCAACATAAATGATGTTTGCCGGTTTAATATCCCGATGCACTACAGGGGGATCACTCGTATGCAGATAGTTAAGAATATCGCATACGGCAATTGCAGCATGAACAACAAATTCCATTGGCAAAGCGCTTTTTCTTGCTTTCATTATATCCTGAAGAGATTTTCCGGGTATGTACTCCATAACGATATAGGCAAGCTGATTGTTATCATACTCAAGAATATTGACAATAAGCGGAATACCTCTGCATTTGAATTCACTCATCAGCCTTGCTTCACGCAATGCCTTTTCGTATTTTGTTTCATTCTTAGAACGCCTGATTTCTTTCAGTACCCAGTTGCTTTTTAACTCGGTATCCATAGCAAGATATACTATAGACATTCCGCCGTGACCGATCTCTTCAAGTATTTTATAGCGTCCTCCGATTATATCTCCGATCGCAGCCATATTATAACTCCTAACCTGTTACTTTTAAAAGAATTGCAGATATATTGTCTTTTTCTCCACGCTGCATATTCACATCAATGATCTGCCTGATTTTTTCCTTCATGACCTGTTCATCTGTCAGACTCTCCATATAAAAGGTGCTGAACATTTCGGGTCTCGTTACTTCGTGTCTGAAACCGTCAGAACACAATAAAAAAGCCGCTCCATATTTATATGTATCAAGCTCTAAGCGATAACTGTCGGGATTGCAGTTTACCTTTGAACCGCCGATACATTCGGAGAGAATATGCCGTTCGGGATGATGCTCTATCTCTTCCTCGGTCAGCCGGAGACGATCCTGAGAAATCAAATACGCAATTTTAGTATGATCTCTTGTCATTTGCACCATCGTACTGTTGTCTATCTGATAGAGCCGTGAGTCACCTACCTGTATCACCTCGGCTCCGTAATTTTCCGTGATCAGTATTCCGGTCAATGTTGTGCCAAGCTTAATGCTCGGCCGGAGCTTCAAACCATATTCCACAGTAAGCCTGCTGTAAAGATGAACGATCTCACGCCAGCGTTTGCGTACCTTGTCAAGCGAAAAATCCTCCTTTAGCAGTAAGGGAAGCTCATTTTCAAACCATTCCGAAAAAACTTTTATAAGAGTTGAGCTTGCGACCTCACCGCTTGAATATCCGCCCATGCCGTCGCATAAAACAGCCATTGTGAAAAGTCCGTGATTAGTCTGAGCTTCCTTTATACAAAGCGCATCCTGATTAACATTTTTTTCCTGTCCGATATCCGTATCATATGATGAGAGTATTTTCATAAAACCTTCTCGCTTTCATCGTTTTATAGTTCCTCCGCACATCAACACGCTTATGCGTGACTTTTTTCAAAAGAGGTTCTTAAAAGCTGCTTTTGATTATAAAGGTATACCCCTCAGAGGCAAGCTGAATTTTATCGCCGTTTTTTATGTGCATCTTTTTTCCGTTTATCTCTCTTGTGACCGGATCAATACCGGATTCGATCGCCTGACCGTTCACACGAGTTCTCCCTTTTCCGGTCAGATCGGCAATATAATAATTCGAGCCGTCATAGCTTATCCGGGCATGAAATTTGCTTACCCGCATATTCTCGGTAACTGCCAGATCCGGAGATACAGGATTTCCGTACGCATCAACACCTGCTCTGCCAATAACACAATCACCATAAGGCAATTCGTATTCGATCTTGGTTATATCGTTTCTTATGTATGCAGCTTCGTCCGTGTCCAATGTATCACCCGGCTGCATAAAACCGGTGCCGAGATCATCACTTGTATCAATTGTATCGCCGGGAGCTGCCATCGGAGCTGAGTGTATCGGTTTTGACGGCTGATATTGGTCTGTATTGAATCCTGTGTGTGATATAGGAACAGGTTTCTGTATCGTAGAGGGTAATGGATCAATAGGAGCTGTAAGTTGTTTTTTACTTATTTTTTCCGGAATATCGGGTGCTGCGGGTGTAAAACCGGAGGACCGCTGATCATGCAGGATATCATTGCCTTTCGGATAAGCGGACGGTGATCCCGTAAATGACGGTGAAGGCAGCTCAATAGACGGCTCGGGCTGTGAAACAGGCTCTGTATATTCATCATCAAAAAATAAAGAGATCGCTTTAGCGGAAAATTTCTGCTGTTTTTTCAGAAATAACAGAAAGCTTTGAATTTTATCATCACTTTTATCAGATCTATCTCTGACAATAACAGCGTTTATGACAAGCTTTTTCAGAAATTCAAATATCTGCTCACTTTCAAGCGGAGAATAGTTATTCTGAACAGGGCAAAAAACTAACCGTAACATTGCATGAGTTATATCAAAGAATACATATTTAAATTCGAGAACGAGCTTCTGCATGGTAAGACGGCTTGCTTCCATGTTATCAAGTATCGTAAGCAATTGTTTTACCATGAGAAAAACTTCATCTTCCGTAAAACATTTTTGCTTATAATACGATTGAAGCGGAATACAACAACCAACATCATATGTGATCACTCGTTTTGACTCATCATAATCCAGAACTCTTAAAAGTCCCTCCGGCGGTTCATAAAGGATATCAAGCTCTTTTCTGTTGACACCCTCTTTTTTTAAATCGGAACACACCAGAATATGACGTTGTTTGATCTTTGTATATTTCAGTTTCATGCTGTTTCATTCCCTTAAATCGTTTTATAATAAACGGCAGATCTGTTTTGCATTTACTGTTTGCCGCTCCGCACGCAGCACGCATAAACTTTCGGATATGCTGAGGCACTTTAATATTACCAGCCGCTTATTTTTGAAGCCTGTTCAACGGATTCCTGCTGAGCCTCTTTATATTTACTGTGAGCAGCAGAAAGAAGAGACACATAATTGTCAATACTCTCATCTGTTAAAGTAAATACTCCGTCCGAGGCTGACATTGCATTCCATTTCAGCTTGAATGCTGATGTATCGTCACCCTCCCATGCAGCGCCTGCATTCTCTACCATCTGCTTCATTTCATCAACATATTTTTTCCGGGTCAGACTGTATGCCAACAGTGCAGCTTCGGCAGAGCCTAAAGCTTTCATATCAACGTTAATATAATTTCCCATAGCTCCTCCTTTTACTTGAACGCATCACTCAGTGATACATTTGAAGTTTCGATCTGCTCATATCCGGATGATACCCGGACCTTCAAAAAATTCACGTAATCAGTCACAGCTGCTCTCTGTATTTCTATGCAATTATTATTGATCTCATTAAAACGGGAAATGACCTTTTCTGCGGCAGCACCGCTCCATGAATTATTCAGCGACTTCATTGCAGCACTGACCTTTTCCAGAGCATCGGTAATATTGTTATTTACAGCTTCAACATCTGAAGCCAGAAGCATTACTTCCTCCGTATTGACCTTCATAATTGCTCCTCCTATTCATCAACCAAGGATTTATCAATTGACTGCAGTTTATTTTTTGCTTCGATCAGTTTCTCCTTTTTTTCACACAGTTTTTTAGCGACAAATTTTTCTGTTCCGATCCCTTTGAATTTGCTCATCAGTTCTGACTCGATATCGTCCATTTCATTGATAATGCTTTGTAATTCATGCAGGATCGAGCTGAGTTCGTCCATATCCATACAAAAACCTCCTATCACAGCATATTGAGAATTTCTTTTTCCGCTCTCTCAAACCTTGTGGCAGTATCTCTCAAACAATGAGCACATTTATTGATCCGTCCCGACCTGCCGATTTTCAGATCTGCACTTGAGACCTTGATAAAGTTGCCCAGATCCGTCCATTTTGCCGTTTTGTACAAGCCTTCTAATCTGTGATCGAGTGATTCAAGCCTGCCATTTATTGCCCACAGTCTGTCGGCAAGGTTAATAAGCTCACCGGTATCGAGCTGTAAAATGTATTCATTACCGAGATACTCTTTTGCAGCTCTGTAATTTTTATCGAATGTTGTTTTGCACCACTCTTTATACTCCTGTATCTTTTTTCTGACAACGGCGCAGAACTCCTGATATTTTTCCGTTGTCCACCCCTTTATCTTTTTGAATCCGTCAACAAGGAATTCATATGCCGGTCCTAAAATGTATTCATGCGCTAAATATCCTAAAGCGACCGGCAGGCATATTGAAGCTATAGATCCGATCGTACCGATTGTAAGAAGAGGATGTTTTTCAGCAAATGATATCAATTTATTTTTGATCTCATCTGCATTATAGAAGCCTAACAGAAGAGCCTCGGATAAAATATCTCTGACCTTATTTCCGACCTCCGGAGGAAGATCGTCGGCAATATTAGTGATATTATCAACGATCCATGCGGTAGGATCCTGATGCCACTCTTTAACGCAGCCGTTTTCATCATATTCAATTGCACCTGTGGAATGTCTGCCCAAAGGATTCCAACGATCCTGCCATTTCACCTTGATAAATTTTGAATTTTCACCGGGGACATCCTTTAAGCACGAGCCGACAAGGCTGTATTTATAGTGATCAATTTTCGAGGAATCAACGGGGATAAGACCTTTTTTTCTGTAGAAATCAATAAATTCCTCAGAGAATCCCGGACCGTCCAGACTCAGGCATCTCTCAAAATTTGATCCGCACCCGTTTTCCGATGCGGTAATGGCAGAAAATTCAGCTAAATTTCCGCCGAGCGAATGTCCGGTCAGACTGACTTTATCATAGCTGTTTATAAGATCGGCATTTTCACGGAGGAAATCGGCTGCATCGGTATACTGCGATCTTTCGGAATTTTCAACATCAAGATCATTGTTCAAAAGATTAAGATTCGTATTGATCCAGTCATTCTGCAAATTTGACAATCCTCTTTCGCTCGTGCCGAATCCCTCACTGCCACGGTATGCAAGAATAGCATTGTTATCGTCTGTCTCAACAACACAAGCATAGAAGCCTGTTTCTTTATTTGTGTCCTTGACAGCAGAGAGCTTCCAATTCAGTATCCGATCTCTTTCAGCCTGACTATATCCTCGCTCATCCATTTCTTTCACAAATTGTTTACTTGCAGCATTATCATTATCTATCAGCTCCTGAATAGTAAAGGAAGTCCGGCTGTCAGTCTGTGAATGCTTCTTTTTCAGATCTTCATAAGAGTCGCCGAGCTTTAAATAAGCGACCGTTGTAGCCATAGAAAGCTCTTTATCGGTATATGCTGCCATTCATATCACTCCTTAAGGTCAGAAGCTAATTTTTCTGCTGATGCGTTCGCAGCACCATTTTCGAGAACAAAACTCGTTTCACTAATGAAACTGTAATTTTTGAACCACGGATCATTAACATATGTTGTTGTCTGCATATCATTAACGCATTTTTCAAAGGAATCATCGGGTATAGTATAAATTGAGAAGAGAACTTCAATGTTATCATATCTGAGTGACAATGCTTTCACCGTATCAATAATGTACTGTATATCGTCCTCCGATCTGATACATGAAGCCTTTATTGCCGAATTGATATATAACTCGTTAACATTTGCCGATTTTATAAAATCCGATATATTTTCGCTGATATTTCCGGCATCATTATCAGCATTCCGGAAAGTGGTAAATGTTGCTGCGGACATGGAATTTTCATTTAATGTCTTTTGCAGCTCATCATCTATTTTTACTGCGTTGGATCGGCAAATAAAATCATCGGAGATAGTTTTATTTTTATAATCGTACTCGACTGTAAAATGAACTCTTTCATTATCTTTTGGATAGCAAAATAACGTTGCGGTATCGGTATTATAGCGATCGCCTATATTCGTAGAGATAAACTCCCGATCGTATTTATCTTTAAGCATACCAACGACAACATCAGAGGTGTTCTCACTTACGAGACCGCAGCCTTGCAGAAAACTAAGCATTATCACCATCACTCCTTGCGCAAATATCTGAGAGAATGTTTTCAAAGCACATTTTTTTCTCATATTATTCTCCAAGCAGACCCATAATTTGAGATTCTGCCTTTTCAAAACGGTTAGCTGTGTCACTGAGGCAATTAGCACAGTTATTGACCTTGCCTGACCAGCCGATCTTCATATCAGCGCCCGCAGTCTTTATAATTTTTCCCAAATCAGTCCATTTTGCAGTTTTATAAAGACCGTCAAGCCTGTAGTCAAGAGATTGAAGCCGACCATTTACAGCCCATAATCTTTCCGCAAGTCCGTAAAGCTCTCCGGTATCAAGCTGCAATACGCTGTTGCTATCCGTGTATTCTTTGGCTGCCCTATAATCTTTATCAAGTTTTTCTTTCAGATATTTTCCGATAGATCCGGCAACATTTGCGCAGAACTCTATAACGGGAGCTAATACATCAGCGAAATCCGAGACGGAAGATACCAACTTAACAAAGCCGTTCAATGCAAGCAGCAAAGGCTCAGCCTTGAATTGAATAATGAATGAGCCGACATTACAGATAATGTCAACAAGCACCGGTGTTTTTTCACCATGCTCGATCTGAAAAACGTATTTTTTAAGCGCATCGTAAATGGAACGATTTATAAATTTTTGTCCGTCCCATGTGAACAGGATCTCAGAGAATATTTTTTCTCCGTACTTTGCAAATCCGAGATACTCCTCAGCGGTAGCTTTTTCACCATTCAAACCCGGTTTTCCGGAAAAAAAGTATTCTAAGATCGTCATAATCGAACGGCAGATATCTTCTCTTTCTTCCTGCGGCATTTTCATAATGTTTTCACCTAAAGATCTTGCTACAATTGCTAAATCACGCTGTTTGTCTGTTTGGTTATAAAATGTTCCGTTTTCAAAATCAAACAGATTTCCTTTGCCGGTTTTAACGTTGACCAATCCGTGCGCATTGCTCAGATCATGTACATTTGTAGGAGATTCAACATAAACAGTGTGATCTTCGGGGATAACTTTAATTCCCAATACATTTACATAATCATTATCGCCGCATACCGCATACATTTTCCGGAACTGTTCTTCATAAGCATCTTCGCCGTACAATTGCTTGAAATATGCGATAGCCTCCGGCGAAAAACCCTCACCGTCCATAGAAATACATTTATCGACAAGATGTGCATTCTTTGATGCCAGAGTTACAAATTGTGCCTGATTGCCGCCCTTTGAATGACCTGTTACGTAAATATTTGTATCTTCATCGACACCCAATTTCTCTATGACAGAATCAAAATATTCCGCTGCGTCCTGCTGATACGGAGAATACTTTTTTGAAAACGCATCACCATTATCATACCATCGTCCTTTGCCTGTTCCGCGATATGCAACATACAGATCCTGAATATTACCCGAGGCATCTGTAGAATAAAAAGCTGCTCCTACTGCGCCGTCATTATTTCCCCGCACATTATTGCTATGATTTAAATACGTCAATTGAGCTATTTCGGGGTGACTGTTATTACCGCTGAATTCAAATTTTGCTGTGCTGCTGTCATATTTTTCACCATAAACATATTGATAAACACATTCGTAAGCTGCTTTTTGCTCGGGTTCAAGCTTGTTTGTATTATAAAGCCCTGCCTGCTCACGCAGCAGCGTATCAACGCTCTCTTTATCCGCTGATGTCGGAAAATAATTGACATACATTAAAGTGTTCAGGATCATAGATACATCTGCCTGAGATGATATCTCATTAGGAATGCTGCCGACTGCCATACCTTACCTCCACTCGATCTTTGCCACTTCAAGATCTTTACCGATAATTGCCATTCCGATAGCTTCATAATTGTTGCTCAGCTCTTCATACTCATCGCAGGAGAACGTCTCAAATTGTTCGGTATCATCTGAAAAAACTATTTTTACACTGCACACAATTTTTTTCTGTATAAGCAGATCACAGAGCGACCGGAGCTCTTGTTCCTTTTTATCCGATCCATGCCCCGGTTCGACCAATACAGTAAAACTCAGGCACGAGCTTTCCGATGAAAGAAACTTTTCAAAAGCATCAACTGTTCCCTCAGTGTTCGATGTTGAAATATTTTTTTCTACTATATATCTTGTTTTAGAGTCCGGAAAAACACTTTTTGAGATCTGAGTGAATAATTCACGTGTCTGATCTTCATACATTATCGAGCAATAATTATCGGAAAAACTCTTTTCTCCGTTCACTTCCGTAAGGCGGCATTCGGCAAGGATCAGCCGTTCGGGATATTTTTCATTTTTCAAAAAAACGGATAGAGAATAAGCTCCGGGCTGATCGGCATCCTTAGGCTTTACATAGGTAAAATTCTCATCATACTTCTGCTCCATATATTGTAAAATCTCATCTGTTGTAAACTTGCTTTTCTTTTCACCAATATTCATGCAGCCGCACACTCCAATCATCATAACAGTGCATATAACCAAATATATTGAGCTGAATAATTTCCTGTATATCATAAGTAACTCCTTTGGAATTACGTTATTTTCTTATTTTAATTCCGATCTCACGGGCAGCAGCACGCTGCCCGTGAGGATCCGGTCATTATGTGGATATTCGTATGTTCTGAACGACTTACTTAAAAGCATCACTGAGACTTGTATTTGCTGTTTCAACGTCAAAATAGCCCTGAGATACGTTTGTTCTGAGGAACTTCACGTAGTTGTCGATAATATCATAGTATGTCTGGAAATACTTGTTTGCGAATTCGGAGTATGCACTTTTGCTTGCTTCATACGCTTCGCCGCTCCATGAATTGCCGAGTGTATTAAAAACCTCACGGCTTTCAGTCAGCTCATCGCTGAGTTTCTTATTCAGGCTTTCGATTGCGTTTGCAATTTCTGTTACCTGATCGGTATTTATAACAATTCTTGCCATGATGTTCCCTCCTTAATTGGTCAGCTTCTTGACCTGGGCAATATTGTCTTCACAGTGCTTCTTATAGTTAGTACCCTGCTGCCGGATAGTTTCGCTTGCAGTCATGATCTTCGATGCCATTGCTTTCATGTCCTCACAAAAGCCTGAGATCCGGGTTACAAATGCAAGATTGTCTTCCGAATCCCATGCAGAGCCCATAGTCTGTGCCTTTTCCATCAGCTGTGCAGAGATGTCCGTGTAACTGCCGGAGATATCAGACAATTTTGCCGCAGCATCGGATAATGCCTGCGGATCAACGGTAAAAGATTTTCCCATGTGTGTTTCCTCCTGTTAGTGATTTATTTATATCAATATGAGCCTCGTTCCATTTCGGATACCCTGTTCCGAAGCAGTCATATTAACATCATACATTTCGCCGTTTTCGGCATTTATAAGAATTGTCCGTCTTGTAGCCTTGTAGCTTCCGTCCGACAGATCGGATGCCAATGATGCCGCAAGATTACCGATCTCTCCCATAAAGCTCGAGGCAGGTATTCTCATGTCAAAGGTTTTTTGTGCCGCCGGAATATATACCTCGACCATATATTTAAGTGCCATCATGATCACCGTCCTCCGACATAAGCTTACAAAGTGAAGCCTCGCCCTTTTCAAACACATATCCTAACGGTACTGCTATAGACTGCCGCATCGCCGCATTTGTCTCATTAGCACGCAGGATATACTGTTCGCTGACTCCGTTGCCGTACCAGATGCCGTCACTGCCGGAAATATGCTTTTTGAACCATGAATTGAAAGAGTACGAAGAAACATTTCTGCCCTCATCTGCGATCAGCATATTTATCCGGTACGCACTGTCGTTATTCTCAAAGAGAAGTCTCAGTCTTTCCGGTCTGTCGTCTTCAAGAATACCGATCAATCCTTTCACCGAAACGAAAATGCACATTGTATGCTCGAAATCCGGTATGCTTTTGCTTTCGGAGATCGCTTCCTTATACCTGTTGTTTCTTGATACGACCTCATCAAATAAGTGAACTATACCCTCATTGCAGCCCTGAACTCCGCTATACAGTGTGAAGCTCTGCCTGATATTGAGAGATCCATCCGAAGGCAGTTTGTTTTCGGGATCAAAAATTATTATATCCAATCCCGGGACTCTGAATGTCAGATCAAGGAACTCACTCAGAAATTCGAGATACTCTTCCCCTGCTGACAGCAATAAATTAACGCAGTTAAGTCCGAAATCATACTTCTGCACCTTCAATGTATTTTTATTGACGCCTACCGGAAGAATAAACGGTTCTTTTTCGCTTATATGAGACATCAGAAACTCGGAATCGACCACACTCGGGAGAACAGGTATCTTCTCGGCCGATCTTCCTGTCAGGTTATTTCTCAATTCCTCGCATTTATTTTTCACAGCGTCAAACGTAGATACATCTCTTGCAATATGTGCCGCCTGAAATTCTACGAGTTTGTCGGTCTTAACCAGACCTCTGCCTTTGATCTTTGCCGGGAAAAGACCGTCGGTCTTTCCGAGAATAGCCGAATAATCGCTGTCATCATTCTGCCGGAGAACAAGATGCTGCTTGAAATTCTGTGTTATTCTCAGACGGATACCGTTAGCCGCCTGTGCTGTCAGAATGAAATAAACTCCGTATTTGCTTCCCTCTCTTGAGAGGTAGATGATATCATCCTCGTTATCACCGTACAATTCGGCAAAAGCCGTAAAATTATGTATAACGATAATTATAGCGGGCATATCAGCCGATTCGGCAAATTTCTGCGTATAATTCAGGTAATCCATGCCGAGCAGAGACAGCCTTTTCTTTCGCTTCTTTAACTGCAAATACAGCGATTTGAAGAGCCTTGATATTTTTTCGCCGTCGCTTGACAGCATCACTTCACCAACATGAGGTGCTCTTGCAAAAGCATTGAGTGTTTCATCGGCAAAGTCAAGCATATAGAGATTGACCTCATCGGGAGTGTGCTCGGTTATCAATGAGTATATCAGCGAATTAAGCAGAGTAGTTTTCCCGCTGCCTGCCGCACCATATATAACGGCATTGCCCTCCTCCGAAATAGGCAGCGAAAGCAGTCCCTGCTTCTGTGCAGCCGGATCGTCATATTCACCGATAAGAGGGTCAAGCCGGAATTTGCGCACACATTTCTTGTATTCTTCGGGGTATTTGACTGCAAGCTCTGAAAGAATTATTATCTCCGGAATAGGATCAAGCCATAAAGGACGTGCTTTGATATTTTCTTCCGAAGCAATTTCCTGCAGATAGCCGGTAATTCTGTCAAGTTGTTTTCCCTCGGAGTTTCGGTCGGAGCGAGGCTTTGCCGCTCTGATAACGTGACCGTTCAGATCGAGTGCTTCAACGCCGTTATCCTTTTCAACGATAACGTGATCCGACGGGATATAGTCTGCTCCCGCCCATGATGATTGTCCAAGCTCAAAAAGCTCATTATAGCCGACTTGCAGGTAAAATCTTCCCGTATCTGCAAGCTCTGCCGCATCGGGACGTTTCAGCATATCCATACTGTCCTGCCTTTCCTGAACTTTCAGGCAGACTCTGAATCTGCTGTTGCTCCAGATCTGATCGTCAACGACACCCGACGGCTTCTGCGTTGCTAAGATAAGGTGAACTCCGAGGCTTCGTCCGATACGTGCAGCACTGATCAATTCGGTCATGAATTCGGGCTGCTGAGTTTTCAGCTCGGCGAATTCATCTGCGATTATAAACAAGTGTGAAAGCGGCTCTGTAACGACCTTTTCCCTGTATAATTTCTGATACTGATAGATATTCAGATTACTTTCACCGACAATTTTGCTCGCATTTGCAAGTATCGTCTGACGGCGCTTCAATTCGCTGTTTATAGATATGAGCGATCTTTTCATGGCAGAGCCGTCAAGGTTTGTTATAATTCCGGCGGTATGCGGCAGATTTTCAAAGGATTTTGCCATACCGCCGCCCTTGTAGTCGATCATTATGAACGAGACCTCGTCCGGGTGGAAATTCACCGCCAATGAAAGTATATATGTAATGATAAATTCACTTTTTCCCGAGCCTGTCATGCCTGCGACCAGACCGTGCGGTCCGTGAAATTTTTCGTGCAGGTCAAGGACGAACAGATCTCCGTGCGGATTCACACCCACAGGTACTGCCAGACTTTTTGTCGGATCATTTTCCCTCCAGCGTATCAACGAATTCAGATGCTCGACCTTGCCCACGCCCATCATTTGCAGGAATGTTATCATCTTCGGCAGTTTTGTTGACTGATCGCTGTCATCGAGCCGGATATTTGCCAGATGTGTACTCAGCTCCAATACAGAGCTTTTCGGAGCAATATCGGGTCGGAAAGACAGCACTTTTCCCGATGTATCGTCCTTATCGTACAATTTTCCGTCCTGTCCGTTCAGCTCAATAACGATAGAGCATTCTTTCGGAAGCATTCTCAGCTCGGTAAAAACAGAAACAACGCTGATATGGACTTTCTTTTTGGAGGCAAGAACATTCTTGAGCACCTCAGCCCGGTTAAACTGCTTTTTGCTGAGTGTCACAACAACGTAGTAGGGAGACTCATCGGCAAGATCGGCATCATTCATTTCTTCACGATAGCTGAAAACACGTTCAAGATGCGCCGATACCGACTTCACCTCTTCGGCAGATGCGGCGATAAGTCTCAGAGTTTTATCCTTATTCCAGACATGAGGAAGCCATTTTACAAAGCCGAATTCACTCTCATCTTCCTTGTCATACAAAACGACCAGTTTGACCTCATCGTAGCTGTAAAGCGCCGTAAGCTGAATGATAAGTCCCTTTACAAAATCATTCAGATCTGATCTTTCTCCGATAATTCCTATTGATTCATCAAGCAGGGAAAGAGAGATCGGAACATTCCGCAGTATTTTAGGCTCTTCGCACAGCTCAAGCATTTTATCTTCAAGGATATCGTCCGAAAGCGAAAAACGTCTTTCATTGTATTGAAGTCTGCCAAACATCGACAGATCTCCGAGTCCTATCCTGAAATTAAGGAAATCGTTCTGACCGATGCTTCTCTCCCAGAGGTTTCTCTGAACAGTCAGTATCCTGTTTTCGCATTCTTTGGTCGTTATATTATTCTCCCTTAGGATCTGCGCCTGTTCTTCGAGAACGCCTTTGATGTCGATGCGCCTCATTTCAAGATATTCATTATATTTGGCACGCCTGAGATTTTCTTTTACGGCTTTTTGCTTTTTTGTATATTTTCTCGTCAGTGTCGGCCACAAAAGCGTTCCGAGGCACATACTGCACGACATGACCACCGTAGGTATCGCAGACGTGAAGTTTCCGCTTGCTACGGCATTCGTTATCGCAAATGCACCTGTGGTCATTGATGCCATAGCCATTGTCATAGCAGGACCAACGGTTAAAATTACAGGCATCTCGTCCTGATTATTCTCCCTCGGCGGAGAATCTATCACCATATTTATTTCTTCAATATCACGCTTGAACCGTGGAGAGCGGTCAAAGAACAGTTCCTCCGGGGATTCTTCTTCTTCGTCGGTATTATGTGCGGTAAATTGAGGCGGCTGAAAAGGAGAGATCTCATCCGAATGCACTTCTACTTTCTGATCGGGGTTATTTATCGAAATGAAGCCTTTTCCGACTATTATCTTCATTCCCATTATAAAGATCATATCGCCGTAATTCAGATCGGAATATTCTATCCTTTTGCCGTTTACAAAAGTACCGTTTTTGCTGCCGTCGTCCTGTATCTGCCATTTTCCGTCCGAATAATGCAGGACAGCGTGATTTGACGAGACATAATTATTATCGTAAGCTATGCTTTTCCGGACCTTTCCGTTTCCGATGGAAAGTGTGCAGTTTGCAGGGACTGTAAAGGGGGAAAATTCTATTCTGTCGTCGGTATATTCTTCTGTCAATATGTATATCTTATCCGCTGATGACCCGGCATTTTTCACGGGATACAGGCTCTTGGAAGCCAGTTCCAACGAAGCCGCATCAGCAACACTTCCGTCAGAGGCATCACGTACTCTGAGCTTATAGCCGGAGGTGGTTTTCAGTATCCACTTATTGTCAACGCTTTCGATCCTCAACACTTTTTTTCCGTTCGGAGCGTTGAACGAGAATTGTCCGGAAATTTTAGTCGGAAGTATAATCGAAGTAATGCTGTCGTTATACACGAAGTTGACGATCATAACTTCACCTCACTTGAACTTTATTATTATGCAAAGGATGATATTCCGGGAAATATCCGGCATCTCTGACAAAATATTCAATATAATTCAAAGGTATTATATCACATTTTCATAGTTTTGTCAATATAATATAGCTTTTTTTTTTTTTTTTTTTAACTAATAGATAATAATAATGCAACATATTTCCCGAAAAAACAATACATTTTGGTTAATCAAAATTGATATTTATATCAACTTTCAGTCTTTGGCAGGAGCGTTGATATATCTATCAACTTTTGGTTTCTCTGTAGGAATGTTGATACTTGTATCAACTTTGTTCTTTTAACAATTAAATCAAGGCTTTTTCTTTGCCTACTAAAATTTTACACATAGATGTATAAATTTGTATATTTTTTATATTTATAGTAGAATTTATGCGAAAATAAACAAATTGTAAATAGCAGGGAGAAAAATGTCATGATCTTCATACTACCGGTCACACAGCCGGGAGCACAAAAAGCGGAGGAGAAAACGTTTCCGCTACGTTATCACAAAACACGGTTTAAGACATTTGCGTTTCCATTGTGATGAAAGTGAAATCTAAAACATCAAGAGTATAGAATATAATATCGAAAAAAATTTGATGAGAAAAAGAGAACGAAAATTGAACGATTTCGGTAGAAAAAAAGAGCGTGTCTGTATTATATTATCTACCACCCGCCCCGCAAAATGCTTCATTCACGGTAAAAAGATAAAAATTCGGAAAAAGTTTTGTATAATGTCTTGCAATCAGTAGGGATTTTATGATATAATAACGCATGGATAGCTTTGAATTGCTTGGTTACGCTAAGATCCGATGGGAGGTACTATATGAACAGAAGATTCAATGCACTGACGCTTTCCTGCCTTTTGGCAACAACAGCCGTTGCCTGCGGGCAAAAGTCGGCTAACGGCTCGATAAAGGATGTCTACTCGACTGTAAAAGATATCGTTGACGATGACTACAGCGGTATCATCGCATCAGACGCAAGATACAGTCTCAACGACAGCGAAACTATCGGTTATCGCAGTCAGATCAGAAAAAATGCCGGCGTTGGGGAGCAGTGGCTCATAATTGCGGAAGACGGCGATATAGAGCTTTTTTATGCCGACGGCTGGGACAAAAATGCTAAGGGATACAAAAAAGCCGATCCCGACGGAAGAACTCTTGCCGAAATATACGACGATCACATAGGCGATTACAAGGACGATGATGATGATGATGACATCGGCGGCGGCGGAATGATGGGATATGTCCGGAAGTCTAAAAGATCATCGGCTAACGCCGATGCAAGGAGTGTCATGATCTCTGCCGAGACTGCTCTTACAGATGCTGACGCACGGGGCTTTGGCGGCGATATCGGGTACATCGTCATTGAAAACGGAAAGATCACTGATTTTAACAGCTCCCTCAAGGACGACAGCGAGCTGAGGGAATTTATCGAGGATAGCATCTCCAACTATTACAGCGAAATTTCCGGGATCGGCTGTGCGCTTGTGCTTTTCCGCGGCTACGGTGTCACAGAGGTATACATCGCCGACAGCATTGACGGCGAGGCAACGGGCTGCTATCCGGCAAGCATGGACGATCTGGGAGATATTGAGGATATCATCAACGAAAAAACTCCCGGTCACACTGTTGAAAAGGACACTTCCTCCGGTAATCACGGAGGCTCATCTGCTCCGGCAGAATTTACTGTCTATGACGGCGCTCTGTACGAAGAAAATGGTATTGAAGCGGCGTTAAGCATCTTCGACAGCAGCACCGAGATAAATTACATAGATGCACCTTATGATGAACGGGCAGAATACCTTGCACAAATGATAAATTCAGGAGAACAGGTAGATCTTGCGCTGATGCTTCCGTTTGGTGTATCAGCGGCAGGCTTGGATCACGATATTTTCTATGATCTGTTTGACTGCGAATATATTGATACGATGATGTCCGGATATACGTTTACATACAATTACGGATTCAGCGATTACAAAATGTTTGCTGTCTGTGTCGGAACAGCTCCCGGAGGATATTTCTATCATCCTGACTTGGCAGAACAGTATTTCGGCGTTAAAACTCCGGAGGAGATGCAGGCGAAGATCGGCGACTGGGATAAATTTGAAGCTGCCGGAAAAGAGCTTTTTGATGCTTCCGGCGGAAAGGTCGCCATCGCAGATTCTGTTTTCGGAATGTGTGATGCTTACGCTTACGGAGCACAGAAAAATCCTCTTGACAGAGATTATCTTCCCACCGCCGATACCGAGAAATTTATTCAGCACGTAAATAATATGTGGACAACCGGAAGCATTTCAAAGAACGGCTGGTATAACGATAAATGGTGGAACAGTATGAGTGACGGCTCTATTCTCGGAGTTTTCACTGCCTCCTGGGGAGCATTAAATGACGGCGTGCTCACAGGATATGCTGAAAATCCTGATTATTGGCAGTTCTGTCAGGGTCCGGCAAGTTTCAGCAATGGCGGAATATATGCGGCTATCCCCGAAACAGCAGCATCAATGGAATTTTCCGCATCGTTCATAAATCAGATCCTGACTGATGAAATTTGTGCATTTTCGCTGTATTACGGCGGAGAGTATACGGGTTATCTCGGCACTACCGACGAGATGAATTCCAAGCTCAAAGATCTCGCCGGGCAATATTTCGCTCTGAAAGATCAGAATATGTTTGAGGATATGATGTCGATAATGGCGAATATCCCCATGAGAGACGAACGCAGCTATGAGGCGATAATGGGCGAGCAAATTTTCCCATCTGCGGTTGGAGAAAGCCTTGAGGAAAATGGTAAGGTAACAGTTCAGGATATCAAGGAATATATTGACATATATGCCTAAAAAATACAGACGGCACCGCACAAAAGCATCAAGCGTGTTTTGTGCGGTGCTGATTTTCGGGGATTTTTCGCATGAAAAAATTTTTTCAGAAAAATTTTGAAAAGGGGTTGACAAATCAGAAAATCCATGATATAATATTAAAGTCGTCGGAGGTAAACCGACTTGAATGGTTGGGAGCTTAGCTCAGCTGGGAGAGCATCTGCCTTACAAGCAGAGGGTCATAGGTTCGAGCCCTATAGTTCCCACCAATTCTTTCCGGCCCGGTAGTTCAGTTGGTTAGAACGCTAGCCTGTCACGCTAGAGGTCGTGAGTTCGAGCCTCATCCGGGTCGCCATAATGCGGATTTAGCTCATCCGGTAGAGCGCCACCTTGCCAAGGTGGAGGTAGCGAGTTCGAGCCTCGTAATCCGCTCCATAGAGAGGGCGCTATAGCCAAGTGGTAAGGCGTGGGTCTGCAACACCCTGATCCCCGGTTCAAATCCGGGTGGCGCCTCCAGAAAGTCCGGTCATGCCGGACTTTTTTTATTCTGATATAAGCAATATCGGCAGGTACTTCACTTTAAGCACCTGCCGATTCTTTATTCAACAGATTTCAGAGATCCTGCCATATTTATTCTGTCCAGCTTTATCTCCATGAAAAAATTCACCGCAAGATTAAATACGAACGTCAGCAAAACGCTGTAAACATAGCTCATGGGGAGTATTCGCACCCTGAAAGATACAAGGTCAACAACGATCTGCTGCATAACATACCTGTGAAGAAGCACTCCGAGACCAAGACCGATGAGCGTACCCAGAGCCGTCAGCGCAAGATTCTCACGAAGCACATATGCAGAAGTCTCACGGCGGAAAAATCCCAGAACCTTGATAGTGGCTATTTCACGAAGACGTTCGGTAATGTTGATATTCGTAAGATTGTAAAGCACTATGAACGCAAGTCCCGCTGCACAAATAATTATCAGGAGAACAATATAGTCAAGGCTGCTCATCATGTTTCCGAGACGTGTTTTGATATCTTCAAACAGCGTCGTTGAGACAACATTGCTGTCACGGGAGATAGCTGTCAGAACAGCGTTTTTGTCCGCATTTTCGGCAAACCGCATATATACGCCGTTGAAGCTCACCGGAGCAGTCTGCTGCTCTATCGTTGCCGGAGCTACGAAAATATAATTATACACATGATTCTCGAACACGCCCGTGACTCTGACTTTGATCTCATGCATATCACTGCTGCGGAGCGTTATCTCATCACCCACATCAGCTCCGTAACGTTCGTGGATACTATTGCTGATGATAGCCTCTCCCACCCCCGGAGCGGCGATCTCCTCACCGTCCGGAGTGCGGAAAGTCATGAGATCTTTCATCGCTGAAAAATCCTCCGGAGCTTCAAGGTAGATGCTTTTTACTCTGTCGCCGTAAAGCAGATCCCACGAGGCTTCATGAAGCAGAACATATTCCTCTGTGTTTTCATCAAGCACCTGTTCAAGAGACTCCGGCAGTCTGCCGCCGGTATTATTCCTGTAAACGAGTGATGCATCAGCGGTTACGATCTCACCATACTGCAAATCTGCAAAGCCGGCAACGGAATCCTTAAGTCCGAAGCCTGCAAGGAGCAGTGCCGTACAGCCGCCGATCCCCAGCAGCATCATGAAAAAACGTTTCTTATAGCGGAAAATATTTCTTACCGATACTTTATGCAGAAATTTCATACGCTTCCAGATGAAAGTTATCCGCTCCAAAAATACTCTTTTTCCGGCTTTAGGCGACTTCGGGCGCATAAGTCCTGCTGCTGTTTCGGACAGCTCATATCTGCATGAGATGTATGTTGTTCCGAGAGAGCATATCAGCGACACTCCCAAAGCTGTTGCAGCAAGGGACGGACTGAAAACATATCTCATGGGCAGCTTGATATACATCAGCTCATACGTCATCCAGATCACTTTCGGAAACAGGATAACTCCCACGCCGTAGCCTGAAATGCAGCCGAGAAGAGATGCGCTGCCGGAGTAAAACATGAATCTTCCCATGATAGAGCTTTCGGGATATCCGAGAGCCTTGAAAACGCCTATCTGAGTACGCTGCTCCTCGACCATACGGCTCATGGTCGTCATACAGACGAGCACTGCCACAAGAATAAAGAATATGGGGAACACTCTTGCCACCTGTTCGACGATCTGTGAATCGCTCTCAAAGCAGGAGTAGCCGATATTCGTGTTTCTGTCAAGGACATATGTCTGCGGAGAACTGCTCTCCGGCAGACTGCTTACCCCCATAAGTGCGGCGCAGCTTGCGGCTGCCTGTTTAGCGGCAAGCTCCTCCCAGGTGCTGCTCTTGTTTTTCATGTAGTTTTTGTATTCATCGGAGTAGATCTCGAGATCCTGATCGAACCTGATGCTTATCTCGGTGAATCTCTCCGCCGTGACAGCTTCCGGCATAATGTACACGAATCCCGCAACGCTGCCATTGCCGATGGAGGATGTTCCACGCTCAAAATTTATGTAGATCGAGGACTTCGCCTTGCCCACCACGGTAAACTCCCTGACGGCAAAGCTGCCGATAGTATTCTCGTCATTTTCAGAGGAGATCTTTAAAACGTCCCCGATATTGACAGCACCCATTTTTGAATCGACAACACATTCTCCCGTTGATGTGGGCATACGTCCCTCGGAGAGCTCTATTCCGTTCACATTTTCGGTAATGGAGTGGGTTTTCAGCACTTCTTCATTACCTGAATTATCATACAGCACATCAAAGCTGTATGATCCCTCAGCATAGCGTACATCACTCTGCTCTGAGAAAAATTCGGCATCATCGCTGCTCCAGCCTGCCGATGAAAGCAGCCGGTAGTCGTAGAACTGCTTTTCATCAAGGAATTCGTTGATAGTGTTTATCATCGCAGGAGTTGTTATCCTCACGCCGGAGAAAAATCCCACACCAAGCGCAATTATGGCAAATATGGCAAAATACCGTCCAAGACTGCCACGTATCTCACGGACGGCAGTACGCTTCATAGCTCTCATACGCATCACCATTCGATATCGGAAACATCAGTTATTTTATCGTTCAGTCTGACGTTTTCGATAGTGCCGCTCTTTACTGTGATGATACGGTCTGCCATAGCCGACAAAGCCTGATTGTGCGTGATAACTATGACTGTCATGCCTGTGGAGCGGCAGGTATCCTGAAGGAGTTTCAGCACTGCCTTTCCCGTTTTATAATCAAGAGCGCCCGTAGGCTCATCGCAAAGCAGGAGTTTCGGATTTTTCGCAAGTGCTCTTGCGATGGCAACTCTCTGCTGTTCGCCTCCCGAAAGCTGTGCCGGAAAATTTTTCATTCGTTCGCCGAGTCCGACCTGACGCAGAACCGTCTCTGCATCGAGGGGATCTTTGCATATCTGAGCCGCAAGCTCAACATTTTCAAGAGCGGTGAGATTCTGCACGAGATTGTAGAACTGGAAAACAAAGCCCACGTCATAGCGGCGGTAGGCAGTAAGCTGACGTTTGTTGAGAGCGGAGATCTCTGTGCCGTCCAGCCACGCACTTCCGCCGGTGAGAGTATCCATGCCGCCGAGTATATTCAGGATAGTAGTTTTTCCTGCACCGGAAGCCCCCACGATAACGCAGAATTCTCCCTTGTCTATTCCGAAACTGACATCGCTGAGAGCATTTATCTCCACTTCGCCTGTTTTATATGTTTTCCGTACATTCCGGAACTCAACATAATTTCCCATAAGACCGCCTTTCTGCTGTTGCCCGACATATCGGTAGTATAATTTTTTATTCGTACAGCTTTCCGAGGAGCTCATCAATATCCACGGGTTTAGCGATGAAATCGTCCATTCCGCTTGCGAATGCCTTGTTTCTTTCCTCAGAGAAAGAGTTTGCGGTGCAGGCATAAATGCGCACAGTCTCAGCATCAGCACGGTCAAGGGCACGGATAGCCTTTGCAGTTTCAAAGCCGTCCATTTCGGGCATAAGAAGATCCATAAGGATAACGTCATATGTACCCGGAGCGGAATCCGTGAACATCTTCAATGCTTTTTTTCCGTCCTCTGCGATATCTGCCTCAAAGCCGTCACTGCGCAGCAGCTCAAGGATTATTTCGCCGTTGAGCTCGTTATCCTCGGCAACGAGAATGTGCGGACGTTTTTCCTTTGAGAAGATCTTTTTATTATTTACGCTTGTCGGAGCATCTGTGATCTCGGCAGTGAATGTAAAGGTAAACGAGCTTCCTATGCCTTTTTTGCTGACACAGGTGAGATCTCCTCCCATAAGGCGTGCAAGCCTGCGGCTGATAGAAAGTCCGAGCCCCGTGCCCTGATTTCCCTTAGAAACGGTTTCAAGCTCCTGAGAAAATACATCGAAGATCTGTTTCTGGAACTCATCGCTCATACCTTTTCCGGTATCCGTAACGACAGCAGTCGTCAGGACTTTTTTCTCATCGATCGGTTTCTGACTGATCGAAAGCTCAACGCTGCCGCCTCTGTTTGTAAATTTACGTGCGTTGTCAAGCAGATTGAGAAGTATCTGCTGAATTCGCACCTCATCAGCCATGATATAGGGATAGCTTAACTCAGAGCTGATAGTGAATTTCATCTTTTTCTCAGATAGTCCGTTCTCCACCATGGAATTCACTGTATTGACAACGAGTCCGAGATCAACGGGGTGTATGATAAGCTCCATCTTATTTTCTTCGAGTTTAGAGGAGTCGAGGATATCATTGACAAGTGAAAGCAGATATTTTGCAGTAACAGAGGACTGCCGGATATATTCACTCATTTTTTGTTTATCATCTATTTTCTGCGCCATGAGATAATTCAATCCGATCAAGCCGTTGAGAGGTGTACGTATCTCGTGACTCATCGTAGAGAGAAAACGTCCCTTTGCATACGCATCGGCTCTGCTTTCGACAAAGCGCATATGCATACGCATGAGCAGGATCATCATTGCAAAAATCGCAATTAAGGATACGACAAATACAGAAGCAGCCATACGATAGCGGTAAAGGAAGTCTCCGAACGTATATTTATACTGATTATCCATAACGCCCTGTATTATGTAGTTAGAGACTTCATCTTCCGAGATGCAGTCGATGGTCTTGTCGAGAATATCTATAAGCAGCTGACCGTCCTCCTGAGAGGGTCCAACCTGATCGCCGAACGCAACGATCGCAGAGAAGCAAAGCTGGTCGTCAAGTCCTACAACGGGAATGACCTGCAATTTTTCGTATTTCGGTTTTGAGAGCCAGTATTCCACAACATACTGATTCTGTATCATGAAGTCGGCGTCACCTTTTTTCACGGCATCAAAGCAATCGGTGATCGAGGCATAATCTTTAAGCTGAAAATTCGGGAACATATTTGCAAGCACTTTTTTCAGTGTCTGCGAGCCTGTTGAAACGGCAACGGAATAGTTGACACCTGCCTTGAATTCAAGACCGTTCCTTGCAACAACGACCTTTCGGCTTGAAAGATACGGCTTGCTGATAAGTATTCCGCGTGCTTTTTTATTTTCTTCGTTGAATTCCACGCTCGTGACGAGATCCAAGCCCTCGCCGAGGAGGTAATCATACGTCACATCTCCGGCAGGGAGTTTGACAAGATCAAACTTGATGCCGCTGATCTCGCTTACACGGTCAAATATGTAACGTGATACGCCGGCAGAATCTCCGTTGTTATCTGAAAATGATATGGGGATACGGTCGGCAACGAACCCGACTTTCAGTGTAGGGTGCTCTGAGATGTACTCCTGCTCTTCAGCCGTAAAAATCGGTGAACCATCGGCGAATGTATCGGGCAGAGGAACATAGAACAAAAGTAAAAATGTTAAAACAAAAGCAGAAAAAGCGTGAGACAGTTTATGCATCACGATCATCTTCCTTTTTAAAAAGCAATACGGCAGTACTGCCATGAATTATTACTTCGGCAACTAAATATCGATAGTTCTTATTTATATAGTCAAACTAATCTCTGTACAATAGTACTGATAAGGTACTTGATGTTATCGATAAATCATTGCCGAAGTAATAAACATAACACTTATACCAAACGGCAAATCATTTTGACGTTACCTATAATATTATACTCTTGATTTTGTTGCTTGTCAATGATTTTTTTACATTGATGCGTCAGTCTATTGACAATCTGCGGAAAATATGGTACAATACAGTCGGGGTATTTGTGAAAACTTTTGGGTAAAAAGCTTTCGGAGATGCCCTGATGAATAAACGTGGACACTATAAATAAGTCAGGAGGAATATTTATGACAAATTCAAACGCAATTTCAAAACCACGCCTTTCATTCAAGGCACAGACGATCGCTGCTGTATTGGCTGTTATCGGAGCTGTTGCAGTGCCGCAGATCTTTCATGTGATCGGTGCAGTATCCGGTATGGGAACTGCTCTCGGTGAAACGTTCCTGCCGATGCACTTGCCGATAATTCTTGTGGGACTTCTTGCAGGTCCGTATGCCGGAGCGGTATCAGGTCTGCTCGGACCTCTCGTGAGCTATGCGCTGACCGGTATGCCGGGAGCTGTAATGCTGCCTTTCATGATGATCGAGCTTTTCAGCTACGGACTTTTCGCAGGTATTGTTCGCAATGCAAAGATCCCCACTATCGCAAAGGTGGTTATCGCACAGATCGCAGGAAGGATCGTCCGTGCAGGAGCTATACTTGCGGCAGTTTATGTATTCGGCAAAACAATGAACGTCTCCATCATTTGGACGAGTATTTCTGCCGGACTGTTCGGTCTTGCTCTCCAGTGGGCACTTCTGCCTCTTATCGTTTACCGTGTGGAGAATCTGAAACGCAATGAGAAGTGACACCCGGACGGCAAGCGAAACAATGCATAAACACGGATACTCCTGTGTTTTGTGCAAGGGAGATATACTGTACACGAGCAATGAGACCGGTGTAAAGCCTCTGCTCGGATTTATTGAAAAAAATAATTGCTGCGGATTTTGTGCGGCTGACAAGATCGTCGGAAAAGCGGCGGCAATGCTTTATATTATTCTCGGAGTGACTGAAGTCTACGCCGATGTTATGAGCGAAGCCGGCTCTCAGATGCTTACATCTCACGGAATAACGGCTTATTACGGCACTCTGACAAAGGAGATACGCAACCGTCAGGATACCGATATCTGTCCTATGGATAAGGCTGTGCTGAACATCAGCGATCCGGCGGAGGCTTATGCGGCAATAAAGAAACGTTTGTCGGAAATGAACATGAAATAGTGCAATTTGTTCAATAAAAATCTTCATTTTATCCACTCAATCTGCAAAATGTGGGTTGTAACAATTTCTTAACAATTGTATAATAATATCAATGAAAAAACTATGTATGTATTGTGTGCAATACATTAGTTCGTAAAAAAATATTATTAAGGAGGAATAGTATGTCGTTCAAGAAAATTGTTGCTGCTGCCACATCCCTTGTATGTTGTGCGGGAATGCTGCCGCTGCTGCCGGAATTTACGGCAGAGAAAACATATGCTTCTGAGATCGTTCACAACGACTTTGAAGTAACTTATGAGGGCTGGCATGGTACTGACGTCGATATTGATGTCACAGCACTGAATGGTATCGGTCTGAACAATACAAGAGGTATGCTCGTCTCGGGAAGGCAGGTGCCCTCAGACGGTGCGGAGGCCTCAAAGGGACTTTACCTCGTGGGAGATGTAGATTACAAATACAGCATAAATGTCTACAGTGAGACCGCAGAGCGTTTCCATGTAATGCTCACCTGCATTGATATGGATACCGAAGAGGAGACAACGATCGAGCTTGCCTCCCGTGATGCGGCTGCCGGAGCGTGGACGGAACTCACCGCAGAATATAAAGCTCCGAAGAACAGCTGCGAATTCAGGATCACGGTTACAACGGATACTACAAACGACTTTATTTTTGATGAGCTGAATATCACAACGGAGCAGACAGAAAAGGCAAATGCGGTTTTTGCCGCTTCTGCACAGAAGGGTCTCAAAGATGAATTCGCAAATTACTTCCGTGTGGGAAATATCCTTAATGCAGGCTGGGGCAGCGGCGGAACAGTTGCAAACAGCGCTATCACGGCAAATATAATAAAGGACTGCAACTCTGTTGAGTGCGAAAACGAGACAAAGGCCGATTCTGTGCTCGTACAGTCCAAGTGCAGCGGCACAAACGTAGGAGTTTCGCTGAATGCGGCATCCACTATCATTGATTTCTGCATCAAGAACAATATCGGATTCAGAGGCCATGCTTTTGTATGGCACAGCCAGACTCCCTCGTGGTTTTTCAAAGAAAACTTCAATGCAAACGGCAATTGGGTAAGTGCTGATGTAATGGATCAGCGTCTTGAAAGCTATATCAAGAATGTTTTTGATCTCTATCAGACACAGTATCCTACGCTTGATCTTTTTGCGTATGATATCTGTAACGAATGTGTATCCGATGATGCTAACCGCACAGCTAACTACGGCGGCGCAAGAGAGCCCGGCGACAATAATCAGAGCGGCGGAAAATCTGCATATGTTCAGGTTTACGGAAGCAACGTCTTCGTTGAGAAAGCGTTCACATATGCAAGAAAATACGCTCCCTCCACTTGTAAACTGTACTACAATGATTACAACGAGTACTGGGATCACAAGCGTGACTGCATCTACAATATGTGTAAATCCCTGTATGAAAAAGGCGTGCTTGACGGCGTAGGAATGCAGTCTCACGTACCTGCAAATGCTACAGGCTTTGCCGGAACAGATTCATACATTGCGGCAATGAAGAAATACCTCTCCATTGGCTGCGACGTGCAGATCACAGAGCTTGACATAAGCCTTGAGAACGGAAAATACAGCCTTCAGGATCAGGCAAACAAGTACGAGGCTATATTCCGGGCTGCTATGGACTGGAACGATGATCCGCAGTCGACCGGACGTGTAACTCTCATTGCGATCTGGGGACCTAACGATGCCAATTCATGGCTCAAGGAGGGTTCTGATGCACTGCTGTATGATAAGAACAATCAGCCAAAGCTCGCATACACTACTCTGACCTCCATGATACCGGAGTCTCAGTGGGGCGATGGCAGCAATTATCAGGGCGGTTCGGGCAATATTGTTGAGCCTAATGAATACGGCTGGTATTATCATTGTCCTTTCGAGGGAGACCTTGAAAAATGGAGCGGCAGAGGCTCTGCGGAGCTTTCCACCAGCGGACGCACAAGCTATGTCGGCAATGAAGCACTTCTTGTTGAGGGCAGAGAGTCTGCATGGAACGGTGCGCAGAGAGCACTTCCGGCAAATCCCTTCAAGCCCGGCGAGGAATTCAGCTTCAGCGCAAATGTAACATATTTTGACGGCCCTGACACTGATAAATTTTTCATGAAGTTACAGTATGTGGACAGCGAGGGTGAAACACAGTATGACACTATCGCTGAGGGCACAGGCGTCAAGGGCAAGTGGCTCCAGCTTGTAAATACGAACTACAGGATCCCCGAGGATGCATCTCAGATGTACATTTACATCGAGACAGAGGAAACTACAAATAATTTCTACATTGACGAAGCTATCGGCGCTGTTGGCGGAACAGGCATTCAGGGCGCAGGACAGCCGGAAGTAAAGGTCGTTATTCTCGGTGACCTCAACTTTGACGGAGCGATCACATCTCTTGATATGGCGGCTGCCCGTTACGGACTCATCAAGGGCATCAGCGACAACTCGACAAAGAAAGCTGCTGACGTTGACCGGAGCGGCAAATATGAAGTTGCTGATATGATCCTCATTCAGAATTACATCATGGGAAGAATAAATGAATTCCCTGTTGCGGAAAAACAAATTGACACAGCGGCTATGGAGGCACTGTTCTCCTCAGTATCACCTGCCGGAAGCTACAAGCTTGACGGTGAGAACAATCCTCTTTATACACAGCGTTTTGGAGCTGATCCCGGCTACATGGTATATGACGGAAGACTCTATGTTTATATGACAAATGATGACTTTGAATACAGCAACGGTCAGATCAAAGAGAATTCTTACGATGTTCAGGAGATAAGCTGCATTTCAACGGCTGATCTTGTAAACTGGACCGATCACGGTCTTATCAATGTTGCAGGATCAAACGGTGCTGCAAAATGGGCATTCGCATCATGGGCACCTGCTGCCTGCCACAAGACAATAAACGGCAAGGAGAAATTCTTCCTTTACTTTGCAAACAGCGGCGGCGGAATCGGTGTACTCACAGCCGACAGTCCGACAGGTCCTTGGTCCGATCCTCTCGGTCATGCACTTGTTACCGGACAGACTCCCAATTGCAGCGGCGTTGTATGGATGTTCGATCCTGCTGTACTCGTTGACGATGACGGGACCGGTTACCTTTACTTCGGCGGCGGAGTTCCCAACGGCAAGGCAGCAGATCCCGGAACGGCACGTGCTGTCAAGCTCGGCGATGATATGATAAGCCTCGCAGGAACACCTGTAACGATAAATCCTCCGTATCTTTTCGAGGATTCGGGCATCAACAAGATCGGTAACACCTATGTTTACAGCTACTGCACAAACTGGAATACAGGCGGTAATCCTTACGGATTCAGCAATGCACAGATCGCTTACATGACAAGCGATGATCCTCTCGGACCATTCACCTACAAGGGTGTCGTATTCCCGAATCCCGGTGATATGGGCGGCGGCGGAAATAACCACCACTCGATAGTTCAGTTCAAGAACAAGTATTATATGCTTTACCACACAAGAATAGTTGAGGACAGAATGGGCATGGAAAATCTCAATTATCGTACACCTCAGATAGATGAGATCTCTGTTTCCGGACTTGACCTCTCCTGCAAGGGTTCACTCAAGGGTGTTTCACAGATCGAAAAGCTCGATCCGTATGCAAAGGTACAGGCAGAGACAATGTCAAATCAGTCTAAGGATATTGATGTAAACGGATCGGGAGATACGACTGTATCCGGTACGAAGGGAAGCTGGATAAAGGTAAGCGGTGCTGACTTCTCCAAGGGAGCTGATACGCTGACTATAAGAGCTTCATCAAAGAATGGTGCGGCTATCAAGGTATGCACAGGCGGCACAAGCGGATCTGTTGTAACATATGCGGAGATCGAGGCAGGCGGAAATATGGCAGAGGTAACAGTTCCTGTTATTGATCCTCTCAGCGGAAGTAAGGATATCTACTTCGTATTCAGCGGAGATATTGACTTTGACTGGTGGCAGTTTGCCTGAAAAAAAGCGGTTAATGTGCATGATATAATGTGCATTGATGATCTGTCGGCGGCTATCTGCACAATAAGCGGCAGGCAGAGATAAATAATTCCAAATGATTGTTGTAAGGGACAAATCAGGAAACAGCCGTACTTAGTACGGCTGTTTTTCTTATAGTATGGACGGCAATTTGCAGTCTGATAAACGAGTGCTCCCTAAAAATCTATCAGATCATTAGGGAGCACTATTATAAGGAGAAGATGTATTATTGGGAGAGTTCGTGTATTAGTTCTTTACGGCAGGCTGATCTTCCATGCCGGCATTTTCCTCTTGAAGTGTGAGTTCTACCTGAATATCCTGACCGTTTCTGCTGATGGTAAGAGTTATCGTATCTCCGGCTTTATATTTGTTTTTGACCTTGTTTAATTCATCTGAGGTAGTAATAGCCTCACCCTCGATATCAATGATAACATCGCCTATCTGCAGACCGGCAAGATCGGCAGCACTGCCCTCTTCAACGGTACGGACATACACTCCCATCGGAATGTTGAAGTAGCTTGCGTAAGCCTCAGTAACATCTGATGCAGTTATACCGATCTGAGGTCTGCCCTTTACATGATTGTAGTTGATAAGATCGTCGATGATGACCTTTGCATCACTGATCGGAATAGCGAAACCAAGACCTTCGACAGTTGCACTGCCGTAGCTGGAGGACATTTTTGCTGAATTGATCCCAATGACCTGACCGCAGCTATTGAGGAGCGGACCGCCCGAGTTACCGGAATTGATAGCAGCATCAGTCTGAATAAGGTTCATATTCTTATCGTTGATAGTGATCTGTCTGTTGAGAGCCGATACGATACCGCTTGTGACAGAGCCGAACAGATCAAAACCGAGAGGATTTCCTACGGCAATTACAAGCTCTCCGACACGGAGATCACTGCTGTCGCCGAACGTGGCAGGTTTAAGCCCGTTAGCATCGACCTTGAGGACGGCGATATCTGTTTCAGTGTCATAGGCGATGATCTTGGCATCCTGTTTGCTTTCATCGCTGAAAAGAACAGAGACCTCGATAGCTTCACCGGCGTTATAAGTTTCGTCATCGTAGATCACATGGGCGTTTGTGACGATATATCCGTCAGAGGTCATAACGATACCTGTGCCGGTAGCAACAAACTGCTGAGTGCCGCCTGTTCCCCAGTATCCGTAATTGGCAGTGACACTGAATGTTGCGGATATTCCGACAACTGAGGGCATTATATCCTCCACGATATCCGGGATGGATTTTGCATCATCACGTGATGCAAGCTGAATAAGACTCGGCATATCCTTATCGGTGCTGTTTGTATCGACAGCACTGATCGGCTGTTTGGTATCATCTGAAACCGTTTCTTCTGACGGTTCAAGCTCAGACAGCTTGCTGTTGCTCTTGCTTTCGTTATATATTTTATAGCCTTGGACCGATCCGAAACCGACTATAGCCAGTGAGAGGACAAATGCAACGGCTTTAAGTCCTCGATTTTTCCGGGGCTTTTTATTTTTTGCGGAGTTTTCTGAAACGTATGCATACGAGGCAGCAGGGGAATCGTTTCCGGTTTCGGAGTGACTGCTGCTTTGGTACTGTGAGTATTCATAAACGTTTTCTGTCATTCCGCTGTTTTGAGGAGTTACCGGCTCTTCGATGTTATCGGTACCGTTCTGATAATCGTTGAAATTGTCTGACATAAAAATCATCCTTTCGCTTATGAGGTGCTGTGAGCATTCTTAATTTTGAAACACTGCGCAGGCTGTTTTCAATCATGCTTGATCTCTAAGGAGCACCTCATCATTACAAGTATAATTATAATCTTCAATGTGATAAAAATATGATAGCAAATAGAAAAAACAGATAATTTCTGTGAAATGTTTATGCGGAAAAATGGGCGTTCCGTGAAACAGAACACCCATGTTCATTATGGTAATTTTGATTTAGCTTTTGCGGTGAATTTTTCGCCGTAAACAAGGAAACGCTTATGTACTCCCTCACCAATGAGCCCTGCATCGTCCTCAGCAGTGACTTTGAATGTGAATTCTCTGCCGGTTATTGAGGAAAGCTCAGCTCTTGCGGTAATATTCATTCCCGGAGGTGTCGCAGAGGTGTGGCGGATATTCATTTCTGTTCCGACAGTGGTTTCATCGTTTTCAAGAAAGGGTCCAAGACATTTGCAAGCAGCCTTTTCCATGAGTGCGATCATTGCCGGAGTCGCAAGCACCTCAAGGCTGCCGCTGCCGACATTTACGGCAAGCATCTCCTCATTGACCGGAGAATACACCTCAGCGCAGATATTCTCTTTCATATCCTTCATGACTACACTCCTTATTTTGTTACAGGTGACGCAGAATACAGATCTCCCACGATACGATCGTAAGTTAAAAGGTCAAGTTCCTCATTATGCTGTATACTGTCGTCATAGGAGGTAGAATAGATCGGCAGTGTCTCCATGAATTCCATCATTTTCTCGATAAACGCATCATGAGGAGCGTCGATAATATTCAGGATGACATACGGCATATAGAAGAATGAGAATTTTTCATCCGGTACAGAGGAAAAATCGGCATCATAGTTGCTCCAGAGGAAGTATTTCTGCTCATAAAGCTGACTGCAATTCTCACCGGTCAGACCGAGCTGATTATAGACACTCGTTTCGCCTCTGAGTGACGGGAAGTGATCGCCGACAAAGAAAACAAGCGTAGGCTCATCTATTTTTGCGAGCTCCTCAAGGAATACATTGAGATCCTCGTTGGTATGCTTGATCCATGTGAGGTAGTTGCCGAATTCATCATCGGGATCTTCTCCCTGATTATAGGGCTGATGGTTCTGCATGGTCGTAGTGTGTATATATATAGGATCATCGGAGGTATTCACCAGATCTATGAGCTGATCGAAAACAGTGGCATCGTCAACGTATGTTCCGAAATGCTTTATATCAACGGTAAAATCAGTCTCACCGGTCTGATCATCATGGAAGAGCATATTCTTGAATCCGAGATGTGCATATTTTGTCTCTCTGCCGTAGAAGCTGCCGATGAAAGGATGTACATAGGCGGTGTTGTATCCCCAGCTGTTGTAATATTGAGCCATTGACGGAAGATCACGTTCGGCAAGCTCTCTCTGCGGCATATTCGGATCATTGATACCCTTTACGGGAAGACCGAACATCAGTTCAAATTCCGAGCGGACCGTCCAGCTTGCATAGGTGGGAGTAATGATAGTGCCGCTTTTTCCCTCGGCGCAGGCCTTGTCGAAATACTCATAGTATGAGTCGTCAACATCAAGCCGGTCGAAGACTCGGAAATCGGCATATGATTCGCTCATAATGAAGATAACATTCGGTTTTACACCGCCGTTGAAGTCGCCGCCCGTAACGGCGTTCACATTCATCACCTGCTGAATGCGGTTTTTATCGTAGTCATCGGGCTCGACAAGGCGGTTTGAATAGTCCTCCGAGGCAGTCTGTACGAGAAATGCGAGGAAGCCGTTCTTATCGAATTTTTCCTTTAGAAGAATATCATTGCTTGCAGCGGTGGTATCTATCTTGAAAAATTTGTATACCGGGTCGTAGAATCCCGGAACCATAACGATCGCAGCAAAAGAGAGCACACAGGCTGTTGCAGCGATAACACGATTTATGGGCCGTATTTTTATTTTCGGATTGAAATAGAATACGATCAGGATAAAAGCTATCGTCACGATATACGCAAGGACAAGTGCCCATGTGATCTTTATGTAGGCAAAGGATTTAAGGTTCTTGACACTTTTGAACAGTCTCATATCCGAGAGCAGAAGATGGTTGCCGTTGGTATTGTATTTGAAAAGCTCGGTAGTGCTCAGAGCGAGATAAATAATGCTGTGAACGAGGACGGCAAGCCGGCCGCTTTTGAAAAGTGCCAGCAGGAATATGAAGATAAGCGATGTGGTAAGAATGTTGAATATCATTACGGTAGGATGATCTGTCAGAAAATGCAGATAATATGTAATTGTTTTTCCTTGGATTATTTCAGCCATGCTTGATATGAACAGGGGGAAAATGATAAGAAGTATGATATTCAATTTGCTGAATCTTTGGGAATTTTCCCTGCACTTGTCATTCAATCTTTTTATAAATGAGGGCTTATTGCTTTCGGGAGACTTCGCTGTGCCGGAGCTTTTCAACGGCTCTGAAACATCGCTCATCTCAGCTGCTCCGGTATTATTCTCCGGAATTTCGGAAGCATTTACGGCGGATCTTTTTACTTTATCCACAGACTTTTTAGCCATTAACGATCATCCCTTCAAAAAATTCCTATAGATGGGAAATCAGCGGAAAAAGCCGATAATTTCCATTAAAATTTGTTTTTTGATACACTCCGACTGAAATGATACCACAAAAATAAAAAAATTTCAAGGAGAAAAATAATAATTCACCGTTTTGTCACAAAATTCATCGCTTTTGTAATAATGCACTGTAAAAATACTGTAAAATTGTGCACTTTATACTAATTTCGCTCTAAAACCCGGGAATATTTGCGGAGATCCCGCACGGATTTCGGAATGAGATCAGTATTAACAATATGCGCTTTAGTCTGATATGAGAAGACCGGTTTTGACAGCGTCATTGATAACAGCCTGTATAAGTTCATCAAGCTCCTCTGAGGTGCCGGAAAATCCGGAATTACGCTGCTTTACCTGTGAGCTGTGTATGCCGTGTTCTTTCCACGAAATGCCTCCCTTGGAGTAATTCAGCAGGAGAGGCTGCATTCTGTCAAGTATGCCGGCAAATTTTGCTTCGTTAGAAATTTTATCTTCAAATTCACGCCACAGCCCGTAGAATTCCTCCCTCTGATCGTCGGGAAGAAGACCGAATATGCGCTGTGCAGCCTTTTCCTCACGTTCAGCCTTTGAGATGGTGCCGACCTCGTCATAGAGGTATGTATCTCCGGCGTCAATTTCCACCACGTCATGGAGGAGCACCATTTTTATAGTCCGCAGCACGTCCACCGGTCCATTGGCATATTCAGCCAATGTAAACGCAAGAACAGCAAGATGCCAACTATGCTCCGCATCGTTTTCCTTTCTGTCCTCATTGAGCACATATGTCTGTCTGTAAATGTTTTTCAATTTGTCAAGTTCAAGCATGAAGCCTATCTGCTTTTTAAGTCTTTCTGAAATCATAGCAAATCTCCTATATGACCATTCCGCCGTTGACGGCAAGAGTCTGACCGGTGATGTATTCCGACTGAGGCGATGCCAGAAATGATACGGCATCGGCAATATGACGAGGCTCGCCAAAAGCTCCGAGAGGTATCTCACTGCGGATATCTTCAAGCTCCTGCGGCGAGAAACGGCTGTTCATTCCGGTCATGATGAACCCCGGAGCGATGCAGTTGACCCTGATGCCTGACGGAGCGACCTCCTTGGCGAGAGCCTTTGTGAAACCGATGACTCCGGCTTTCGATGCCGAGTAGTCAGCTTCACATGATGCACCGCACTGCCCCCACATTGAGGAGATATTTATTATGCAGCCGCATCTGTTTCTTATCATGGCAGGCAGCACCGCTCTCGAGCAGTTCAGCGTTCCCATAAGATCTACTTCAAAAATTTTAAGTGAATCCTCAGCCGAAACCGACTGAAACAGTCCGATGTGAGAGACTCCCGCATTGTTCACAAGCAGTCCGGGATCGCCGTATGTGTTGCTGATATGTTCAATGGTGCGGAAGACATCATCTCTGTCAGATACATCGAATCTTACGGCAGCACCGCCGATCTCACGTGAGAGAGTCTCGGCTTTTTCCGCAGAATTTAAATATCCCACCACAACAAAGAAGCCGTCATCGGCAAGTTTTTGGCAGACCGCAGATCCTATACCGCCTGCGCCGCCTGTAACGAGTGCAGTTTTGCACATAATATCGCCTCCATAAAAATTATATCACAGTAAAAAAGAAAAATCCGGTATAAAAGCTTGAATTATTTGTAAATTTATGATAAGATATGAGTATATTAAAATCAACGAGGTGCATATCGTGGAACAGAAAAAAATTGATCGGATAAACGAGCTTGCCCGAAAATCACGGACAAGCGGGCTTACCGATCCTGAAAAGGCAGAGCAGACCGCACTGCGCAATGAGTACAGGAGAGCCGTTATAGGCGATCTTGCAAGCCGGCTCGATAATACATATATTATGACTCCCGACGGCAAAAAACGCCGTGTGGGAAAGGGCAGGTGATATCATGACGAACGGAGAGCTTTTTTCCATGGCGGTAGAAGCTGCCGGGAACTCTTACTCAAAATATTCGGGATTTTCCGTGGGTGCGGCTCTTCTTGCCGCTGACGGAAGAGTGTTTACCGGCTGCAATATTGAGAACTCCTCCTATTCGCTTACAGTCTGTGCGGAGCGTACAGCCCTGTTCAAGGCGGTCTCCGAGGGAGTACGTGATTTCCGTGCCATAGCAATTGCCGGAGGCAGCAATGGTAACTTTTCAAAGCAGTGTGCTCCGTGCGGAGCGTGTTTGCAGGTCCTTTCCGAATTCTGCGGTGACGATCTTGTGATCGTTCTGTCAAACGGTTGGTTCAGGCTTAGCGACCTGCTGCCCATAAGATTCGGTGAGGGGAGTATGAAATGCTGAGAGAAAAAATTGAAAAACATTTGCTGTCGGTGCAGAAGCCTTCACGCTACATTGGCGGAGAGGTCGGCAGCATCGTCAAGGATAAGTCAAAGGTAGATGTGCGGTTCGCCTTTTGCTTTCCGGACACATACGATATCGGAATGTCGCATCTCGGCATGAAGATACTCTACTCCCTGACCAACGAAAGGGAGAATTATTGGTGTGAGCGTTGTTTTGCTCCGGGAGAGGACTTTGAGCGGATAATGCGTGAAAATGAAATACCTCTCTATGCGCTTGAAAGCCTCGATCCCATAAGAGATTTTGACTTCATAGGATTTACCATGCAGTATGAGCTTTCATACACCAACGTGCTGAATATGCTTGATCTTGCAGGAATACCTTTGTTCTCACGTGACCGCACCGATGAGCTGACGCAGATCGTTGTTGCCGGCGGACCGTGTGTGTGCAATCCTGAGCCGCTTGCCGACTTTTTCGATATCTTCATTATGGGAGAGGGCGAGGAGGTCAACCTTGAGCTTATGGATCTGTATCACGAGATGAAGTCTCAGGGAGCATCACGCCGTGATTTCCTGCGCCGTGCCGCCTGTATTGAGGGAATATACGTTCCGCAGTTCTATCACTTCTATTATAATGAAGACGGCACTATACGGCGCATGGAGGTCACTGACGGAGCGCCGGAAACTGTCAGAAAACGTATTATCAAAGATCTTGACAAGGTTTACTATCCGGATAATTTTGTTGTGCCGTTTACGGAGATAGTTCATGACAGAGCATCTGTGGAGGTCCTTCGGGGCTGCATCAGAGGCTGCCGTTTTTGTCAGGCAGGTTTCATCTACAGACCGTTCCGTGAAAAATCCACCGAGGTGATATGCTCTGAAACGAAGGCACTGTGCGAAAATACCGGATACGATGAGGTATCTCTTGCTTCGCTGAGCACGAGCGATCACTCGGAGATAGATCCCATGCTCACAAAGCTCATCGACTATACCGCCGGCGAAAGGATAAATCTCTCGCTGCCGTCTCTGAGAGCGGATAACTTTTCGGAGTCACTTTTAGAAAAGATAAAAAAGGTGCGCCGCAGCGGTCTGACATTCGCCGCAGAGGGAGGTACACAGCGCCTGAGAGATGTCATCAACAAAAATGTTACCGAGGACGAAATAATGAATACCTGCCGGATCGCATTTGAGGGCGGATACACGGGAGTAAAGCTCTACTTTATGATGGGACTTCCGACCGAAACTGATGAAGATATCGTTGGTATAGCCGAGCTTGCACAGCGTGTTGCGGATCTTTATTATACCATAGAAGATCGTCCCAAGGGCAGGGGAGTGCAGGTATCTGTCAGTACAGCGACATTTGTCCCGAAGCCGTTTACGCCGTTCCAGTTTGAACCGCAGGACACACGTGAGATGATAGAGCATAAGCAGAAACTGCTCCTTGACTCTGTCAAGACGAAGAAGATAAGAGTGAGCTATCATGACCCGAATGTGAGTATTCTCGAGGCTGTTCTTGCCAAGGGCGACAGGCGGCTTTGCAATGTGATATATTCTGCGTGGAGAAAAGGCTGCAAATTCGACAGCTGGAGCGAATATTTCCGCTTTGACCGCTGGTCGGAGGCTTTTGACGAATGCGGGATAGATCCGGGATTTTACGCAAACAGGAGATTTTCCTATGATGAGATACTTCCGTGGGATCATATAGATTTCTTCGTTTCAAAGGATTTTCTTATCAGGGAAAACAAAACTGCTCACCGCGGAGAGACAACTCCCAACTGCCGGCAGAGATGCTCGGGCTGCGGAGTGAATAAGCATATAGGAGGACGCTGCTTTGATCAGACTGAGAGCTGTATTTGAAAAAACAGGCAGGGCGAAGTATATCTCTCACCTTGATCTGAACCGTTGTATGCTGAGGACGTTCCGCCGCTCGGGGCTGCCTGTGTGGTATACAGAGGGATTTAATCCCCACCCGTATTATTCCTTTGCGCTTGCTCTCTCACTGGGATATGAAAGCATCTGTGAGATACTTGACTTCAACCTCAATGAGCCGCTCCCCTTTGACGAGGTGCGCAGATGCCTCAACAGTGTTATGCCGGAGGGGATGAGTATACGCTCGGTCAGTGAGCCGATACGCAAGGTGACGGCGATCGCAAAGGCAGAGTATGTTATCCGTCTCACGGCTGATGATCCGGAGAGACTTTCAGGTGATATTGAACGTCTTATGGCAGGGGAGAATATCCTCGTAGAAAAAAAGACGAAAAAAGGTGCTAAAATAGTTGATATAAAGCCCTCTACAGAGATAATAAGCTGCAAAGCGAGCGGAAATATATCAGAGCTTGTGATGAGACTTCCGGCAGGAACGCAGACGAATTTTAATCCCACGCTGTTTCTTGATGCGCTGAAAAATGCCGATACTGAGCCGTTTGAGATACTCGGAGTCTGCCGGACAGCCATACTCTGTGAAAATAATGAAATTTTTTTGTAAAAATGCTTGCAATTTTCGGAGAAGTGTGATATAATTAAAAAGCATTTGAGATCCGTTCGGACTGTCTGCGGCTTAAATACTGCGGTCAGACGAATGAGAATTAATGCCGAAAGACATTAAATCGAGCAGTCCGCTGCCTGCATTTCCCCTTTAAGGCGGAACGCCGCTGTACGGCAATGTTTTTCTGTGATGAAGTGAATGCTGAACACTTCTTCATCAGGACAGGTAAGAATGTTCGGAAATTTTAGGAGGAAAAGCAAATGGATGCACTTAAACTCATCAGCGAATCAAGTATGAAGGAAAATGTTCCGCAGTTCAATGTAGGTGATACTGTGAGAGTACACGTACAGATCAAGGAGGGCGACAAAAGCCGTATCCAGATCTTTGAGGGAACAGTTATCGCCAAGAAGCACGGCGGTATCAGCGAGACATTCACTGTAAGACGTGTAGCTCACGGCTGCGGTATTGAGAGAGTCTTCCCGCTTCACTCGCCTGTTGTTGACAAGGTAGAGGTCGTAAGATACGGTAAAGTCCGCAGAGCAAAGCTCTATTACCTCAGAGACAGAGTGGGCAAGGCTGCAAAAGTCAAGGAACAGATCCGGTAAGAGCCGGTCGGGATCTGTTGCGGATGGCAAGCAGATCTACAGCATCTGCAACGGATATCGTATGCCGCCATCTGATGCAAATGACAAAACAGATGACGAGCAGAAATTTTGTTTGTCAAGGAAGAGGACGAAAGCATACTTTTTGTATGGTGAGTACTGTGACGCAGACAAACGGGATCTATGCCGTCAGATAATTGCTGTTTGCATCAGAGGGCGGTATGTAAACAGGCTCAAGGCTTCAGGCTGTGTTCAGGCAGGAGGCTTACTGTCTGAGCGTGTCGTGGGGACTTAATGTCCCCTTTTTGCTATACCGGGAGCTATGCTCCCGGAATACTGATCTCACTCTAAAACCCGGCGTAACGAAGATTCGGCACCTTTTACTGTGTCAAAGTGACCCGACATACGTCAGTACGGCTTCGTCACTTTTCCTTGTAACAGGCACAGTCCGGCCGCAGATCCTGCGCAGCTTTTAGAATTAAATCAGTATAACATAACGGCAGCTCTAAAAAGCTCTTTTGGGAAAAGCGGTTTTTCAGAGTTGCCCATAACATGAATGCAGAGGTACATTATGGAAGAGAATAAAGATTTGAAGCTGCCGGAGGGATCGTCCGAAGAAGCTGATATAGCCGAAAATGAAACCGTTGACGGAGAAACTGAGATGATCGGGGAACAGACTGACGGCTCTGATACGGAGCATTCCGGTGAGAAAAAAGGAAACAGTCTGCTGAATGATATCGTTGAGATCGCTGAATCAACGCTCATCACTGTTTTTGTGATGATGCTGGTGTTCACATATATACTTCATCCCGTAAATGTTGTGGGAAAATCTATGTATCCCACGCTGAATGACGGCGACAGAGTGTTCATGACAACTGTTTACGGGAAGCCGAAATACGGCGATATCGTGGTCATCAACAATGATGCCGCATATTTCCTCGACAACGAGGGAAAGCCTTACAAGGAGGATCCTTCAAATAATCCCCTTATCGAGTGCATCATAAAAAGAGTCATTGCCGGTGAAAACCAGACGATAGAGATAGATAATTCTGCCCCCGATCCGCAGAACTGGTGTGTAAAGGTCGACGGAAAGGTCCTTGATGAGCCGTACCTTGCTCTGAACGCCGTTACAAGCAGCTCAGGTGCGTTTGATGGAAAATTCCCGTTTACAGTCCCGGAGGGCTACTGCTTCGTAATGGGCGATAACAGGACTAATTCGTCAGACAGCCGAAGCATATGGGTCGGTCTTGTCAAAGAGGATCAGATAATCGGCAAGGCTATTATTCGGTATGCACCTCTTGATGAACTCAGGATACTTGTAAACTCCTATAAGGAGACTTATCTGGGCGAAGAAGCCTGATGCATCAATGGAGATGTGAAATGGATAATATCGAAATGAAGCAGATACAGTGGTTCCCCGGACATATGGCAAAGACACGCCGTATGATAATCTCTGAGCTTAAATTGGTCGATGCTGTGGCTGAACTCGTTGATGCGAGAGCACCTCTCAGCAGCAGAAATCCCGAAATGGACAGACTCACAAAGGGAAAGCCGAGAATTATCCTGCTGAATAAGTGTGATCTTGCCGATGAACGTGCAACTCAGAAATGGATAAACTATTTCAGAAGCACCGGCCGGGATGCTGCGGCTGTCGACTGCAGATCGGGCAGGGGAGTGAAGGATCTCCTTAAAATTATAAGAGAGGGCATACTCAGCGATCTGATCGAAAAGCGGCAGAAGAACGGAATGACGGGTGCTCCCGTAAGGCTGATGATAGCAGGTATCCCAAATGTGGGAAAATCCTCGCTGATAAATAAGCTCGTCGGCTCAAAGCGTGCTAAGACAGAGGACAGACCGGGCGTCACCAGAACAAAGCAGTGGATAAAACTCGGAGATAACGCTGAACTGCTCGATACCCCCGGAGTGCTTGCTCCCAAGTATGAGGATCAGGAGGCTGCGGTAAGGCTTGCTTTAACGGGCGCTGTAAATGACGAAATACTCGACAGAGAAGCTCTTGCCATGAAACTGCTGACATATCTTGCGGAAAACTCCCCGGCATCGCTGAAAGAACGCTATAAGACAGAGATCTCCCCCGAAGACACAGGTGCGGAGCTGCTTGAAAAGATCGGCAGAAAGCGAGGCATGATGATCTCGGGCGGAGAAATAGATACGGAACGTGCGGCGATAACCGTACTTGATGAATTCAGAAGCGGTAAGCTGGGGCGCATCACCCTTGAACTTCCGCCGGAGAAAAAGCAATGAGCAGAGTGATACTACATAAGGAGCTTTTTGATTTTGATTCGCAGGTGCGAAAGAGCTTTCCTGTTGTGTGCGGTGTCGACGAGGCGGGAAGAGGTCCTCTTGCCGGGGATGTCTATGCTGCGGCAGTCGTGCTGAATGACGGTGTGATGATAGACTATCTCAACGACAGCAAAAAGCTCTCGGAAAAGCGGCGTGAGGAGCTTTTCGGCGTAATAAAGGAAAAAGCGGAGGCTTACTGCATCGCTTCGGCTTCTGTTGATGAAATAGACACTCTGAATATACTGAATGCGGCGATGCTTGCCATGAAAAGGGCTGTGGAGGGACTCGGTCTTCTGCCGGATACGGCTCTCATTGACGGCAATAAGGCTCCGGAGCTGCTGTGTCCTGCAAGGACTGTCGTCAAGGGAGATGCCTTGTCTGCCTCTATAGCGGCAGCATCTGTTCTGGCAAAGGTCGCCCGTGACCGGTATATGCGTGAGCTTGCTGAGAAATATCCCGAATACTGCTTCGATCAGCACAAGGGATATGGTACGAAGCTCCACTATGAGATGATAGAAAAATACGGTATCTCGCCTGTCCACCGCCGGACATTTCTGAAAAAGCTCTATGACGAAAAGTGAGATCGGCAGGCTCGGTGAGATCAAGGTCTGCGAGTACCTCACAGGAAAGGGATACAGGATCGTCACACGCAATTACAGGATCAAGGGCGGAGAGATCGACATAATTGCTGAAAACGGCAGGTATATTGCTTTCGTTGAAGTGAAGACACGCAAGCCGGACAGTATGGTCGGCGGCTTCGAGGCAGTGAACAAACGAAAACAAGGACTTATAATAAAAACGGCTGCTGATTACTGCACGAAAAATCCCATACAATTGCAGCCTCGGTTCGACATAGCACAGGTCATTGCAGATGATGCGGCGATTTTGCGGATAGATTATATCCCGAACGCATATGATGCTACCGGCTATGATCTTATTTTCTGAAAGGTGATATTATGTTCTATAACAGCACAAGAAACAGCAATGTCAGGGTAACAAGCGCAGAGGCTATAGCCCGGGGAATTTCTTCTGACGGCGGACTTTTCGTCCCTGAGACGATACCCGAGCTCTCTCTCGATGAGATCGTTTCTCTCGGAGGCATGAGCTATGCTGAAAGAGCTGCATTTGTTTTTTCAAAATATCTGACTGATTTCACCGAGGCTGAGATACGCCTGTGTACTGAAAGTGCCTACAATACAAAGAATTTTGAGACTGAAAGCATTGCCGAGCTTGCCCACCTCTTTGACGGCACATATATGCTGGAGCTGTGGCACGGACCGACTTGTGCTTTCAAGGATATGGCTTTGCAGATACTGCCATATTTCCTTACAACATCGGCAAAAAAAATGAAATTGGATAAAAAGATAGTCATTCTTGTCGCTACATCGGGTGATACCGGAAAGGCGGCTCTTGAGGGTTTCCGTGATGTTGAGGGAACATCTATACTTGTATTCTATCCCGAAGACGGCGTAAGTGCCATGCAGAAACGCCAGATGAAAACTCAGGAGGGCGACAATGTTGGAGTCTGCGCTCTCAAAGGAAATTTCGATGACTGTCAGAACGGTGTCAAAGCGATCTTCACAGACAGCGATGTCAAGGAGCAGCTTGACAAGAACGGCATGATGTTCTCCAGTGCCAACTCGATCAACTGGGGAAGACTTGTTCCGCAGATCGTCTACTACATCTCCGCATATGCTGAGCTTGTCAAGGACGGCGATATCAATGCCGGCGAAAAGATCAATATCGTAGTTCCCACGGGAAATTTCGGCAATATCCTTGCAGCCTGCTATGCAAAGCATATGGGAGTTCCGGTGAACAAGCTCATATGCGCATCGAATATAAACAATGTACTGACAGATTTCATAAATACGGGAGTCTATGACAGAAACCGCCGTTTCTATGCAACGGTGTCGCCGTCAATGGATATCCTTATCTCCAGCAATCTTGAAAGACTGCTCTATCTCATGACGGACAGGAATGATGCGGTCATACGTGAGTGGTTCGGCAAACTTGCTTCGGAAGGCAGATATGAGGTCACTGATGAAGTAAAGAAAAAAATTCAAGACGAGTTTTGCGCCGGTTTCTGCAATGACGATGAGACAAAGACTGTTATTCACGATATTTTTGAGAAGTATTCCTACGTCTGCGATACACATACTGCTGTGGCAGTTAAGGTATACAACGACTACAAGGCTTCTACGGGAGATACTACACGCACGATCATAGCGTCAACGGCAAGTCCGTACAAGTTCAGTCCGGCAGTTCTCGAGGCACTTGAGGGCAAGGCATCAGACATTGATGAATACTCCAAGGCATACCGACTGGCAGAGCTTTCGGGATCGAAGATGCCTTCTGCGCTTGCGGATCTCAAAAATAAGCCGGAGCGATTCTGTGATGTTATCGACAAAACGGAACAGAAAAATTACGTTCTGTCACAGCTTGGAATATGAGCCTTTTTGCTATAGGAGATCTTCACCTGAGCGTTGGTTCTCCCGAGAAGACTATGGAGATCTTCAACGGCTGGGAAAACTATCAGCAGCTTATAAAGCAGCACTGGCAGGAGCTGATCGAGCCGGAGGATACGGTCGTTCTTGCGGGAGATATCTCGTGGGGAATGAGCCTTGAACAAGCAGCTCCCGACTTCCGGTTCATAGAGGAGCTGCCCGGAGCGAAGATCGTTCTCAAAGGGAACCACGACTATTGGTGGACGACCAAAAAGAAAATGGAGGATTTTCTTGCGGCGGAGGGCTGCTGTTCAATAAAAATACTGCATAATAACCACTTCGGGTATGGAGAATACGGCATCTGCGGGACACGCGGCTGGGTAAATATCCCGGGAGAAGCACAGGACGAAAAGGTCCTGCGCCGTGAGGTACAGAGATTGGAGACATCGGTGCTTTCAGCGGTAAACGCAGGACTGAAACCGATTGTATTCATGCACTATCCTCCCATATTCGGGACAAATTTCAACTATGACATTCTCGAGATACTCTACCGCTACAAGGTCAGTGATTGCTATTATGGTCACATTCATGGAAGATCTGCCCATGAGCTTTGCGTCAGGGGAGTGTATGATGATATAAATTTCCACCTTATATCAGGGGATTTTATACAATTTATTCCGGAAAAAGTGATTTAATTTGTTTAATATGTAGAAGTGGAAAAATTTAGTAGAAAAAATTTCTGTTATGTGGTATAATAATCACATATGCAATTACCATACTTATTTACATTACGCTCCCAATTGCATTGTGCTATATAAATAATGGAGGACAATTTAATCATGAGCTTGAAATCATCAACAAAAACAGATGTAAACACCACTGAGCTGGTTTTCACTATTGATCCCGAAACCTTTGAAGCTGCCGTTGAAAAGGAATATCAGCGGCAGAAGAAAAATATCCGGATCAACGGATTCAGAAAGGGCAAGGTCTCTCGTAAGCTGGCTGAAAAAGAATTCGGAGAGCAGGCATTCTATGAGGGAGCGATCAATTCTCTCGTCGGACCGGAGGTAGAAGCCGGTGTTCGTGAAGAGGGACTTGATCTTGTGGATACTCCCAACCTTGAGGTAAGCTCCATAAGCAAGACAGAGGGCGTTGAATTCAAGGCAGTATGTATCACAAAGCCTGTTGTCGAGATCTCCGGTTACAAGGGCATCAAGGCTGCAAAGATCGTCCGTGAGGTAACAGACGAGGACGTTGAAAAGCAGGTCGAAATGATAAGGAAAAAGAATGCACGTGTTGTCTCTGTTGACGACAGAGCTGCCCGGATGGATGACGAAGTCATCATCGACTTTGAGGGATTCTTCGGCGACGAGGCTTTTGAAGGAGGCAAGGGCGAGGATCATCCGCTGCGTCTGGGAAGCGGTCAGTTTATCCCCGGATTTGAGGATCAGATAGTAGGTCACAATATCGGCGATGAATTTGATGTAAACGTTACTTTCCCCGAAGACTATCAGATGACAGACTATGCCGGCAAAGAGGCTGTCTTCAAGACGAAGCTCAAGGCTATCAGCTACGAGGAGCTTCCCGAGATCAACGATGATCTCATAAAAGATGCTACGGAATTTGACACTGTCGATGAATATAAGGCTGACATCAGGGAAAAGCTTGAAGAGGCTGCCGTAAAACAGGCTGATGCCTCCTTTGAGAACTCCATCATGACACAGCTTATTGATAAGGTGGATTCTCCGATACCGAACTGTATGTTCGAGCAGAGAATAGATGCACTCGTGCGCTCATTTGATCAGCAGCTCAGAAGTCAGGGAATGGATCTGAAAATGTACTTCCAATATACCGGAATGGATATGGATTCATTCAGAGAGACATACAGAGACAGAGCAGTCGGTGAGGTAAAGCTCCGCCTTGCGCTTGAAAAGATCGCCGAGATCGAGAATTTAGAGATCGGCGAAGATGAGATCAATGCAGGTCTTCAGGAGATAGCTGCTGCAAACAATGTTGACATTGAGGCAGTAAAGAGAGTTATCCCCGAGGCTGACTATGTTGAGGATCTCAAAGTGCAGAAAGCAGTTGATTTTGTTAAGGAAAACGCTGTTGTGGACAATACTCCCGTTGAGGAAAGCGCTGCTGAGGACAATGCTCCTGCTGAGGAAAGCGCAGAATAATACCAAGATACAAAGTTGTCCCACAAAGTTCACTGTGGGACAACACTTTTAGAAATATGCAGCGACAGGATATGACAATATCCGTCATGCAGTCTGATAAGAAAGGGCGATGAAATATGAGCTTAGTACCATACGTTGTTGAACAGACCGGCCGTGGAGAGAGATCGTATGATATTTTCTCCAGACTTCTCAACGATAGGATAATAATGTTATCCGATCAGGTGAATGACACTACCGCAAGCCTTGTGGTGGCACAGCTTCTGTACCTTGAAAGTCAGGATTCCGAAAAGGACGTTTCACTTTATATAAACAGCCCCGGCGGATCTATTACTTCCGGAATGGCAATATATGACACGATGCAGTATATCAAATGCGATGTATCAACGATATGTATCGGTATGGCTGCATCTATGGGAGCATTTCTTCTTGCCGCAGGAGCAAAGGGTAAGCGTATAGCACTTCCCAACAGCGAGATAATGATACATCAGCCGCTTATTTCGGGAGGACTTTCGGGTCAGTGTACTGATATAAAGATACATTCGGACCACCTCCTGAAAACAAGACAGCGTATGAATGAAATGCTTGCCGAAAATACAGGCAAGCCGCTGGAGCAGATACAGATCGACACTGAGCGTGATAACTACATGACAGCTCAGGAGGCACTTGAATACGGCTTGATCGACAAGGTCTTAGCAAAAAGGTAAAGGCAGGTCATTTACATGGTTGAAAATTTCAAGTCATGCAGTTTCTGCGGAAAGGGCGAGAACAAAGTTCACAGTATGTTTTCTGCCGGTTCTGCGAATATATGCGATGAATGTGTATGTTACTGCTATGAGATGATTTTCGGAACAGGTACTAAGCAGCAGAGAAGGACTTCCAAAAAGAAAGACGGAGAGTCCGTGCTTTCGGCAGAAAATCTTCTCAAACCTGTTGAGATCAAGAATTTTCTTGATGAATACGTTATAGGACAGGACGAGGCAAAGATATCGCTTTCCGTAGCTGTATATAATCATTACAAGCGTATACTCAGTCAGGAGGAGCAGGGCAAAAACGGTGAAAAAGATGACAGCGTGGAGCTTCAGAAGAGCAATGTGCTGCTGCTCGGACCTACGGGCGTGGGAAAGACGTTTCTTGCCCAGACGCTTGCAAAGCTGCTGAAAGTTCCTTTTGCAATTGCAGATGCAACGACTATCACAGAGGCAGGATATGTGGGTGACGATGTTGAAAACGTTCTGCTCAGGCTGATACAGGCTGCTGACTTCGATATCAAGGCTGCTGAAAAGGGAATAATCTATATTGATGAGATCGACAAGATCGCAAGAAAATCCGAAAACACCTCACTTACACGTGATGTAAGCGGTGAGGGAGTTCAGCAGGCGCTTTTGAAGATCGTTGAGGGAACGGTTTCAAATGTACCTCCGCAGGGCGGCAGAAAGCATCCCAATCAGGAGGTAATTCAGATAAATACCAAGAATATCCTGTTTATTTGCGGCGGAGCTTTTGACGGGCTTGAAAAGCAGATACAAAAGCGTATCGGTAAAGCTCCCATCGGTTTTGGCGGCGAGATAAAGACTCACAAGGAAGAAAAGAATAATATTTTCAAGAAAGTCATTCCGAAAGATCTTGTAAAATTCGGAATGGTTCCCGAATTTGTGGGAAGACTTCCCGTGATAACCGTCCTTGAAGAGCTTGATGAAAACGCACTCATAAAGATACTCACAGAGCCTAAGAATGCCATTGTGAAGCAGTATAAGAAACTCTTTGAGTATGATGATATAGAGCTTGAGATCGAGGACGAGGCTCTTGCAGAGATCGCACGAAAGGCAATAGCTCAGAAAACAGGCGCAAGAGGTCTTCGCTCGATACTTGAGGGCGTTCTCATGAATACGATGTATCTTGTGCCGTCAGACGGCTCTATAGCAAGGGTAACTGTCACCGCTGACTGCGTGAACGGTAATTCACAGCCGATACTGACAAACCGCAGAAACAAGACGGTAAAACTCTCTGTATAAATAACATACTATAAAAGGACTCTGAATAAGTGTGTACAGAGTCCTTTTTTTTGTTGTTGCTCCTGTGAACTTCTGAAAGCTCACAGGAGCAGCTCTTGAGGTATGCAGCGCTGCTTAGGAGATCAGCATCCGCAGTTGTTGTTTCCGCAGCCGCATCCGCAGTCGTTATCACTGTTGTTGCCGTTGCAGCCGCAGCAGAGAATGATGAAGAGAAGGATCACAAGAATGATGCACCAGCAGTTGTTTCCGCCAAAGTTTGAGTTACACATAAAAAACACTCCTTAAAGAAAATGTATTTGAAACGCTCTTTCTGCGCCTCATGTTACATAGTATGCCGTACGGAAAAAAGTGTTACAGAATATGGAACGGGATCAAGTTAAAAAATAAAAATATATTGCCGCCGACAGTGTTCGCTGCCCGGCGACATTTTTTCCGGTGTATTTCACACTCGTTTGTGGTACAATATAAAGGATCAATTTCGCTGTACGAGAGGAGCGCATTAAATGAACAAGGAAAAGTTTACGGAAAAATCGGTGAGGCTCGTTGCCAATGCGGTCAGGCTTGCTTCGGGACTGGGGCACACATATGTGGGGAGCGAGCATATCCTGCTTGCTTTGAGTGACGATGATACTGTTGAAGCAGCTAATATCCTTGTAGAAAACGGTGTTGCATATGACGATCTGCGGCAGGAGATAGTAATTGTTGTGGGCGAGGGTGCTCCGACCTCACTGAATCAGAGATACCTCACTCCCGAAAGCAGACGCATTCTTGATGATGCCTGTAGGATAGCAGCCGGCTCAAAAAAGAAACAGGCAGCTCCGGAGCACATTCTTGCAGCCATTATACGTGACACCTCATGCTTTGCTTTCAGCCTTATAAAAAAGGTCGGAGGCAGTCTTACGGGGTTATGTGCGGCTCTTGAGATAATAGATTCCGATGAGCTGCGTGCCGAGCTTTATGCGAGCGTAAAGCCGAGAGCCTCAAATCTTCCGCATCTTTTCAAGTATGGCAGAAATCTCACGGATATCGTTTCACTGAAAAAGAACGATCCTCTTATCGGCAGAAGCAAGGAGGTCGAACGGGTTTTGCAAGTCCTCTCACGGCGGAATAAAAATAATCCCTGCCTTATAGGAGAGGCAGGGGTCGGAAAAACTGCTATCGTTGAGGGCGTTGCTGAGCTTTTTGCCCGAAATCTCGTTCCCGATCCGCTGAAAAACAAATTTATATTTGCTCTTGACCTTGCCTCTATGGTATCGGGAGCTAAATACCGCGGAGACTTTGAGGAACGCATAAAGGGCTGTATCGAGGAGGCGATCAAGGCAGGGAATATCATACTCTTTATTGATGAGATCCACACTATCGTAGGTGCAGGAGCTACCGAAGGCTCGATAGATGCGGCAAACATAATGAAGCCGCAGCTTGCAAGAGGAGAGCTTCGCATTATCGGTGCGACAACGTTTGATGAGTATAAGAGATCCATCGAAAAAGATCCTGCGCTTGAAAGGCGGTTTCAGCCGATCAATGTCTGCGAACCGGGAGTGGCAGGCTGCATCGAGATAATAAAAGGCTTGAAAAGCAGTTATGAGAGCTTTCACGGAATATCAATAAGCAATGATATCATCGAAAAGACGGTAAAAATGTCGGTGAGATATATCTCTGACCGCTGTCTTCCCGATAAGGCGATAGATGTGCTTGATGAAGCCTGCGCCTGCGCTAAGCTCCGCCGGAGCAACGGAATATCAAAGGATTCGGAGTATATCGACCTCAGCAAAAAGGGCGTCAGTCTCTCTGACCTCAGCAGTATGATCAACCGAGAGGAGCTTTGTCTGACTGAGGAAGACCTGATGTCGGTGATATCGGTAAGAACAGGTATTCCCCTTGCTCAGATAACTCAGGACGATGCGGACGGAATTGAAAACCTCGGAAAGCGGCTCTCGGAGAAGGTCGTTGGGCATGACTATGCTGTCCGCAAGATCACGGAGGCTATATGCAGAGCAAGATCCGGTCTGAGAGACAGCCGGCGTCCCACAGCGTCATTTCTTTTTGCAGGGCCGACGGGTGTGGGAAAGACAGAGCTTGCAAAGGCTCTTACGGAGTGCTTTTACGGCTCGGAGAATGATCTCATAAGGGTAGATATGTCAGAATATATGGAGAAACATTCCGTATCAAAGCTCATCGGTGCGCCTCCGGGATATGCGGGATATAACGAGACGAGCGGCAATCTCTGCGAAAGGGTAAGGAGAAATCCCTATTCACTTATATTATTTGACGAAATAGAAAAGGCAGATCGGGAGGTGCTGAATCTTCTGCTGCAAATACTCGATGAGGGCATACTCACGGATTCCTCTATGAAGCGTGTGAGTTTCAAAAACTGTATAATAATCATGACCTCCAATGCAGGCGCACGAGAGATCGGCAGCGGAGCGTCACTCGGTTTCACAGGAGATAAGGATAAAACCGAGCATGAGAGAGTCCTCACGGAGATAAGAAAAATGTTCTCGCCCGAATTTGTCAACAGGATAGATGAGATAGTGGTGTTCCGTCAGCTTGAACACAGCGATCTTGTGCAGATCAGCAGGATAATGCTTGATGATCTGAAAAAGCGTGCCGGGGAGATAGGCATAAGGATATCCTATTCTCCGGAGGTGGCGGAAGCTGTGGCAGGATCAAAAGAGACTGACAGATACGGTGCTCGTCCCATAAGGCGCAGAGTTACCGAGCTGATCGAAAACGATCTTGCACAGCTTATCGTCAGCTCACGTGTTTGCAGCGGTCAAAGCATAATGATAGACGTATACAACAGCAAGATAAGAATCCATGCAACCGATCCCGAACCTATCTGCATATGAATCCTTTTGAAATAATATTTTTACAGATCGCCTATACACCGTATTTTTCACGGTATTCAAGCATTTTGCCGAGATATTCCGTACCGGGAACTATCTTATCACGGATAGCCTCAATGATATCCTCTATCGTCACTATAGAGTATACGGTGACACCAAAGTCACGCTTGACCTCCTGAACAGCAGAAAGCTCTCCCGTGCCTTTTTCCATGCGGTCAACGGTTATGACCATGCCGGTAATATCGACATCAGCGGCAGCCTTCAGTTTAGGCATAGATTCTCTGAGCGCCTTGCCGGAGGTCATAACATCGTCGATGATAATTACTTTTTCTCCGTCGGTGAGTTTTTTCCCTACGAACATACCGCCCTCGCCGTGATCCTTAGCTTCTTTTCTGTCGAAGCAGTACGATGTGTCGATGCCGAATTTGTTGCTGAGAGCCACAACTGCGGACACTGCAAGGGGGATACCCTTATATGCAGGACCGAAGAGAGTATCGGCAGGGATATTGTTTTCGTGAATGCACTCTGCGTAATATTCGCCGAGTTTAGCAAGCTGAGAGCCTGTTTTATAGTTGCCGCAGTTGATGAAGTAGGGAGCTTTTCTGCCGCTTTTCAGCGTAAAATCTCCAAAGGTGAGAACACCGCAGTCAACCATGAATTTAATGAAACTTTCTTTGTAGGTCATGATATTTCCTCCACCGGTATAAAATACTTTAAGCAGCACCGCATATCCTGATGATGCAGAATTTGTCCGCTTAAATCATCTGTTATATTATTGTAACACATATCGTGAAATTTTGCAAGTATAAAAAAGTTGCACAAATCATCGCAAACATCTTGCAAATAAGAAAAAAATAGGTTATAATAGATTGTGAGCGATCCTGTCTGAAGGATCGGATATATCACGACAACGATCTTATGGAGTTTTAATATGGCTAAAAAATCTAAAAATGTACGGCGGATCTCTAACAAAAAGCGTGGAAGACCAAGAGTCCGGTTTAATTTTATGGTTATCATTATTATTTTCGCACTGACATTTCTGGGAATATTCGGTTTATATATGCTGCGTGCCAATCTTGAGGGGGATTTTGTTCCCGATGAAAGCAAGGATACATCATCGGTAACGACTACCGCCTCGCCTGCGGTCACGATACAGCCCTCCGAGGCTCAGTCTCAGCCTGCACAGCCAAATGAGCCGATCTATCCTGTGCCGGAATCTCAGGCGGCTGATATCTCGTATTTCGAGAATTGCTGCATGATAACGGACAGCACTCTCCTTGAGATGTCAAAGCAAAACGGCTTCATGGAGGTTCTGGGCAACGACCGTCTCAATGCTCTTAACTGCGGAAATACGGCGATATCCTCGTCATACGGAACAATGCCTGCTTATGAGATCATGAAGATCAAAAAGCCGATGAATGTTTATATCATGCTGGGAAGTGATCTGGGAGTATCCTCTACAGATGAAATGATAGCCGCATATTCCAATCTTGTGACGAATCTCCACAATGCGCAGCCCGATACGAAAATTTATATCATGCAGCTTCCGCCTGTGACAGCTTCTGATGTAACGCTTTCAAATGACACGATAAACGACTACAACAGCAGGCTCATGGATATGGCTAAGAAGATAGGCGTTTACTGTATAGATACAAATACGGCTCTGAAAAAATCCGACGGAACGCTTGCTGATGAGTATTGGTCGGCAGAAAACGGCACTCTTACCGATGCGGCGTACAAGGCAATAAGCGGATATATCCTCACACATACGGCTTGAATCAACAACCGGCACACCACAATATATTGTGGTGTGCTCCTTTTTTGAGCAGGAGCTCCAAAATATGGCGATATTTCGCAAAATACGGGGTTTTAATATGCAATATGAACAAAGTTTTGTATACATTTCACCTTGTATATTGTCGAATATTGCTAATTGACAAGCGGCTGTATTTGGATTATACTTATATAGAACGTTTTGGACGAAACACTATATATTGTGGTGGAGGTAATACAGAAATGATAATCCATATTATTAAAAGAGACGGCAGAAAAGTGCCGTTCAATATCGAAAAGATCGCAAATGCTATATTCCGGGCAGCACAGTCCTGCGGCGGCAGCGATTTCAATGTTGCTATGGACGCCGCTGTCGAGGTGTGCAGAGTCTATGAGCAGCAGAATCCCGGAAAGATACCCACCGTTGAGGAGATACAGGATCTTGTTGAAAAAGTCCTCATCGAAAACGGACACGCAAGAACTGCAAAGGCTTATATTCTCTATCGCTATGAACGCACACGCTCACGTGAAATGAAGACAAATCTGATGTGCGTTCTCAATGAGCTGACATTCAGTCCTGCCAAGGACAGCGACATAAAGCGTGAAAATGCCAACATCGACGGCGATACGGCTATGGGAACTATGCTGAAATACGGCTCGGTCTCTGCTAAGGAATATTACGAAATGTACGTCCTTGAACCTGAACACGCAAAGGCTCACCGTGAGGGCGATATCCATATACACGATCTTGATTTCTATACGCTGACTACGACCTGTACACAGATAGATCTGAGAAAGCTCTTCAAGAACGGATTCTCCACAGGTCACGGATTTCTGCGTGAACCGAACGACATCTCCAGCTATTCGGCACTTGCCTGCATAGCCATACAGTCCAACCAGAACGATCAGCATGGAGGTCAGAGCGTTCCGACATTTGATTATGCAATGGCTGACGGCGTCAAGAAGACATATACTTCAAGATATGTGCAGAACGTTGCAAGAGCGCTCTCACTTATAGGAAACGTTGAGAATTCATCAGAGGCGGCAGCATCCGTCAGAAATGAAGTCTTTGAAAAATACGGGCTCGTTCCCGTTCTTGCGAACGATAACGGCTATCAGGAGAAAGAGCGTGAATTTCTGCTTAACTATGTCAGTGAGGAGATCGCTGACAAGATACAGAAATTTGCAGCCGAAAACGCTTGGAAAGAAACTGACAGAGCTACATATCAGGCGATGGAGGCTCTTATCCACAATCTCAATACCATGAACAGCCGTGCGGGAGCGCAGACTCCTTTCAGCTCAATAAACTACGGAACGGATACATCTCCCGAGGGAAGAATGGTCATCAAGAACGTTCTGCTTGCTCAGGAGGCAGGTCTCGGCAACGGCGAGACACCTATATTCCCTATACACATCTTTAAGATCAAGGACGGCATAAATTACGATCCCACCGATCCGAACTACGATCTTTTCAAGCTTGCCTGCCGTGTTTCCGCAAAGCGGCTCTTCCCCAATTTTTCGTTCATTGATGCACCGTACAACCTCCAGTATTACAAGGAGGGCGATCCTGATACCGAGATCGCTTACATGGGCTGCCGTACACGTGTTATCGGAAATAACTACGATCCGTCACGGCAGATCGTCACAGGCAGGGGAAATCTCAGCTTTACATCTATAAATCTTCCAAGGCTTGCGATAACATCAGACCACAATGTCGGACTGTTCTTTGAAAAATTGGAGAGAATGATGGATCTTGCCATAGATCAGCTCATGCACCGTTTCAATATCCAGTGCCAGAAGAGAGTGCGGAATTTCCCGTTCCTCATGGGACAGGGCATCTGGATGGATTCGGACAAGCTTGCTCCGGAGGACACTATAGGAGAAGTCCTGAAACACGGTACGCTTTCTGTCGGATTCATCGGACTTGCCGAAGCTTTGAAAGCTCTCATCGGTGCTCATCACGGCGAAAGCGAAGAGGCTCGTGAACTCGGACTTGAGATAATCACTGCCATGAGAAAACGCATAGACGAGGAATCAGCAAGAACAGGACTGAATTTCTCACTTCTTGCAACTCCTGCCGAGGGACTTTCCGGACGCTTTGTACGTATGGACGCCAAAAGATACGGCATAATAGAGGGTGTTACCGATCGTGATTACTACACCAATTCATTCCATGTTCCGGTTTACTACCCTATAAGCGCATTTGAAAAAATAAAGATCGAAGCTCCGTACCACGAGCTTACAAACGCCGGACACATCAGCTACATTGAGCTTGACGGCGATCCGCTGGAAAATCTTGCTGCGTTTGAAAAGATCGTCCGCTGCATGAAAGAATCCGGTATCGGCTATGGTGCGATAAATCATCCTGTTGACCGTGATCCCTGCTGCGGATATACGGGCATCATAGGTGATACTTGTCCCTGCTGCGGAAGAAAAGAGCACAGCAACGATGTTGCCTTCGACAGGATACGCCGTATCACCGGCTATCTCGTAGGAACGCTTGACCGTTTCAATAACGGAAAAAAAGCCGAAGAGCACGATCGTGTAAAGCACAGTGTGTAAGGTGATATAATGAAGCTGAGAATTGCCGGCACTGTAAACGACTCTATCGTTGACGGTCCGGGGATAAGATTTACTATTTTTACACAGGGCTGCCCTCACAACTGTCCCGGCTGTCACAATCCGCAGACTCACGACCTCAACGGCGGAGATCTCGTTGATACGGCGGAGCTTCTTGAAAAAATAAAGAAGAATCCGCTGCTTGACGGCGTTACATTCAGTGGGGGAGAGCCGTTCTGTCAGGCAGAGGCTCTCGCAGAGCTTGGCAGGAGCATAAAAGCACTCGGACTTGATATCGTCACATATACGGGATATCTTTTTGAGGAGCTTTACGAAAGACGGCAGGAAAACGCATGGAATGATCTGCTTTCGGTAACCGATATACTCATTGACGGACCTTTCATTCAGGAGCAGCGTGACTGGGAGATAAAGTTCCGGGGGAGCAGGAATCAGCGATATATAGACTGTCAGGAAAGCTTAAAGTATGGCAGAGCAATAGAAAGAGATATATAAGTTCTCCGCATTTTTTCAGAAAATACAGCACCGCACAACAATGCAGTGCTGTATTATTTATTTGTGTAAAAAATTTGTGTTTTTCCGTATATATTGACTTTTGCCATTATTTATGATATAATCAAAGTGTATAATTTCTTTCGGGTGATTGTTTGATGAAATGGTTATATGCTTCGCTTGAATTTATTGCAGTCTTATTTGTTGCAGGCTGTATTATTTTCAGTAAAAAAAAGTCGAAGGGCGCTCCTATCGAGAAATACACAGCAAGGCTCCTTTACGTTACTGCGGCCGCCGTTGCTGCACGGGGAAGTATCTTCCTGATACCGGAGAAGATGACGGCTTCTCTGATGTATACGGTATATGTGTGTCTCATTGATGCAGCGGTCCTGATGCTTCTTGATTTTACAAGAGAGTATACGGTAACACGTCCGCTTTTTGAAAAGGAAAAGCTGTGCTTCACTGCCGCAATGCTCGTTGACTGTGCCCTCATGATGATAAATCCCTTTACCGGTATCGTCATGGAGTTTGGTATCCGTCAGGGGGGATTTTATCGCATAATAAATATTGACTTACCGTACATTGTACATATTGTCTATGTGCTTGCCGTATTCACTCTTGTGATGATCGCATTTTTCAGCAAAATGAACAGCTCTCCGGTAGTTTACAAGATCAGGTATGCGCTGCCGGCGGTGACACTTTGCGTACTTATTGCCTCCCGAGGACTGTGGCTGAATTTCAGGTATGCCTTTGATTTTTCCTTGCTCATCTGTGCTGCTGCCGTATTTGAGATCATGTTTTTCTCGCAGATCTACATTCCGGGCGCTCTTCTTGAACGTCTGCTTTTCTTTACACTTGCCAATATGAAGGACGGTGTTATCTTCATTGATGTTGACGGCAAATGCATCTACTCCAACAAAAATGCCGATCAGTACTGCGGCGATGAGCTTGACGCAGACTCAATGAATGATCTTATCAGATACTGGCTCACCAATAATATTCCCGAGCACGCTCTTGAAGCCGAGTGGTGCTCAAATCGGCGTGTCAACGGTGAGATGCACAGCTATGTCATCGACTATAAAAGCATTTTCGATACCAACTCTGAATATCTCGGCAGCTTCTTTATCCTCCATGATACTACCGATGAAAACAGGCGACTTTCAGTGGAAAAATATCGTGCGACACATGATTCGCTCACCGGCATATTCAACAAGGAGTATTTCTATGAGACCGCAAGAGTCATGATAGATTCTGCTCCGTCCGGAACGTACTATATCATGTGTACGGACGTAAAGAATTTCAAGATCGTCAATGACGTTTTCGGCACTGAAACAGGCGACCGCCTGCTTATGAAGCTTGCGAATATCCTTGGCTCTGTGGCAGATGAGCACTGCACTTTCGGCAGACTTACCGCCGACCGCTTTGCGCTCTGCATACCTGCCGAGCTTTTCGATGAGGAGCGTATTCTCAACGAATTTTCCGAGATAAGTGCATTCACCAAGCACGTCTTCTTCAAGATACATATTCACATCGGCGTTTACAGAGTGCTTGACACTTCGCTGAGGGTGTCCGTCATGTGTGATCGTGCTAACCTTGCAATTAAAACGATCAAGGACAGCTATCAGAACGTTGTTGCCTATTACGACAGCACTCTCCGTGATTCATATATAGAGGAGCAGAAAGTCATCAGCGAATTTGAATCAGCTCTGAACGGCGGACAGTTTCATGCGTATATACAGCCGCAGATATTCACTAACGGAACTATTCTCGGCGGAGAGGCTCTCGTCCGCTGGATACATCCGCAGGACGGCATGATCCCTCCCTATAAGTTTATCGGCATTTTAGAGCAGACAGGTCTCATCAGTCAGCTTGACAGCTATATGTGGGAGCAGGCTTGTATCCGCTTGAAAAAGTGGTACGACATGGGACTCAGGGATAACTATATTTCGGTCAATATCTCGCAGAAGGATTTCTATCTTCTTGACGTTTACAAGGAGATAACCTCTCTTGTGATAAAATACGGTATTCCGCCGAAATGCCTCCACCTTGAGATAACCGAGACAGCCATTATGGATAATCCCGGCGCACAGCTTCCGCTGATACAGAAACTGAGAGATTTCGGCTTCCTCGTTGAGATAGATGATTTCGGCAGCGGATACTCCTCGCTGAATACGCTGAAAGATATGCGTGCGGATATCCTCAAGATCGACATGGGCTTTCTCAGCAAGACCGAAAACAAGGAGCGCAGTGAATTTATCCTCAGAATGATAATCTCAATGGCAAAGGGACTTGATATGGAGGTGCTCACCGAGGGCGTTGAGACGAGATATCAGGTGGATATGCTCACACAATACGGCTGCGATGTCTTTCAGGGATATTATTTTGCCAAACCCATGCCTATCAATGAATTTGAGGATAAATACCTCAATGCCTATATTCCACTCTAAGGTCGTGTTTTAATGAACTCTGCCCCAAAAGAGATACTTGATTTTGTTGAGAAAAACGATGTCAAGTTCATACGTCTGACATTTTGCGATATTTTGGGAAATCTGAAAAATGTGGCAATAATGCCCGATCAGCTCCCTCACGCTTTTGAGTACGGCATACCGTTTGATGCCTCATGTCTCAGCAGCTGTGTCTCCGACCTGCTGCTCATACCGGATATCTCCACACTTTCCGTACTGCCGTGGAGACCGAGATCGGGACGTGTCGTAAGGTTTTTCTGCGATATCAGATCTCTTGACGGCAGCATTTATCCGGGAGATATGCGCCGCCACCTTACAGGGTATATAAATACTCTGCGCCTTAACGGATACTCCTGTGAAATGGGAACGAAGTGTGAGTTTTATCTTTTTGAGCTTGACGAAAACGGCGAGCCGACGAAACTCCCGCACGACAAGGGAGGCTTTTTGGACGTTGCACCGCTTGATAAATGCGAAAATGCCCGGCGTGAGATATGTCTTTCACTGGAGGAAATGGGCATGAATCCGAAAAGCTCATGCCACAAGCACGGTCCGGCGCAGAATGAGATAGAATTCCGTGAAAGCGAGCCTGTTGCCGCCGCTGATAATATGGTACACTATAAAACTGTTGTAAAGTCGATCGCTGCTCAGAACGGGCTGTTTGCGTCATTCATGCCTAAGCCGCTTCCTGCGGAGCATGGCAGCGCACTCAGCATCTCTCTCAGCCTGAAAAAAAGCGGAGAATATATTTTCGGCTCAGATCCCGAAACAATGCCGATCGAGGGCAGATGCTTCATTTCGGGAATACTCCGCAGAATACGTGAGATAACCGCATTTCTGAACCCCACGACAAATTCATACAAGCGTTTTGGTATCGGATATGCTCCTAAATTTGTGAACTGGTCTTTTGAGAACAGGGCACAGCTTATCAGGATCCCCTCTGCTCCCGGTATTTCTCCGAGGATAGAGATCCGTTCTGCCGATGCCTGCTGCAATCCGTATATAGCGTTTCGGCTGCTTCTTGCTGCCGGAACGGAGGGCATAAGGTCTGGAGACTGCTCGCTCCTTGACACAACGATGAAAAAGAGTGTTCCTGCCGATTTTCAGCCGCTTCCGAGCTCTCTTGATGAGGCGGTCGATATTGCGGAGAAGAGCGGTTTCGTAAAAGAAAACCTCCCGGAGGAGGTAAGTGAAGATCTGTTTTCAAGGCTGAGGAGTCAGGTCACAAGATATCAGCTTGCCGAAGACAAAGAGGCATTTGAGGATTCAACATATTTCCGGTTTATCTGAGGCAGCATTGCATTAGTGCGGTGCTGCCTGTAGTTTTCGAGGAGGTCTGATGACCATGAAAAAAGCATTGATAGTTTCACAGGCGGAAAATACTGCCGCAGAAGAAAAGCTCCTAAGAGCCGAGGGCTTTACGAAGATCACCGTTGTCTCTTCGGGAAATGAGGCACGCCGTATCATCGCAAACGATCCCGATAAGGAGCTTATCGTTGTATCATCGCCTCTCTCCGATGAATACGGATGTGAGCTTTGTATTACGGCTGCGGAGTATTCACCGGTGATACTCATATGCTCCGGGGATATGCTGTCCGATGCGGAGGAAAGGCTTTCGGAGAGCGGTGTGTGCGTACTTTCAAGACCGGTGGGCAGGGCAGAGTTCGGAAATGCTGTCAGAGCGGCGGTATCCTCGCAAAACAGCATGGCGGGACATGAGCCGGAAAGTGCTGAGATACTGACGAAGATCGAAGAAATGAGAGTCATCAGCCGGGCAAAATGTACTCTGATGCAATACCTCGGATTTACTGAATCACAGGCGCACAGGTACATTGAAAAGCAGGCGATGAACAGCAGAACGACACGTCTTGCCGTGGCTGCGAAACTTCTCAGGGATTACGAAAGATAAAAGCTGCCCCGAAAGACAGCTTTTAGAGTGAAATTAGTATTGATCTTCTACAGGTCTTGAAAGTGTGATCGCAAGGATATCATCGGAGGAGGGATTTTTTACATAATAGTTGGTCGTCTCCACCGGTCTGTAGACTCCGTCATCGCCAAGCTGACGTGTAACAACACGGCGTTTTCTCTGACCGTTATTGTAGGAATCTATCTGATCTTGAACATCGAAAGTCTTTATGAAAAGCTCCCGGTCGTCGGGGTGCATGGTAGATGCACCGTGCATTATCAGTTCGTTGTACACTCCCGTTGACGGACATGACGTGGTGGTGAAATTCTCATAGACCATCATATAAAAGCTGTTGCGTGAGAGATTGCTCATTATAATAAGCGGAAAGCACGTGAAAACGGCATCGAGCAAAAGCTGTGTTGCGCTTGCCGCCGGCTGAGTGATGATGATATCCTCCGGCATTGTCTCTGAGACATCGCCCTCTAAAAGAGCTTCATAATCGCTTGCAGTTACCGGCTTTGAGAAATAAAAGCCTTGTATCGTCTCACAGCCGCAGGTGCGGAGAAATCCGAGCTGCTCCTTTGTTTCTACGCCCTCGGCAACGGTAGAGAGTTTCAGTCTCTGAGCAAAGCTGAAGATGCTTTCAAGGACTATTCTCTCCTTTTCGTTTTCACAGTTTCCGCTGAGCAGGGATTTGTCTATCTTCAGCACGTTTGAGGGAACGTCCTTCACGAAATTCAATGAGGAAAGTCCGCTGCCGAAGTCATCAATAGCTACAGAGAATCCGGCATCTCTGATATCGGAGATAAAGTCGATGATATTTTTTCCGTCTGAAAGAGCAAGCGCTGATTCGGTGATCTCTGCCTCTATATATTTGTGAGGGAGCTCATACTTGTCAACGATGCGGCAGAGCTTTTCTATGAAAGTCGGTTCACTTGTGTGCAGACGTGAAAAATTCACAGAGACAGTGACGTTTCTTGCCTTGCGTTTTCTCCTTTCACTGAGCAGAATGCAGACCTCTTCAAGGATATACCAATCCAATTTAGTGATAAGTGTGCTTTTTTCAAGAAGCGGAACGAATTCGCCGGGAGAGATGAGCTTACCGTCCTTGCCGATCCAGCGTGCAAGAGCCTCCGAGCCGTTGACCTTTCCGGTAACGGCATCGTACTTCGGCTGATAATATGCGACTATACGCTTTTCTGAAATAGCCTCATCGAGGAGCTTTCCTATATTTTCTTCATTAAAAACCATATTCATTAAACTACCTCCTTATGATCTGCCCGATCGAATAAATATTCTGATATAATTATACACTATTTTTTTGAATTATTCTACACTATTTTGTGAACATTTACGGACTATTCCGGATCTTACAGCCGTCAGGAGTGCTTTGTGCGATGCTGACTTAGACAGGCCGGCGGAGCAAGATTTTGTAAATAAATTGTGATTGTTGCAATTGCAACTTTATTTTCTGCCGCTTTTGTGGTATAATAGAATTATCTTTATAGAAATGAGGTCGCTTAAAATGGACAAAGTTACAGATAATATTATTTACATCGGTGTGAATGATCGGCAGATCGACCTGTTTGAGGGACTTTACGACGTTCCCAACGGAATTGCTTACAATTCATACGCAATTATTGACGAAAAGATCGCTGTTATGGATACTGTCGATGCTGCCTTTACCGGTGAATGGCTCGGCAGACTGAAAGAGGCTCTTGGCGGCAGGACTCCCGATTATCTCATAGTCGATCATATGGAGCCTGACCATTCTGCCGGCATACGCAGCTTTCTCAGGGAATATCCCGATGCGGTCGTTGTCGGCAATGCGAAGACATTCAACATTCTTGCTCAGTTCTATAATGACGCTGATATCAGCGGCAGGACTCTTGAAGTCAAGGACGGTGATACGCTCTCTCTGGGCAGCCGTGAGCTGAAATTCATTTTTGCTCCCATGGTACACTGGCCGGAGGTAATGTTCACCTATGACAGCAGTGACAAGGTGCTTTTCTCTGCCGATGCTTTCGGAAAATTCGGCGCTCTTGACACTGATGAAGACTGGGCTTGCGAGGCACGCAGATACTATTTCGGCATCGTGGGAAAATACGGCGCTCAGGTACAGGCAGTCCTGAAAAAGGTTTCAGCTCTTGATATTTCGGTCATCTGTCCGCTTCACGGACCTGTTCTCAGTGAGGATCTCGGATATTATCTTGATCTTTACAATACATGGTCTTCATACGGAGTTGAATCCGAGGGCGTTATGATCGCTTATACCTCGGTGTATGGCAACACAAAGGCTGCCGCACAGCTTCTTGCGGATAAGCTGACGGAAAAGGGCTGCCCCAAGGTCGTTTTCTGCGACCTTGCCCGTGAGGATATGGCTGAGGCTGTGGAGGACGGTTTCCGCTATGGAAAGCTCGTTCTTGCCACGACAACATATAACAACGATATTTTCCCGTTTATGAAGCAATTCATTGAGAATCTCACCGAGAGAAATTATCAGAACCGTACTATCGGTCTCATAGAAAACGGTACATGGGCACCAACGGCTGCAAAGGTCATGAAGGGTATGTTTGAGAAGTCAAAAAATATAACATGGCTGGAGAACAGCGTCACTGTAAAATCGTCCATGACTGCCGATAATATGGCTCAGATAGAGGCTATGGCTGAGGAGCTTATGAAATAATGAAAGTTATCCTGAATCCCGATAGTAAGATCGTGGAACAAGTCAAGGAGGGTCTGCGCCGTAAGGACGGCTATTGCCCATGCCGTGTGGCGAGGACTCCGGAGAATAAGTGTATGTGCACGGAGTTTCGTGATCAGATAGCCGATCCGGAATTTGAGGGCTTTTGTCACTGTATGCTTTACTATAAAAAGTTGGAGGATCAAGATGTCTGAAATAATTATCACAAAAGAAAATTTTGACGATGAGGTGCGCAATTACCGCGGACTGCCGATCCTTCTGGATTTTTGGGCAGGCTGGTGCGGACCGTGTATGATGCTCTCTCCGGTGGTAGAGGAGATCGCTGATGAGCTTGACGGAAAGGTCAAGGTCGGCAAGGTCAATGTTGACGAGCAGCCGGAGCTTGCTGCCGCATTTCATGTTGAGAGCATACCGCTTCTTGTTGTTGTAAAGGACGGTGCGATCGTAAAAAGCTCGGTGGGAGCTCGTCCCAAAGAGGATATAATAAAAATGCTGGACATTGAATAAAATAAGGTTTCATGGGCATAATACTGTCAGACCATGGAGGAATGTTTATGCTCAGTTTTATTTTAGGATCAATGCTTGGCGGAACAGTAGGTGTTTTCGCAATGTGTCTCTGCACGGCTGCGAGCCGGAGTGACAGCGAGGAGTAGAACAATACCGCACAGAGTCATCAGATGGACTTTGTGCGGTATTTTCATAATTTGGTCAGAGGCGCAGCACCTTTTTTCCGGTTTGTGATTATTCGGCTGAAAACCGGCGATAATGGATATGAGGTGATAATCTTGAAAAAATATACGACGCTCATATTCACATGGGGATTTATCCTTGCTGTACTTATCTCAAACATCATATCCTTTATCGGTGACGGCAGAAGACTTGATGAACTGCGCAATAGTGTGCTCCGCCTGCATATCCTTGCTGATTCCGACAGCGAACGTGACCAGGAACTGAAACTCATGGTTCGTGACGAGCTTCTGTCACGCAGCGGAGAGCTTTTTTCCGGAGCTGAAAACCTTCAAGATGCAGAGGCGCTGGCAGAGGAGAATCTCGCTCTGATAGAAAATATCGCTGAGGAGACACTTCGCAAAAACGGCTGCAATGACAGTGTGAGAGCCGTCCTTACGAATATGAATTTTGATGAGCGTGTTTACGGCGATATAACCATGCCTGCCGGGGAGTATCGTGCGCTGAGAGTGGAGATCGGGAGTGCGCAGGGACATAACTGGTGGTGCGTGATGTACCCTCCGCTGTGTATACCGGCTGCCTGCTTTGTTGAGGACGACAAACAGACAGAGGAGGAGCTTTTCTCAGATGAAGAACGTGATATAATGTATCACCCGAAAAAATATCGTGTGAGATTTGCTATATGGGACAAAATCAAATCTATTTTATCATGATGTTTTGTGAAAATCTACAAAAACCTTGGATGCTATTGACATCATGAAATAAATGGAGTATAATTATTAGGAAAACAAAGCAGGACTATGCGTTCTCACCGTCAGGCTGAGCTTAAACGGTCAATATCGGAGCTGTCACCAATAGGGGACAGGTGCGTTATGTGTGAGTGCGGGTCGTTTCTGCACTCATTTTTGTTTCATTGTACCGAATTTTGCCGCAAAACAGACTCACGGGTATCGGCGGCTGCAAGAGAGTCGGTATATCAAATTAAACGGAGGTGCTTGACTATTAGCAAACAGGAACTGCAGATCAACGAAGAGATAAGAGACAAGGAGGTTCTCGTAATCGACGCTGACGGAAAAAAGCTCGGTGTATTATCAGCTAAAGAGGCTCAGCAGATAGCCTATGACAAGGAGCTTGACCTTGTTAAGATAGCTCCGCAGGCAACGCCGCCCGTATGCCGTATAATGGACTACGGAAAGTATTGCTTCGAGCAGGCTAAGCGTGAAAAGGAAGCCAGAAAAAACCAGAAGATCGTTTCTATCAAGGAGATCAGAATGTTCTCAACGATAGATACTCACGATTTTGAAACAAAGGTCAATCAGGCTGTTAAATTTTTGCAGAGCGGCGATAAGCTCAAAGTCTCAGTGAGATTCAGAAAAAGAGCCATCGCACATCCGCAGCTTGGCGAGGAGCTGCTTGAAAGATTCAAAAAGGCAGTTTCAGAGGTCGGCACTGTGGAAAAGGCAGCTAAAATGGAGGGACGCAGCATCGTCATGTTCGTAGCTCCCAAGACTGCCAAGTAAGGAGGATAATAGCAATGGCAAAGGTAAAGGTAAAAACTCATTCCGGCGCAAAGAAGCGTTTTAAGATCACAGGAAACGGCAAGGTGAAATATCAGCACACCAACAAGAGACACAGACTCACCCAGAAGGACACTAAGCGCAAGAGGATTGCACGCAACGCAGGTGTTGCAGATCACGCAAACGCTCCTACTATCAAGAAGCTCGTTCCTTATATGTGAGACTCTGTCTGTGCAGAGAACCAAAAAATTTTACGTGACAGCATAAGACTGTCATGATACTGGATTTCGGAGGTATAATAATATGGCACGTGTTAAGGGTGCAATGATGACTCGCAAGAGAAGAAATAAAACTCTCAAGCTGGCAAAAGGATATTTCGGTGCAAAGAGCAAGCACTTCAAGATGGCTAAACAGGCTGTCATGAAGTCCGGCAACTATGCTTATGTCGGAAGAAAGCAGAGAAAGAGACAGTTCAGACAGCTCTGGATCACAAGAATTTCCGCAGCAGCTAAGCTCAACGGAATGAACTACTCAACATTCATGAACGGCTGCAAAAAGGCAGGCATCTCGCTGAACAGGAAGATGCTCTCAGAGATCGCAATAAACGATGCTGCCGGATTTACTGCAATTGCGGAAAAAGCTAAGGCTGCACTCTGATAATTTATTGTCCGCAGAAAGAATCGCTTTTCTGTGACGGACACATCATAAGAACCTGTCTGCACAGAATGCGGGCAGGTTCTTGTGCATACCTTGTACGGAGGTGCTACCGTCGTTGGAAAACATCATAATATCAAAGGATAATCCTGTTCTCAAGCTGTATCGAAGGCTTTCCTCCTCAAAAAAAGAGCGAGCCCGGTACGGCTTATTCGTGTTGGAAGGATTCCGCATAGTACGGGACGCTGTCAGGGAGAATGCGGCGCTACACAGCCTTATACTCACCGAACAGGCTGCCGGAAGGTTCAGTGAACTGACCGAGGATCACCGGGGAGATGCAAGAAGAATAATTATCTCCGATGAGCTTGGCAGGAGGATATCCTCTACACAGACTCCGCAGGGCGTATTTGCGATATGTCATATCCCCCGTGACAGAACGGTCATATTCGGGGATAACGGGCGGTATATAGCTCTTTGCGGCTTGCAGGATCCCGGAAATCTGGGAATGATAATCCGTACTGCCGATGCCCTCGGCATAGACGGTGCGCTGCTTTGCGGCTGCTGCGATCTGTACAGTCCGAAAACGATACGCTCTACGATGGGCTCGGTATTCAGAATGAGGATCTCACTCACAGACAGTGAAGAAGATCTTTTCGGACTTTTAAGCAGCAACGGTGTCGAGACATCTGCCGCCGTTATCGACAAGGACGCTGAGGAGATCTCTTCATGCGGCTTTTCCGGCAGACAGGCTGTACTTATAGGCAATGAGGGCAGCGGACTCTCATCTGAAACGGCTGCACGGTGTACGAGGCGTGTAACGATACCTATGAACGGTACGATAGACTCCCTCAATGCGGCAATGGCAGCAGGTATCCTTATGTGGGAGCTTCGGAAGTAAACCTACTCGTGAAGGGAGCTGATTATTCTGGACGATACAAAATACTGGCTGTGGCTTTCTATGATCTTCGGTACGGGAAGTCAGCGTATCCGGGAGGCTATGAATTTCTGGGAAACGCCCCGTGATGCATATTATTCACTGCGCAATGATTACAGTCTCATAAAACTTGACGAAAAGGAAAGAGAAAAAATAGCCTCTACAGATCTGGATCAGGCTCAGAAATATATTGACAGATGCGAAAAAATGGGCATAGGTGTAATATGCTGTGACAGCAATGAGTATCCTGTACTGCTGAAGCATATTTACGATCCGCCTGCCGTACTTTATTACAAGGGAGATATATCCTGTCTGAAAAGCAGAAAAAAGGTCACGGCTGTCGGAACAAGAAAGGCTTCCGATTACGGACTGAGGTCTGCTCATACCATATGCCGTGAGCTTGCCGAGAACGGTGTTGTTATCGTGAGCGGATTTGCTCTGGGAACTGACATCACTGCCCATATGGCGGCGGCTGAAGCGGGATTTCCGACAATATGCGTTCTCGGCTGTGGTGTGGACGTTGACTACCCAAGGGGAAATTTCGGATTCAGAGACAGGATCATATCAAACGGAGGGCTGTTCATTTCAGAATATCCTCCGGGAACAGAACCTCACGGATATAATTTTCCAAAGAGAAACAGGATACTTTCGGCGTTGTCACAGGCTGTTATAGTGTTTGAAGCTTCAATAAGGAGCGGCTCGCTCGTAACAGCATCTATTGCGGCGGAGCAGGGCAGAGAGGTGTTCTGTCTGCCGCCTGCCGATATCTTTGGCGACCGTTTCTCAGGGAATGTAAGACTTCTCAGCGAGGGCGCAATACCGCTTTTGGGCAGCCGTGATGTTCTTGCGGAGATCAACCGTCAGAGCAGCATGGAGCTGTATGATATAAGATCGTCTGACGGCTTATGGTATCCGTCTGAGAGGGCAGCTTTTGCTTCCGGCAAGAGAAGTGCTAAGAAAAAGAAAAGCCGTGAGGTCAAGCCGCCGGAAAAAAAGGATCTGTATGAAAATAATATCAGTGAGACGGAAAAAGCTGCTGAAAATAATGAAACTCCGGCGAAAAAGGCATTCACGTTGCCTGACGGACTGAGTGATAAACAGAAAAGCATAGCTGAAATGCTCAAAGACTGTGAGCTCCACGCAGATGTGCTCTCACAAAGATTGGAGCTCGACGCCGGTGAGCTTATGACAGAACTCACAGAGCTGGAAATGCTTGGCGTTGTCAGGGCGCTTCCGGGAAAAATATACACGCTGTACGATAATCAGACAGTAAGGGGATAGTTGTAAATGTCAGATCTGGTAATAGTTGAATCGCCTGCAAAGGCTAAAACGATACAGAAATATCTCGGTCCGGGATATGAAGTGATCGCCTCTATGGGACATATAAGAGATCTTCCAAAATCAAAAATGGGAGTTGATACTGAGCACGATTTTCAGCCTCAGTATACGGATATGAAAGGCAAGGAGGACGTTATCAAGGAGCTTAAAAGGCGTGCAAAAAAATGCGACAAGGTCTATCTTGCTACCGACCCCGACCGTGAGGGAGAGGCTATATCATGGCATATCGCACAGATGCTGAAGCTCAATATGGAGGAAAATAACCGTGTCGCATTCAACGAGATCACAAAAACAGGCGTAAAGAACGGTATGAATAATCCGCATAAAATAGACGTTGATCTTGTCAATGCACAGCAGGCAAGGAGAATACTCGACCGCCTTGTCGGATATGAGCTGAGCCCGTTCCTGTGGAAAAAGGTCAAGAGAGGACTTTCTGCCGGAAGAGTGCAGTCTGTGGCAGTACGTCTTGTGGTGGACAGGGAAAACGAGATACGCAGCTTTGTTCCGAAGGAGTATTGGTCGATAGATGCGAAATTCACCGCTCCCGATTCACGAAAAGTCTTTGATGCGTCGCTTGTCTCCGTTGACGGCGAAAAACCGGAGATACCGGGAAAAGCCGAGGCTGACGGACTTCTAAAACGTTTGGAGAACGCACAGTACACGGTAAAAAGCGTCAAGAAGCGTGTTACAAACAAGCAGCCCGCACCTCCGTTCATAACCTCCACATTGCAGCAGGAGGCTTCAAAGCGGCTGGGATTCACTGCCAAGCGGACGATGAAAGCTGCGCAGGAGCTTTACGAGGGCGTTGATGTTTCGGGTGTGGGAGCGGTTGGTCTTATTACCTATATGAGGACTGACAGCCTGAGAATTTCAGATGAGGCGAAAAGAGCTGCTGCGGAGTATATAGAGACTGTCTACGGCAAAGAATATCTGCCGCCCAAGCCGAGAGTATTCAAGACGAAAAGCAATGCACAGGACGCTCATGAGGCGATACGTCCCTCAACGCCCGATCTCACTCCGGAGCGTGTAAGATCAAGTCTCAGCTCCGATCAGTACAAGCTTTATAAGCTGATATGGGAGCGGTTTATCGCCAGTCAGATGGCGAATGCTCTTCTTGATACCGTCTCCGCCGAAATAGAGGCGAACGGCTGCATTTTCAGGGCATCGGGATATTCGGTGAAATTCCCCGGATTCATGACGCTGTATGTTGAGTCCTCCGACCCCTCTGATGAGAATAAAAAAATGCTCCCGGAGCTTACCGAGGGAAGTACGGTGAAACTGAGATCAATTGCCGGAAATCAGCATTTCACCCAGCCTCCTGCACGATATACCGAGGCATCTCTCATAAAGGCAATGGAGGAAAACGGCATAGGAAGACCAAGCACGTATGCCCCCACTATAACGACCATAACCTCACGCCACTATGTGGAGCATGAGGGAAAATCTCTCAAGCCGACAAGTTTGGGCGAGGTCATCACCGAGCTTATGAAAGATCACTTCAATAAGATCGTCGATGCCAAATTTACGGCGGAAATGGAGAACGATCTCGATGAGGTGGAGCACGGCAGCAAGGACTGGGTGAGCACTCTCCGTGAGTTTTATGACGATTTTTCAGAGACGCTCCGCAATGCTGAGGAGGCTATGGACGGCAAGCGTGTGAAAGTTCCCGATGAGGAGACTGACGTTGTGTGTGAGCTCTGCGGCAGGAAAATGGTGATAAAGTTCGGCGAGTACGGAAAATTTCTTGCCTGTCCGGGATTTCCCGAATGCAGGAATACGAAGAAGATAGTTACCGAAACAGATGGAAACTGCCCGTTGTGCGGCAAAAAAATGCTGCTGAAAAAATCAAAGAGAGGCAGGAGTTTTTACGGCTGCGAGGGATATCCCGAGTGCAGCTTTATGACGTGGAACGTTCCCACGGCAGAGATATGCCCTCAGTGCGGAAAATCGCTCTTTATGAAAGGCGGAAAATCAGGTAAGCTCATCTGTGAGAACAAGGACTGCGGTTACGAAAGAGAGCTGAAAAAATGAACGCTGATGTAAGTGTTATCGGTGCGGGACTTGCCGGCTGTGAGGCTGCATGGCGGCTCGCACAGGAGGGTATACCCGTAAGGCTTTACGAAATGAAGCCGGAGAAATATTCTCCTGCCCACAAATACAGCGGCTTTGCGGAGCTTGTCTGCTCAAACTCATTAAAGGCGGCACGTCTTGAGTCGGCGGCAGGACTTCTTAAATATGAAATGGAGATGCTTGGCTCGCTGACCGTTCCGTGCGCAAAGGAAAATTCCGTTGATGCCGGAGGTGCGCTTGCTGTTGACAGGGAGCGTTTCTCCGATAGTGTAACTGCAAAAATCATGGCGCATCCGCTTATAGAGGTCATATCCGGTGAGGTGACGGAGATCCCCGATGGAGTCGTTATAATTGCTACAGGACCGCTCACCTCCGGAAAAGCGGCTGAGGAGATACATCGCCTGTGCAGCAGTGAACTGAGCTTTTACGATGCGGCAGCTCCTATCGTATCTTACGACAGCCTTGATATGGAGAAAGTATTTTTCGCCTCACGCTATGACAGGGGCGATGCCGATTATATAAACTGTCCCATGAACAGGGAGGAGTATGAGGCTTTCCGTGAGGAGCTTGTCCGTGGGGAGCGTGTTCAGCTGCATGATTTTGAAACTCACCCGTTTAAGGTCTACGAGGGGTGTATGCCCATTGAGGAGCTTGCCTCACGTGGAGTCGATACCATGCGGTTCGGACCGATGAAACCTGTCGGAATGACAGATCCGAGGACGGGAAGACGTCCATGGGCAGTGGTGCAGCTCCGCAGGGAAAACAGGGAGGGAACGCTGTTTAACTTAGTGGGATTTCAGACGAATCTGAAATTCGGTGAGCAGAAGAGGATCTTCTCCATGATACCGGGTCTTGAAAATGCCGAATTCATGCGGTACGGAGTTATGCACAGGAATACTTTCATAAACAGTCCGGAACTTCTGAATGCCGATCTCTCCATGAGAAAAGACAGCAGGATATTCTTCGCCGGACAGATAACGGGCGTGGAGGGATATATGGAATCGGCTGCGAGCGGCATTATTGCGGGAATATCCGCTGCACGCAGGATAAAGGCTCTTGAACCGCTCATTCTCCCAAAGGACACAATGATCGGTGCGCTGTGCAGGTATGTCAGCGATCCTTACAACAGCGGAAAATTTCAGCCGATGGGAGCAAATATGGGAATATTGCCCGATCTTGGTGTCAGGATAAAGGATAAGAGGGAAAAATACAGCGCATATGCACAGCGTGCTGTGGAGTCGCTGAAACATGAAATGGAGAGAGTCGGATATGAAGATAATCGTTGATGCTTTCGGCGGAGACAACGCTCCCCTTGAAGTTCTGAAAGGCTGCGAAAAAGCAGTCAAAGAGCTTGATGTGGGAGTGATACTCACCGGCAGCAAGCCGAAAATAACGAAATGCGCTGAGGAAAACGGCATAAGTCTCAGCGGCATGGAGATCGCTCACACCGATGATGTTTTTGATATACATGAAGAACCGAAGGAGATAATCAAGTCGGGAAAAAATTCTTCCATGGCACTGGGACTGACACTCCTTTCACAGGGAAAGGGCGATGCCTTTATCTCTGCCGGCAGCACGGGAGCACTCGTCATGGGAGCTACCTTCATCGTCAAGCGTATCAAAGGCATCAAGCGCATAGCACCCTCGCCCGTTCTTCCCGGTGAGAACGGCAGCTTTATACTTCTCGATGCAGGCGCAAATACAGAATGCCGCCCCGAGATGCTGGTGCAGTTTGCGGTCATGGGGAGTGCTTATATGGAGAAAGTCATGGGAATAAAAAATCCCACGGTGGGACTTCTCAACATCGGTGCGGAGGATTCAAAGGGCAGAGAGCTGGAGATCGGGACATACGGTCTGCTGAAAAGCTCAGGGCTGAATTTCATCGGCAATATAGAGGCAAGAGATATGCCGAAGGCAGAGTGCAAGGTGGTAGTCACTGACGGTTTCACCGGAAATATAGCACTGAAACTCTATGAGGGCATGGGAGCGTTTTTCAGCCGGAAGATCAAGTGGATATTCTCCGGAGCAGGCAAGGCGGGAGCGTTGTTTTCGCTGAAAAAAATAAAGCTCCTGAGAAAGCAGATGGATTACAAGCAGGTCGGCGGTTCTGCGCTTTTAGGCGTGAAAAAGCCCGTCATAAAGGCTCACGGAAGCTCCGATGCCACGGCGTTTTTCAATGCTGTGCGTCAGGCAAAGCGATGCGTTGAGGGAAACGTCACCGGAGAGATCGAGGCTTACGTGGCGAAAACGGCTGATACGGTCAGGGAGTGATATAAAATTATGGGAAAAACAGAAGAGCTGGAAAAAATATTAGGCTACAGCTTTAAAAACAAGGAGCTTCTCAGACAGGCATTGTCTCATTCATCATATGCAAATGAGAGAAAGCTCCACGGGGGAAGCAATGAGCGGCTGGAGTTTCTCGGTGACAGTGTGCTTTCGATCGTTGTATCGGATTATCTCTACAAAAATATCAACGTTGCTGAGGGAGAACTCACCAAGCTGAGGGCATCTCTTGTCTGCGAGAAGTCGCTCCACATTTTTGCTAAGGAAATAGATCTGGGAAAGTATCTTCTTCTCGGAAAGGGAGAGGAGAATACAGGCGGCAGAGAGCGTCCCTCTATACTTGCCGATGCGTTTGAGGCGGTTATCGCCGCAATATATTTAGACGGCGGAATGGAGGCTGCTTCAAGGCATATCCTGCGTTTTATGCCGAATGATATTTGCAGCACAAAAAAGCCTGTGTTCAGTGATTTCAAGACGGTGCTGCAAGAGGTCGTACAGAAGAATCCGGAGGAAAAGGTCGAGTATGTCCTCATCGGCGAGGAGGGTCCTGATCACAATAAACGCTTTGTTGTGGAGGTCTGCCTTAACTCTCAGGTCATAGGAAAGGGCAAGGGCAGGAGCAAAAAGGAAGCGGAGCAGCTTGCAGCGAAAGAGGCTCTGGAGCTTATGGGCTATGAAGCACAGTAACATTTCGATCTTTATACCCCATGTGGGATGTCCGCATCTTTGCAGCTTCTGCGATCAGCGGACGATCAGCGGCGCAGAGAGACCTCCCACGGGCGATGAGGTCAGGGAGATATGCCGCAGCGCAGCGGAGCAGGTCACTCCCAAAGATTCCGAGATAGCGTTTTTCGGCGGAAGTTTCACGGCGATACCGCGTGACTACATGATCACGCTCCTTGAGGCGGCATGGGAGTTTGTGGGCAGCGGAAAATTCAGCGGTGTGCGCATCTCCACCCGTCCGGACTATATTGACTCAGAAGTTCTTTCTCTGCTGAAAAAATACGGTGTTACGGCGATAGAGCTCGGAGCGCAGTCTATGGACGATGATGTTCTTGATGCAAATGAACGGGGACACAATGCCGCTGATGTAACCCGTGCCTGTGAGCTTATCCGCAGTAACGGCTTTGAGCTTGGCTTGCAGATGATGACCGGACTTTACAAAAGCTCCGTACAGAGCGATTCTGAGACGGCACAGAAGCTGATCGCACTCAGACCGGACACCGTGAGGATATATCCCGTGGTCGTGCTGAAAGGAACACGCCTTGCGCAGCTTTTTAATTCCGGAGAGTATGAGCTGCCTCCGTTTGATGAGATGGTGAAGCTGTGCGGAACGCTTATCAGGCGTTTTGAAGATGAACATATAAGGGTGATAAAATGCGGACTTCATGCCTCGGAATTCGTGAAAAGAGATATGGTCGCAGGCTATTATCATCCGGCATTCAGGGAGCTGTGCGAATCGGCTGTTTATCGTGAAGTGATAATGAAAAAAATAGCTGAAAGCAATATTCCCCACGGAGCGCTTACCGTTACAGTCGGCGAAAAATACGTAAGCAGAGCAGTTGGTCATAAAAGAGCAAATCCAGAATATTTCAGAGATGAGGGCTTTGACATAAGAATAAAGGGGAGCAGCGATATTCCCATGTTTGATTGCCGCATAGGAGATTTTTCTCACAGGTGATGTACATTAACGTATGAGCCTGATACTCACAGAAGCGAAGAAAAAAGGAGGCTGACAGGTGTATCTTAAATCATTGGAAATACAAGGGTTCAAATCATTCCCTGATAAGATAAGCCTGACCTTTGACAAAGGTCTGACTGCCGTTGTAGGTCCGAACGGCAGCGGAAAAAGTAATATCGGTGATTCCGTCCGCTGGGTGCTGGGAGAGCAGTCTACCAAGACGCTCAGGGGAAATAAAATGGAGGACGTTATTTTTTCCGGTACTGTTGCAAGAAAGCCTATGGGATTTGCCGCAGTTACACTAAATATAGACAATTCGGATAAAACTCTTGCCGATATGGACGAGGAGGTCGCCATCACACGTAAGCTCTACCGCAGCGGCGACAGCGAGTACATGATAAACGGAAAGCAGTGCCGATTGAAAGATATCAACGAGCTTTTCATGGATACCGGTCTCGGACGTGACGGCTACTCTATAATCGGACAGGGCAGGATCGCTGAGATCGTCGGTGCGAAAAGCAGTGAAAGACGTGATATTTTCGAGGAGGCTGCCGGTATCTCAAAATTCCGGTACAAAAAGCAGGAGGCGGAGCGCAGGCTCACTGCGGCACAGGAGAATCTTTTCAGGCTGACGGATATCCTCTCTGAGCTTGAAAGCCGTATTGAACCGCTGAGAGTGCAGTCACAAAAGGCTGAAAAATTCATAAAGCTTGCCGAAGAACGCAAAAAGCTGGAGATCTCCGTCTGGGTGAACCGCCTTGATGAGCTGAAACATCGTCAGGAAGTCCTTGAAGAAAAGATACTCGTCAGCAGGAACGAATACGAAAATATCGAGAACGATATTCAGCGTGAGGAGGATAAGATCGCCGACGGATACCGCAAAATGCAGGAAAGCACTGTGCGTGCCGATGAACTGCGTCAGAAAATGCTGGAGGAGGAGCAGTCAGCCTCGGATATGAAATCGGGGATAGCTGTTCTTGAAAATGATATAAGGCACTGCAATGAAGCGATAGAAGCTGCAAAAAAGAGTATTCAGAGTGCAAATGAGGCAGAGGACTCCCTTATTGAGGAGCGTGAGCGTGCTGTCAGTGAGCTTGAAAGGCTCAATAACGAATCGGCACAGCTTAAAGAGGAGATATCAGCCGCAGAGAAGAAATTTGCCGATGCAGAGCGTGACAGCTCCCGGCTTGGCGACAGCGTAGACAAGGCAGGCAGCAGGATAAACGGTCTGTACATAAAGCAGAGCGAGTGCCGGTTCGCCTGTGAATCATCAAGATCGCAGATAGCCGATGAGGAGAAACGCCTTGTGCAGCTCCGTGAGGACGGCAGGAGTTTCGGCGAAAAGCTTGAAGAATATAAGGAAAAACTCGAAGACTCCGAAAAGGAGCAGGCTGAAAACTCCGCAAAATATGAGGAACTGAAAAACAGGCTCAGCGGTCTTGACAGATTGTATGCCTCACGGAGAGACGGATTTGAAAAGGCAAAGAACGAATTCGAGAGATCGGTGTACGATCTCAAAGATAAGCAGCAGCGCAGAAAGATACTCACCGATCTTGAAAATAACATGGAGGGCTTTGCAGGCAGCGTAAAGGCTGTGCTGAGAGCTTCCCGTCAGGGCAGGATCGGCGGTATATTGGGAACTGTTGCTCAGAATATAAGCGTTCAGCCGAAGTATGCGGTTGCGATAGAGACCGCACTCGGAGGGGCGATGCAGAATATAATTGTGGAGCATGAGGATATTGCTAAGCGGTGTATTCGCTTTCTGAAAGAGGAAAAAAGCGGACGTGCAACGTTTCTGCCGCTGACCTCCGTAAGGGGATACGAGCTGAATGAACAGGGGCTTGATGACTGTGACGGATTCATCTCTGTTGCAGGAAGACTTGTCTCCTGCGATGAGAAGCTGAGAGGTATAATAAACTCGCTTCTTGGACGTATAGTCATTGCGGAGGATATAGACTCTGCGGCAGTTATCGCAAAAAAATACGGCTATAAATTCAGGATCGTCACGCTTGACGGTCAGGTGGTCAACGCCGGAGGTTCGTTTACAGGCGGCTCGGCGCAGAAATCGGGAGGTATCATCACCAGAAAAAATGAGATAGAGACACTTGATGCCGAGATAGAGAAGCTTTCTCAGCAGCGTGACGCACTCAGAGTCAATACGGAGAAACTGCGTGCAGAAGCGGAAAAGCTCCGCTATGACTGCGAGGCGGCAAAGGAGGAGATGACTGCCTGTGAGAGTGAGGGCGTTCGTATACGAGCTGAAATTTCAAGCCTTGGATCCCTCATAGAGCAGATCAGGGAGCAGAGCGGAAATTCAGAAAGGCTCATAGCTGAGGCTGAGGAAAGGATATCCGCTGCAAAAAAGAATATTACGGATTCGGAGAAAACTCTTGAAGAACTTGCTGAGGAGATACGTCTTGCAGAGGAAAAACTTGCCGAGGGACAGGACAGCAGAGAGAAACTGAAACAGAAACGTACCGAGTTGTCAGAAAAGCTGTCTGAGCTGAAAATACGCAGCATCGGTCTTGCAAAGGATCTTGAAGCGCAGGAGAGCGAGATCTCACGGATAAACAGCCGGATAAGTGATGTAAAGGGCGGAAATCAGCGTTTCAATGATGAGATAAAACGCCGGAACGGGATCATCTCACAGAAACAGCAGGAGATAGAGGCTTTGAAAGAAAAGCTTGCCGGACTAAAGGACAACACCGCCGCATATCTCGGGCAGATAAAAAAATATCAGGAGATGCACACCGAACAGACACGCCTTGTGAATGAACTGCAAAAGGGTTTGCGTGAGATAACCGAGGCAAAGGAGAAACTCTCAGGCGAGGTGACAAGGCTGGAGGAGCGCAGAGATTCAGTATGCCGTGACTCGGACGGTATAATAAGTCAGCTTTTGGAGGTCTATGAGCTGACACGCTCCGAGGCAGCCGCTATCGCCGAAAAAATAGACGATATGACGGCAGCTCAGCGTGATCTTACCGAAATAAAAAATAAGATACGTGCTCTTGGCAGCGTAAACGTGGGAGCTATCGAGGAATTCAAAGAGGTCTCTGAAAGATACGAATTCATGTCGGGACAGATAGCCGATGTTCAGAAGTCGAAGTCGGAGCTTGAAAAGATGATACAGGGACTTACCGAGGATATGTGCAGAATATTCTCCGAAAGCTTTGCGATCATAAACTCAAACTTCAAGGAGATATTCACGGAGCTTTTCGGAGGCGGAAAGGCTGATCTGATACTCACTGATCCGGAGAATGTTCTCGAATCCGGTATCGAAATAAGCGTTGCCCCTCCCGGAAAGGTAATAAAGAATCTGATATCGCTTTCCGGAGGAGAGCAGTCCTTTGTGGCAATAGCAATATATTTTGCCATTCTGAAACTCCGTCCCGCACCGTTCTGTATACTTGACGAGATAGATGCCGCTTTAGACGAAGTCAATGTAAGGAAGTATGCTCAGTATCTGAAAAAATTCACCGATACAACGCAGTTCGTGCTTGTCACCCACAGGCGCAGCGCTATGGAGGAGGCGAATGTTCTCTATGGTGTTACCATGCAGGAGGACGGCATTTCAAAGCTGCTTAAAATGGAGCAGGTGGATTTTCAGGAGGATATAGCTGATATAGCAGCGGAGAATTAGGAAAAGTTATAAATGAATAAAAGGAGGAGCTTATGGGTATTTTTTCTAAGATCGCAGCAGGACTGCGCAAAACAAGGGATTCATTCATCAACAGTCTGAAACGGATAACTAACTCTTTCACCAAGATAGACGAGGAGCTTTTTGAGGAACTCGAGGAAGCCATGATAATGAGTGATATCGGCGTTGAGACTTCCGAGGAGATCTGCGACCGGCTCAGGAAGAAGATAAAGGAGAGAGGTATAACCGATCCCAACGAGATCATGGAGCTTATACAGGAGGTCATAGGAGAGATAATGGGGGACGACACAGGTCTTGATCTTTCCAATACTCCGGCGGTGATAATGGTCATAGGCGTGAACGGCGCAGGAAAGACCACAACTATCGGAAAACTCTGTCATCAATTCAAGCAGGAGGATAAAAAGGTGCTTGTTGCGGCGGCAGATACGTTCCGTGCGGCAGCAATAGATCAGCTTCAGGTGTGGACTGAGCGTGCAGGTGTGGATATCGTCAAGCACGCCGAGGGCTCAGATCCGGGAGCTGTGGTATATGACGCTCTTGACGCAGCTAAAGCAAGAGGCTGCGATGTGGTGATAATCGACACGGCAGGAAGACTTCACAACAAGAAAAATCTCATGGATGAGCTTGCAAAAATAAACAGGATAATCGACTCTAAGGCGGAGGGCTGCTCACGGGAGATACTCCTTGTGCTTGATGCTACGACAGGTCAGAATGCCGTTAATCAGGCGAAACTGTTCAGCGAGACAGCTCCCATTACGGGAATCGTTCTCACAAAGCTGGACGGTACGGCAAAGGGCGGTATCGTCATTTCGATCAAAAATGAGCTCGGCATACCTGTAAAGCTGATCGGCGTGGGCGAGAAGATCGACGACCTCCAGCCGTTTGACAGCCGTACATTTGTGGAGGCTCTGTTCAGCGATGTTGAAGTTGAGAGCGATGAGGAAGCTGCTGCCGATGAAGATAATGAACTCTCTGAGGAAGAAACTGCTGTTGAGGAAACCGCTGAGGAGATAGAGTCTGACGAAGAGGAAGAATCCGCTGAGGAAGAAGGATCCGGCGAGGAGGAAGGATCCGCTGAGGAAGAAGGATCCGGCGAGGACGAAGAATCTGGCGAAGAAGATGAATCCGCTGAGGAAGAAGAATCCGGCGAGGAGGAAGGATCCGGTGAGGAGGAAGAATCTGAGGAAGAAGAATCCGGCGAGGAAGAAAAACTCGAAAAGAAGAAACGAGGATTTTTCAGCAGACTGTTCGGCAAAAAGGATAAAGAGAGCAAGTATGAGAGCATAGTGGAAGACGACACAGCTCCCGATGAAGACGGAGAGGAAAGCAATGATGAAGAATAAGCTTGTCATGGCGACCAATAATGAGAATAAGCTGCGTGAGGCAAGAGAGATACTCGCTCCTTTAGGGATAGAGATACTCTCACAGCATGATGCCGGAGCTGACTGTCAGCCGGAGGAAAACGGTTCGACCTTTGCCGAAAATGCAGCGATAAAAGCGAAGACCGTGTACGAAAGCGTGAAACTCCCGGTATTTGCCGATGACAGCGGTCTGTGTGTTGACGCTCTCGGAGGAAGACCGGGGGTACATTCCGCAAGATATGCTCCCAAAGGGCAGGAGTGCCGAAAGCTCCTTGATGAGATGAGAGACATTCCGGAGGAGAGACGCACAGCGCATTTCCACTGCACTGTGGTATATACTGACGGGGAGCGGACTATCACTGCCGACGGAACTCTCAACGGAAAAATAGCTTTTGAAGAACGTGGAGAAAACGGATTCGGCTATGATCCTGTATTTCTCTGCGGAGAAAAAACGCTTGCCGAGATGACCGCTGACGAAAAAAACAAGCTCAGTCACAGAGGCTCTGCCCTGCGTGTGCTGTGCGATCTATTGAAAGGAAATGACGATGCTGACAAGTAAACAGAGAGCATACCTGAGAGGTATTGCTTCAAAATATGAAACGATCTTCCAAATCGGCAAGGGCGGCGTGAATGAGGCTATGTGCAGGGATATCGGAGAGGCTCTGCGCAAAAGAGAGCTTATCAAGCTGAGAGTGCTTGAAAACTCCGGATATACGGCACGAGAGGCTGCGGAGGAGATCTCTGCCTCAACAGAGTCGGAGATCGTGCAGATCATAGGCTCTAAAATAGTGCTGTTCAGGAGAAATCCCAAAGATCCCGTCATTGAGGGGATCCCAAAGGCAAAATGAGGATAGGCATTTTTGGCGGAAGTTTCAATCCGGTGCATAATGGTCACATACATCTTGCTGTATCTGCTGCCGTAGAGTTTTCGCTGGACAAGGTGTATTTTGTTCCGTCAAAGAGGTCGCCGCACCGCTCTGACAGCGAATATGCCGCCGATGAGGACAGACTGGAGATGCTCAGGCTTGCGTGCAGAGATGCGGAGCTTCTTGAGGTCAGCAGCTATGAACTGGAAAACGACCGCATAAGCTACACATATTATACGGTGGAATATTTCCGGGAGCTTTTTCCGGGGGCGGAGCTGTTCCTGCTTGTGGGGAGCGATATGCTCCTGAGCTTTGATACATGGTTCAGGTATAAGGATATCCTTTCCGCTGTGACGCTCTGCGGACTTTCAAGGTCGGCAGGAGATGAGCGGGCTCTCAGGGAAAAAGCCGAAGAACTGCGAAAATTCGGAAATATTCTTATCGGAAGTGCTCCTCCGGAAGAAGTATCTTCCACGGAGATAAGAAAAAAAATTGCAAAAAATGAGAATTTTGCTTGCTATCTTGATGAAAATGTAGTACAATATATAGAGTTGAAAAGATTATACGGTTCGAGGTGAGGACGGTGTATCAACCTGATGATAAAAAGAAATATCTGAAAGAGCACCTTTCGGCTAAAAGATACGTTCATTCACTTAACGTAGCCGCTGAATGCAGAAAGCTTGCGGAAAGATACGGCGAAGATCCCGACAGAGCTTATTTTGCAGGACTTCTGCATGATGTCTGCAAGGAGCTGCCCGATGAACAGCAGCAGGAGCTTGTGCTGCGAGGAGTGTTCACCTATTGTCGTGAAGAGCTGGAGACACGCTCCCTGTGGCACGCTATCGCCGGAGCGTGCTTTATAAAGACGGAGTTCGGCATCGAGGATATAGATATATTGAATTCCGTAAGATTTCATACGGTCGGAAGAGCCGGTATGTCACGCCTTGAGGAGATCGTGTATCTGGGAGATCTCATCTCTGCGGACAGGAGCTATAAGGACGTTGAGCGAATGAGAAAGTTGGCGTATACAAGTCTCAATGAGGCAATGCTTGAGGCCTTCGCTTTTTCTATAAGATCGGTAGTGAAAAAAGGAGGACTTATCCCGGTATGCACTGCCGAGGGATATAATTTCTACACAAGACTGCAAAGGGAAGAAAAAAACGTCACGGCGAAAAGAGGAACAAAATGAATAACAACGATAACGAAAAGGAAAGCAAAAATTTCGCTGAGGGACAGGAGTATGCTGAAGAGACAGAGAATGCAGAAGACTCGCCGAAAGCCCCTAAGCCTTTGAAAAAGCTCGTAAGAGTTAATAAAAGCACTCCTAAGCAGGAGTATCACGGAGAGCATGAAGCTCCCGAGTATCACGGAGAACATGAAGCTCCCGAGTATCATGGTGAGCACGAAGCTCCGGAGTATCACGGAGAGCATGAAGCTCCGGAATATCACGGAGAGCACGAAACTCCGGAATATCATGGTGAGCATGAATCGGTCCGGAAAATAGAAGCAGATCGGAAGAAAAGCTATAAGGATCTGCTGACGAAGATAATATCCATAGCGGCAAGCTTTGTACTCATAATGGTATTGGTTCTGACCATGCCCATACTGAGATATGAGAAAAAAGGACAGCCTGACGAAAGAGTCTCCATAATAACATTTTTCAGGCGGTGGCAGCCTCTTGTGGGACTTGAGGGCGAGATCAACAAGCAGGACGTTCAGCCGAATATCGACGAGAATAAAGTTCCGCAGGATTTCAACGATGGTCTTGACCTGCCGCAGATCGTTGAGGGACAGTATAGTGTGCTGTTTTTAGGATTTGAACCCGATCAGTACAACACAGATATAATATGGGTAGTGCAGTTCGATATTGCCGGAGGAAAAATGAATATCCTACAGATACCGAGAGATACCTGCCTGCCCGACTATACAAGTGCTGCAAGCGGAAAATTCAACAGCATATACAATTTCGGCAGAGAGGATCTTACACCGATACAGCGTGTCGTAAATGCAGTTCAGGAGAATTTCGGAATCCCCATTGATGCGTATGTGACCACCACCTGCGATGATATCGTGGATATAATTGATACCATAGGCGGTGTACCTATGCACATTGACAATGAGATCGACTTTGAACCGCACGCTCCCGGAACTAAGGTCATTCCTGCGGGAAATGTGGTTCTCAGCGGAGAGCAGTCTGTATGGTTCATGCGTTTCCGCTCCGGCTGGCTTGAGGGCGATATAGGACGTGTCAAGAATCAGCGGCGTTTTATGGCGGCGGCTATGCAGAAGCTCATGAGCATCGTCAATGATGAGGGAAAAGTGAAACTCTACAGCTATCTGAAAAAAATATATGATAACAAGTGGATAGCTACCGATATGAGTGTGGAGGATATCAGCAAGCTGGCGGATTTTGCCTCTACACTGTCTATGGATAACGCTTCGGTGCATATGGTGCCCGGCGAGGGAACTCCCAACGATGATCTGTACGTGGGAACGGACGGCAATCGGTATTCGATCTACTCTGTCCACAAGCAGGAGACTATAGATCTGCTGAATGAATACTTCCGTCCGTATCAGAAGCCGATGCTGCTTGCCGACAGTGCAATTGTTGAGTATTACACCGTCCACAATTATGATATATATGACGATAACGGTGCCACACTCGGAGAAATGGAGGACGCAACAGAGCCTCCGAGAGCATGATATTAGGAAGGAATGATAAAATGACTGATAAGGAGAAATTAGAGATCATTGTAAAAGCTCTTGACAGCAAAAGGGGCGAGGATATAAGAGCGATAAAGATATCCGATCTGACTATCCTTGCGGACTATTTCATAATCGCTAACGGTACAAGCAATACACACACAAGGACCCTTGCGGATGAGGTAGAGTTCCGGCTCTCGCAGAAAGGCATTGAGCCTCAGCGGAGAGAAGCTGACACGGGCAATACATGGATAATCCTTGATTACGGCGATATCATCGTCCATGTCTTCTACAAGGAGACACGTGGATTTTACAAGCTCGAAGGTCTGTGGGCTGACGGTGAGATGCTCGACATCAGTGACATAATGACAAAGGAGTGATCTTTATGAGTACAAATAACGAAAAGGGAAGAGGCATTGCTATAGGTATCGGCGTATACCTTGTGGTCAAATTTGTGCTGAATACCATACTCGGCGGTTTCGGCATAACGGATATGCTCATAGCAGCGGTGATATTCCTGTTTATGGTGCTCGGGCTGCGATATACAAACTTTGCGGCAGCAGCGGTGCTTGCAGTGATAGCGCTGATCCACCTGCCGGATAATATCTCAAACATCGGCAGCAATTGGATATACCTCATTGAGGGGATCGTTGATATCGGCTGCGCTGTTCTTCTGTGTGTGCAGAGCGATGTAAAGGAGCACTTCACCAACGAATGGAACGAGATCGGAAAGTAAATCAATAATATTTTAACAAAGGAATGATATTCATGAACAGGTATGATTTCAGATCTGTTGAGGAAAAATGGCAGAAATACTGGGACGAGCACGGTACGTTCAGGGCAAAGGACGACAAGAGCATGAAAAAATTCTATGCTCTTGTTGAGTTTCCGTATCCGTCGGGACACGGTATGCACGTGGGACATATCAAGGCATACTCCGGATTGGAGGTAGTCTCCAGAAAGCGCCGCATGGAGGGGTATAACGTACTTTTCCCCATCGGCTTTGATGCCTACGGACTCCCCACCGAAAATACGGCTATCAAGGATAAGATCCACCCAAGAATAGTCACTGACAGAAATATCGAGAAATTTACGGGGCAGCTCAAAAAGGTGGGATTCTCTTTCGATTGGTCGAGAGTTATCGACACCACCGAAGAGGGCTACTATAAATGGACACAGTGGATCTTTCTGAAAATGTTTGAGGGAGGCCTTGTTTTCCGTGACAAGACGGCTGTCAATTATTGCCCGAGCTGTAAGGTCGTTCTCTCCAACGAGGATTCACAGGGAGGCAAGTGTGATATCTGCCACAGCGATATTATCCGGAAGACAAAAGAGGTATGGTATCTGAGAATAACCGAATATGCCGACAAGCTCCTGCAAGGTCTTGAGGAGGTGGATTATCTCCCGAATGTAAAGCTTCAGCAGCAGAACTGGATAGGCAAGTCAACGGGAGCGTTCGTGAATTTCAAGATCAAGGAAAACGGCGAGGAGCTGCGCATTTATACAACTCGTCCCGATACGCTTTTCGGTGTTACATTCATGGTTATCGCTCCGGAACACCCGATAATCGAAAAGTACAGGGATTCTATCCCTAACATAAAGGAATTGGATGACTACAGGTCGGAATGTGCTAAAAAGAGCGAATTTGAGCGCACACAGCTTGTCAAGGACAAGACGGGCGTCAAAATCGAGGGAATAACGGCGGTAAATCCTCTGAACGGCAAGGAGATACCCGTTTACATTTCCGATTACGTAATGATGGGATACGGAACAGGAGCTATAATGGCTGTGCCTGCCCATGACTCCAGAGACTATGATTTCGCAAAGAAATTCGGCATTGATATAATCGAAGTCATAAAAGGCGGTGACATCTCAAAAGAGGCTTATACCGGCGATGGCGAGATGGTAAACTCGGGAGATCTTAACGGTATCACCAACAAAAAAGATGCCATAGAAAAGGTTATCGGGATCCTTGAGAAGCTCGGCTGCGGCGAAAAAGGCGTTCAGTACAAAATGAAAGACTGGGCGTTCAACCGCCAAAGATATTGGGGAGAGCCTATTCCGATAGTACACTGTCCGCAGTGCGGTATGGTCGCTGTTCCTGAGACGGAGCTTCCGCTGAAACTGCCTCCGGTCGAAAATTATGAACCCGGTACTGACGGCGAAAGCCCTCTGGCAAAGATAGAGAGCTTTGTAAACTGCAAATGCCCAAAATGCGGCGGAGATGCAAGGCGAGAGACGGATACGATGCCTCAGTGGGCAGGCTCGTCATGGTACTTCCTGCGCTACTGCGATCCGCACAATGACAAGGAGTTCGCTTCGCAGGAGGCTCTTAAATACTGGATGCCCGTTGACTGGTACAACGGCGGCATGGAGCACGTTACACGCCATATGATCTATTCAAGATTCTGGCATAAATTCCTCTATGATCTGGGACTTGTACCTACCTCCGAGCCATACGCCAAGAGAACTGCTCAGGGACTGGTGCTTGGTTCGGACGGAGAAAAAATGAGCAAGTCAAGAGGAAATGTTATTGATCCAAACGAGGTCATTGAGGAGTATGGTGCTGATGTGCTCCGCCTGTATGTACTCTTTATGGGAGATTACGAGAAGGCAGCTCCGTGGAGCGAATCAAGCATCAAGGGCTGCAAGAGGTTTCTGGACAGAATATGGGGACTTCAGGAGATACTCACTGACGGTGAGGAATACGGCGCACTGCGTTCAAATTTCCATAAAACAATAAAGAAAGTCACTGATGATATCGAGGCAATGAAGTTCAATACGGCGATCGCTGCGATGATGGCTCTCATCAACGATATATATGCATTGGGCAGCATCAACAAGGCTGAGCTGAAAACATTGTGCATTCTGCTGAATCCGTTTGCCCCTCACATAACCGAAGAAATGTACAATATCAACTTTGGCGGCATTCTGAATGAGCAAAGCTGGATCGGATATGATGAGGCTCTCTGTCGTGACGAGACTATCGAGATAGTTATTCAGGTAAACGGAAAGATCCGTACAAAACTGAATATCGTGCCTGATTCCGACAAGGACGCTGTGCTTGAAATGGCACTGTCGGACGATCGTGTCAGGGAGGTAATTGACGGAAAAAATATTGTCAAACAGATATATGTACCAAATAAACTTGTTAATATTGTTGCAAAATAACGAAATTTTTATTGTTGAAAAAAGACACTTGACAATACAGAAAAAATGTGGTAGAATAAAAATATATTATTCAAGTACTATACTCCTTGGATATATGCTTTTCAGAGTCGGCTGACTGACGCTCGTCTGAGCGGTTAGTATAGATTCCGGGTGTCTCCGGTAACCTCTGAATAAGGGAGGGAAAATAAGTGGCAGAAATTCGTGTCGGCAAAAACGAGTCTTTGGATACAGCTCTCAAGAGATTCAAGAGATCATGTGCTAAGGACGGCGTTATCGCTGAATATCGTAAAAGAGAACACTACGAAAAGCCTTCGGTAAAGCGCAAGAAGAAGTCCGAGGCAGCTCGTAAGCGTAAGTATTGATCTGAGCTTTATCAGGTCAGGGGAGCGGAACTCCCGATCAGCTCTGCTTTGCAGAGACGGAAATGTGCTGATAAAAGCGGGCTTCGGCTCGCTTTTTCGTTATAATGCCGGGACAGCAAAGGGTAGCAAAGAGGGAGCAAGGGGAGCAAGTGGGAGCAATAAAGAAAAATTCCGGAAAATCTCCGGAAACTATAACAGGTGATGAATATGAAAAAAATACTTGTGATACACGGTCCGAACCTCAATCTCCTCGGAGAGCGTGAACCGGGCATCTACGGCGATCGATCTATTGATGCCCTCAACAGCAGCCTGATAGATCTTGCAAGGGAGCTTGGCGTTGAGTGCGAGATATTCCATTCAAATCACGAGGGCGCTATCATTGACAAACTCCACAGCGCAAGAAAAACTCACTGCGGAGTTGTCATAAATGCCGGAGCTTACACGCACTACAGCTATGCCATAAGAGATGCCATCGCCGCTATAAAAATTCCCTGCATAGAGGTGCATATAAGCAATGTTTTCGCCCGTGATGAATTCCGTTCAACGTCGGTGATCGCTCCTGTTTGTTTGGGAAGCATCAGCGGTCTGGGATTTCAGAGCTACTACCTTGCGCTGCGTGCTCTTGCCGAAACGGAATGAGGAGGATGAACCTTGGATAGGATCACAAGACTTTTTACAAAATTCAATACAGCAGGCTGTGCAATAATCACATCTGATGTAAACAGACGCTATTTTACGGGAATGAGATCCTCCGCCGGCGTGCTGCTCGCATTTCCGGAAAAGGCATATCTGCTCATAGATTTCCGGTACATTGAGAAAGCACGTCAGACTGTCACTTCTGCGGAGGTGATCGAGCTGAAAAAATTATATCCGCAGCTTATGGAGCTTATGAAGAGACACGGTGTCACATCTGCGGCGATAGAATCGGAGACAATGACCGTCAGCGAACTGAACTCCTACAGGCATTTTTTCAAGGATATCACCATTGATGACTCCGATAGCCTCAGTACGGCAATAAGTGAGCTCAGAACAGAAAAGGACGACGAGGAACTTGTGTACATCAAAAAGGCTCAGGAGATCGCCGAATCAGCCTATGATGAGCTTCTGGGAATGATACATCCCGGTATGACCGAGCGCAGGATATCAATTGAGCTGAACAGACTCATGCTGGAAAAAGGTGCGGAGGACATCTCCTTTGATACGATAGTAGTTTCGGGAGCGAATACCTCTATGCCTCACGGTGTTCCCACAGATAAGGAGATACGTCAGGGAGAATTCCTGCTCATGGATTTCGGAGCTGTCCGGAACGGCTATCACAGCGATATGACAAGGACTGTCTGCATAGGCAAACCTGATGCGGAAATGAAAAAAGTCTACGATATAGTCTTAGAGGCTCAGCTTGCGGGGATCGCAGCCGCACGCCCCGGCATCACAGGCTGTGAACTTGACAAGACCGCACGTGATATTATCGAAAGAGCAGGCTACGGCGAGTGCTTCGGACATTCTCTCGGGCATGGCGTGGGACTTGAAATACACGAGAAACCAAATGCTGCCGCAAGCTACAGGCTGCCGCTGAACAAGGGCGCTGTGGTAACAATTGAACCGGGGATATATATTCCCGGAAAATTCGGTGTCCGTATAGAGGATTTTGTCATTTTGACTGAAAATGGCTGCGAGAATCTGACAAAATGTGAAAAAAATATGGTATATTTATAATAATATCATTTTGGGTATTGCCAAACTCTATAAAATGTGGTAAAATAATATATATTCTATTTGAATTTACGGAGGTATTTATAATGATTTCAGCAGGCGATTTCAGAAACGGCGTGACCTTTGAGCTTGACGGACAGGTCGTTCAGGTCGTAGAATTCCAGCACGTCAAGCCCGGTAAGGGAGCCGCTTTTGTAAGAACAAAATATAAGAACGTCATCACCGGCTCGGTAGTTGAAACTTCTTTCAACCCTACGGCAAAGTTCCCCACCGCTTTCGTTGAGCGCAAGGATATGCAGTACAGCTATAATGACGGGGATCTCTACTACTTCATGGATATGGAGACATATGAGCAGCTTCCTATCAACAAATCTGTCCTCGGCGACAACTTCAAATTCGTCAAGGAGGAAATGATCTGCAAGATCCTTTCGTATAAGGGAACTGTTTTCGGCGTTGAACCGCCTAACTTTGTTGAGCTTGTGGTAACTCAGACAGATCCCGGATTTAAGGGCGATACAGCGACTAACGCTACAAAGCCCGCAACTGTTGAGACAGGCGCAGAGGTAAAGGTACCGCTTTTCATCAACGAGGGCGAAAAGATCCAGATCGATACCAGAACCGGCGAATATATGGCAAGAGCATAACTCTGACAAGAGGCTGTTGAGAATATAAGGAGGGCGCTATTATGAAGCTAACCGAAAAAATGTCGTATCTTCAGGGACTCCTTGAAGGACTTGATATCGACAGAAATACAAAAGAGGGCAAGGCTCTTCTTCAGATGTCCGAAGTGATGCAGGAGCTTGTGCTTTATGTTGAGGATCTCCAATCACAGGTCGATGAGCTCACTGAGCTGTGTGATATCCTCGATGAGGATCTCGGTGCTGTTGAGGACGATTTCTATGATGACGAATTCTGCGGCGGAGACTGCGATAATTGTGACGAGGAAGACCTGGACGATGAGGACAGCTTTGATGATGAAGATGATGAGCTTTATGAGGTTACCTGTCCTACCTGCGGCGATACGATCATGCTGGACGAGAGCATGATCGAGGAGGGGTCAATAAATTGTCCTAATTGCAATGAGCTTCTCGAATTTGATTATGATGATCTGACTATTGAGGATTTTGAAGGAGACAATACTCCCGAAGAATAATAGCCGAAAGCTCCTGTCTGTTTGTATGCGGACAGGAGCTTTTTTTGAAGAGGTCTAATTCTTTTCATCTGTGAGCTGTTTCAGCGCAAAAATACCGGCTACGATGAATACGATCATTCCGGCAGCAATGAATCCTCCCGGAATTTGCTTCTGTTCGTCCGGATCTGAACCATCAGCCATTGCGCTCTCTGATTCAGGAGCATCGGAGAATTCAAAACCGTTTGAAACTGCATAATCGTAGGCAGCAGTATTTTTCGCTCCGAGAATGGTAAAGCCGTGAACAGGAACTGATCCGGTGTCTGTGTCGGTATATCCGGCAGCCTCAGCACCGATCATCTCCACAGATGAGGGAATGTATAGCTGAGAGAGCCTGTTGCAGATATAAAACGCACGTCCGCCTATCTCACGGGTCTTGCCGCCAATAGAAACGTATCGCAGATCGGAGCAGCCGGAAAAGCAGTATTTTTCAATGGTAATGATACTCTGTGGAATTACGATCCCTGCAAGCGATGTACACGAACGGAAGCATGAATCAGGTAAGATAGTCAACGTTTCGGGAAGCGTCACTGCCGTAAGAGAACTGCAGCCGGAAAAGCAGCCCATGCCAAGCTCGCTGAGCGATGTGGGAAGAACAGCACTCTTCAGAGAGGTACACCCATAGAAGCAGTGATGTCCCATTGCTGTGACGCTGTCAGGGAGGGTTATCTCCTGTAGGGAGCTGCACTCAAAAAAAGCATTGTCACGGATCTCGGTCACGGGGCAGCCCTCGATCTCATCGGGAATAACGATGCTCACAGGTTCACCGGTATAACCGATTATGGTCGCTTTTCCGTCTATGATAGTATAAGTGAAGTCGGGAGTATCAGGCTCTCCAAAAGCAGGAAGCGGAACAAGCACAGACAGAGCTGCAAAAAAAATTATCAGAATACGCCGCATGATTTTTCCTCCCTATTATTATCGGTGTTCATACTAATTTCACTCTAAAACCGGAGGATCTTTGCGAAGATCCTGGACGGTTTTTAGAATGAAATCAGTATCAGTATTTATGATAATGCAAAAGAGGGAAAAAATAAACGCCCTTTTTCTTCCATCGGGCGACGATTTCTGACCGTATTCGTGAATAAATTCTGCGGAATGCGTATATTCCGCAGAATATTCCGTCAGAGAGAGTAAGATCTGCGGGAAATTTGCGTGCGAAAAATGACGAGATCACTCTGCTTACGGCTGTTCATATTTTGTATCTTGATTTTTTTCCGCAAATGCTGTAATATTATATGAGAGCCGTTTTGTACGGAAAAATTCGTTATCGGAGGGATAAAAATGAAGTACGGTCTCGTTATGGAGGGCGGCGCAATGCGTGGATTGTTCACTGCCGGCGTTATAGACGTTCTCATGGAAAACGGGATAAATTTCGATGGAGCTGTAGGTGTTTCTGCCGGAGCTGCATTCGGCTGTAACTACAAATCCAATCAGCCGGGACGTGTTGTGCGATATAATACACGATTCTGCCGGGATAAAAGATATTGCAGCTTTCGTTCGCTTGTAAAAACGGGAGACTTATTCGGGGCACAGTTTTGCTATCATGAGATCCCCAAAAAGCTCGATGTGTTTGATTTTGCTGCGTATGAAAGCTCTCCAATGGAATTTTTTATAGTCTGCACAGATGTTCTTAGCGGAAAGGCTGTCTATCATAGATGCCGCACCTTCGATGATGTGGAGCTTGAATGGCTGAGAGCTTCTGCCTCTATGCCGCTTGCTTCAAGAGTGGTTGAGGTGGGCGGTCTGAAGCTGCTGGACGGAGGCATATCCGATGCGATACCTCTGCGCTTTATGGAGAATATCGGCTATGAGCGCAATGTTGTTATACTTACACAGCCGAGAGATTATGTCAAGGAGAAAAGCCGCAGCCTGTCGCTGATAAAGCTCGCTATGAAGAGATATCCCGAGTTGATAAAGGCTATGGAGCGCAGACATAAAATGTACAACGGTGAGCTTAAATTTATCCGGTCGGCAGAGGCTGATGGACGTGCTCTCGTTATAGCGCCTGATGCGAAGCTCCCTGTGGGACATATCGAGCATGATCCGGAGGTGCTTCGGGAGGTGTACCGCAGGGGAAGAAGCGCTGCTGTAGAGTCGCTTGACAATGTGAAAAAATTCATATTGCAGGGGTAAGAAATAAGGTCAGCACCTTACAAAGTAGTTGAACTTGCTTGTTACACTTCACTTTAGGACACATATCCGGAGCGAACCTTATATCGGCAAATATAGGTAATAGCAAAAAAGCCTGATCTCATGGGATCGGGCTTTTCTGAACTGCCCCCAAAAAGTTAGACAAACTTTTAATAGAAAATTTATGCAAAGCGACTAAGAGAGATCTTGGTCGCTTTTTTATGCAGCTTTGAGCCTGTACTCAATGGGAGACAAACCATCAAGCTTAAGTTTTATGCGCTTTGTGTTGTACCATTCAATATAAGCGTGCAGCTCAGAGATGAAATGTTCAACAGAGCCAAATTCCTATAGATAGAGAAGCTCTGTTTTCAATAAGCTAAAGAAATTTTCTGCACAGGCATTGCCAAGGCAATTTCCTTTTTGTGACATACTCTGCCGGATGCCTTTATCTTTGAGCATTTTCTGATAATGCTTGTGCTGATACTGTCGGTCTTGGTCGGAGTACAGAACGGAATCACTGTTTTCCCCGAAAAATCGTAGTTTTCAATAAATGTACTCATAATTCTCGGAGCTTCTCCTCACCATATCGGATAGCCAAGATAAACAATGTCATAGCTGTCAAAATTATCAACAGATTGTGCAATTTCAGGGCGGCAATTTTTTCTGTGTTTCCCGTCTGTGAAAAGTACACAACAAGTGTATTTTCCTGTTCATCGTCAGTTGAAAAAACTTCACGCTTCATCAGGCACAAATCAAAACAGTTCACGCATTGTCGCTGTCAAGGTCATAATTTTTCCCCGATAGATCTTCTGTCGGTTTTGTCAGAAGGAAATCCTGTAAATTCCGGACATCGTCAATTGTATACCCAGTTTCGGCATTTTCAGCGATTACAGGAGAAACAGCGGACATCATTGTAGCCTGACACGCAAAATACAAAAAAATCTACTTAAAGTAGAAAAATCCCCTCTCTGAACATTGAAACGAACCATTTTGTACGGGCAGAACAAAATACCGGGTCGATTCACTTATCAAAGAGGGGATTTTCCGTAAATATATTTTAAGGAGTAAATTGAAGATAGCATTTTTTATACAGACAGCATTTTATTTTAAAGCTGTCAAATATCGTTAAAACGGTATTTAAACAGTATTTAATACAATGTAACGTAAAATAGCTATTTATCAGGCTTTTACGCACAATTTACGCATAAAAAAGAAGAGGTTATCCCTCTTCTTTTTTTCTGCATTTGATTCTGCTATATACAAAACGCACAAAAATAAAGTTGTAAATTTATGCAATATTTTTCATGAAAAAGCTTGACAAGCACTATAATTAGTGCTATAATATAAATATAGAAACCTGCTAAAAAAAATCAATAGGCAAAACAGCCAAAGATGGGAGCAGTAGTTTGTTGAAAATGCTGATGCAAT
>CANQJO010000007.1 GCA_947624255.1 uncultured Ruminococcus sp.
CGGTGCGGGAGTATTCAGTGTGAAAACGCCCCTGATCCCGGCGATAACGGCTGATGCGGCTGACTACACCGAGGGCGGATCGGGATTTCTTACTTATAAAAAGTATTCAGATCATGTCGTTATTTCTGATTGTATGAACACGGCTATTAAGGTCGATATTCCTGCTGAAATTGAGGACTTGCCTGTTACGTCAATAGGCAGAAAAGCATTTTATGACTGTATATTTCTGTCAGAAATAACGATTCCTGATAGTGTTACCACAATATGCAGATCTGCTTTTAGTGCCTGTCTAGACCTGACAGAAATAACGATCCCTGACAGTGTTACGTTAATAGGCGGTCATGCTTTTAGCAATTGTACAGACCTGACAAAAGTAACAATTCCTGCGGGTGTTACAGCAATAGACGATGGTGTTTTTTATGGATGTTCAAGCCTGACAGAAGTAACGATCCCTGCCGGTGTTACGTCAATAGGTGATCTTGCTTTTAATGACTGTAAAAATCTGACAGAAATTACAATTCCCGAAGGTGTTACATCAATAGGTAATTACGCTTTTGAGTACTGTCATAATCTGGCAGAAATAATTATCCCGGATAGTGTTACATCAGTAGGCGATGGTGCTTTCGATGAAACACCGTGGCTTAAAAATAAACAAATAGAAAATCCGTTAGTTATTGTAAATAATATCCTTATTGATGGTACAATTTGTGTCGGCAATGTTTTTATTCCAAATAATGTTACCAAAATACTTGCAGCTGCTTTTTATGATTGTGAAGGTCTTACAGGAATAACAATTCCCGAAGGTGTTACATCAATAGGCGTGTCTGTTTTTGAGGACTGTACAAATCTGACAGAAATTACAATCCCTGATAGCGTTACATCAATAGGCGAGTCTGCTTTTAGAAGCTGTTCAAGCCTGATAGAAATAACGCTCCCGGATAGTGTTACATCAATAGGTAATTACGCCTTTTATGACTGTACAAATCTGACAGAAATTACAATTCCTGATAGTGTTACATCAATAGGTGATTACGCTTTTTATGACTGTACAAATCTGACAGAAGTTACAATTCCCGAAGGTGTTACAGCAATAGACGATGATGTTTTTTATGGATGTTCAAGCCTGACCAATATAGTAATTCCCAACAGCGTTACATCAATAGGCGGTGGTGCTTTCGATAACACACCATGGCTTAAAAATAAACAAATAGAAAATCCGTTTGTTATTGTAAATAATATCCTTATTGATGGTAGAATTTGTGTCGGCAATGTTTTTATTCCAAATAATGTTACCAAAATAGGTGCATCTGCTTTTTATGATTGTGAAGGTCTGACAGGAATAACAATTCCCGATAGCGTTACATCAATAGACTATAAAGCTTTTTATGGATGTAATAACCTGACAGAAATAACAATTCCCGATAGTGTTACATCAATAGGCAATGCCGCTTTTGCTTATTGTACAAAACTATCAGAAATAACAATTCCTGATAGTGTTACAGAAATAGGCAAGTATGCATTTAGATTTACAGCTTTTGTTGGAAATCAGACAGGGGTAGTATATGTAGGTAAATGGGTAGTTGATTGCTTCGATGATAATATTACATCGGCTGAAATAAAAGAGGGAACAAAAGGAATTGCTCCTGCTGCATTTTGTTTGTGTGAAAATCTGACAAAAGTTTCAATTCCGGAAGGAGTTGTATCAATAGGCGAGTCTGCTTTTGAGGGCTGTGCAAATCTGACAGGAATTACAATTCCCGAAGGTATCACATCAATATATGATGAGGTTTTTTGGGGCTGTAAAAGCCTGACAGAAATAACAATTCCCGATAGTGTTACATCAATAGGTGCTTATGCTTTTGAAAACTGTGATAGCCTGACAGAAATAACAATTCCTGACAGTGTTACATCAATTGGCGATTATGCTTTTGACAGTTGTTCAAAACTTAGCGAAATCACTTTTCTTAATCCTTATTGTGATATGAACTCATTAGGCGGTGCATTACATGATGTTCCTGAGGATACTACTGTTAAAGGCTATGAATATTCAACGGCTCAGGGTTACGCTGAAAAATACGGCTACAAATTTGTTAGCTTAGGTGAAATACCGGAAACAACAACATCAACCACGACAACAACAACTACTACTACGACAACGACTACGACTACTACCACAAGTACAACTACTACAACAAGTACGACAAACACATCTACTACGACTACAACAACGAGTACGACCACAAGTACAACGTCTACAACGAGCACAACATCAACGACATCTTCCACATCGTCAACCACAAGCACTACCACAGACGTACCTCCTGTTACCGAGCAGACCTGCGGCGACATTGACGGTGACGGAAAAGTCTCCGCTGTTGATGCATCGTTCACCCTTGCCGAGTATGCGGAGCTTTCCTCCGACGGAGAGGGAACATTCACCGAGGCTCAAATTCAGGCGGCTGATATAAACGAAGACGGTATGACGGATGCTCGTGACGCATCGCTGATTTTAGGCTACTATACGTATCTCTCCGGCGGCGGAGGAGATATCGGTATCCGAAAATGGGTGAGCGCAGGACTAAATTAAAACTTTTGCTCACAAATTTGTGAAAAAATAAAATTATTTCTCTAAATTCATAAGCACTCCGCTGATTGAACCGAACCGGTAAAAACGGACAGTGGACAAAAAGCACCTCCTATGGTATAACAGAAGACATAGGAGGTGCTTTATTATGGCAAGATGATATCGACACATACAGGAAACTGCTGCATCAAAGATGCAGCAGTTCCTTTTTATACAAGAGTTCCGGGCATTGATGCCGGTGCGTGTTCAAGATATGATTCATTCTTGGACAATTCTACCTTGTTGTAGCATTCCATTCCTGTGCCGGCAGGAATGAGCTTGCCTATGATAACATTTTCCTTCAATCCGAGGAGCTTGTCGGTCTTGCCCCTGATAGCTGCATCGGTGAGAGCCTTTGTAGTCTCCTGGAACGATGCCGCCGACATGAAGCTGTCAGAATTGGATGATGCCTTTGTGATTCCCTGAAGTACGGGACTTACCTGTACAAGCCGGAGATCATATTCACCGGCATCAATTCTTGCCTGTATTTCGGCATTTATTAAGTCGATTTCTTTTCTGTCAACGAGAGTTCCGGGCAAAAGATAACTGCTTCCGCTCTCTTCGACCTTTATCTTTCTGAGCATCTGGCGCACAATAACCTCGATGTGTTTGTCGTTGATGTCAACACCCTGTAGACGGTACACTTTCTGCACTTCGTTGATTATATAATTCTGAACAGCCTGTATTCCCAGAATATTGAGAATATCAGCCGGATAGATATTACCCTCGGTGAGGCGTACTCCCTTTTCGATGACCTCGTTTTCCTGAACTCGTATCTTTAGATTGTACGGGATCATATAGCTCTCAGATTCACCGGTCTCATCGTTTGTGACGATGATATTTCGTGTAGTTTTGATCTCCTCGATATGAATTCGTCCGGGGATCCTTGAAAGTATTGCAGCACCCTTCGGACGTCTGCTCTCGAAAAGCTCCTCAACACGTGGAAGACCTTGTGTGATATCCTCGGCATCAGCACTTGCAACGCCTCCGGTATGGAAAGTTCTCATGGTGAGCTGTGTACCGGGCTCACCGATCGACTGTGCCGCAATGACACCTACAGCCTCGCCCACAGAAACAACGTTGTTGTGAGCAAGATTTGCGCCATAGCAGCGTGCGCACACGCCGTACCTTGCCTTACAGGTAAGCACTGAGCGGATAACTATTCTGTCAGTACCGGAGTCGATTATCTTCTTTGCATCAGCATCGGTGATGAGCTTATTGTGTGAAACTATCAGCTCTCCGGAATCGTCACGGAGGTCTTCCGCAAGAAAACGTCCCACAAGTCTTTCAGAAAACGGCTCAACGACTTCATTGCCGTTTTTGATCTCGTATACCTCGATACCGTCAGTCGTTCCGCAATCGTCCTCACGTATGATAACGTCCTGTGAAACATCGACAAGTCGTCTTGTAAGGTATCCTGAGTCGGCGGTACGCAGCGCAGTATCGGCAAGTCCCTTACGTGCGCCTCTTGATGCGATGAAGTATTCCAGAATATTAAGACCTTCACGATAATTAGCACGTATCGGTATCTCGATTACCGTACCGGATGTATTTGCAATAAGTCCACGCATTCCCGCAAGCTGACGTATCTGAGAGATACTGCCTCTCGCACCTGAATCTGCCATCATCCAAATCGGATTATACTTATCGAAATTAGCTTTCAGAGCCTTTGTTACGTCATCGGTAGTATTCGTCCAAAGAGAGATTATCTTCTTTGTCTTTTCCTGTGATGAAATATATCCATATTCATACTCAGTAGTGATCTGCTCTACCTCTTTATCAGCCTGTGCAAGGATCTCCTTTTTCTGGGGAGGTATGGTCGCATCGCAGACTGCAACAGTCAGAGCTGCTCTTGTGGAGTATTTATATCCCAATGACTTTATTCTGTCAAGCACCTCAGAGGTGGTAGTAGTGCCGTGTATCTTTATGCAGCGTTCAATGATATCCGAAAGCTGCTTCTTTCCGACAAGGAATGCTATTTCAAGATCAAACTGCTTGTCAGAGTTTGTTCTGTCAACGTAGCCTAAATTCTGCGGAATATTTTCGTTGAAGATAAGCCGTCCCACTGTTGCATCTATTATTTTTGAGACCTTTTTTTCACCGATATCCTTGGTGATCTTTACTCTGATATTTGCATGAAGCGACACATCATGCTCATGGTATGCCATGAGAGCCTCATTAACATCACGGAATACCTTGCCCTCACCGGGTTCGCCGGGCTTATCCATTGTCAGATAGTAGGATCCGAGCACCATATCCTGTGAAGGAACTGCCACAGGTCTTCCGTCCGATGGTTTCAGCAGGTTGTTAGCCGCAAGCATAAGGAATCTTGCCTCAGCCTGAGCCTCTGCCGAAAGCGGAAGATGCACAGCCATCTGGTCGCCGTCGAAGTCGGCATTGAAAGCAGAGCATACGAGCGGGTGGAGCTTTATCGCACGTCCCTCAACGAGTATCGGCTCGAATGCCTGAATTCCCAGACGGTGAAGCGTAGGAGCACGGTTGAGCATTACGGGGTGATCCTTGATAACGTCCTCAAGAGCGTCCCAGACCTTGTTGTCAGCTCTGTCGATGAGCTTGCGTGCGCTTTTTATATTTGCAATAGCCTTTTTATCAACAAGGCGTTTCAGAACAAAAGGCTTGAACAGTTCAAGAGCCATTTCTTTCGGAAGACCGCACTGATACATTTTCAGCTCAGGACCGACTACGATAACAGAACGTCCGGAGTAGTCAACACGTTTACCGAGCAGATTCTGACGGAAACGTCCCTGTTTGCCTTTGAGCATATCAGAGAGTGATTTCAGCGCACGGTTGCTCGGACCTGTAACTGCTCTGCCGTGACGGCCGTTGTCGATAAGAGCATCAACAGCCTCCTGGAGCATTCTCTTTTCGTTTCTGACGATTATGTCGGGAGCATCAAGCTCCAGCATTCTTTTAAGGCGGTTATTTCTGTTGATAACACGTCTGTAGAGATCATTCAGATCGGATGTAGCATAACGTCCTCCGTCAAGCATTATCATCGGGCGCAAATCGGGAGGAATTACAGGCACAACATCAAGGATCATCCATTCGGGCTTATTTCCCGAGATGCGGAATGCCTCGATTATTTGCAGCCTTTTTAGGAGCTTTACCTTTTTCTGTCCGGAGGGTATTCCGGCAAGCTCAGCTTTGAGATCATCGGCAACAAGCTCAATATTGTTGCGCCAGTCGATATCATCAACAGCCGCAAATTTCAGACACTCCTCGCAGCCGCACTCTGTAGGCTTTTTGAAGCAGGTAACTTTTTTTCCGCCGAGAGATACTTTTCCCATTTCAACAAGACGGTTCTTATAAGAATCATATCTTTCGGGATCGTATTCGTTCAGGAGCTTTTTTATAGCCTCAGCTCCCATTTCAGCGACAAAATCATCTCCATACTTCTCACGGTACGAGAGATACTCCTTTTCCGAGAGGAGCTGCTTTTTCACCAATTCGGTATTGCCGGGATCAATTACGATATACTTTGTGAAGTACAGTATCTCCTCAAGGCGTTTCTGCGATACCTCCAGAACCTGTCCTATCCTGGAGGGAGTTCCCTTGAAGTACCATATGTGCGAGACAGGGGCTGCAAGCTCGATATGTCCCATTCTCTCACGGCGGACTCTTGCTCTTGTTACCTCAACGCCGCAGCGGTCACAGATCTTGCCCTTGAAGCGTATTTTCTTGAATTTTCCGCAGTGGCACTCCCAGTCCTTGGTAGGTCCGAAGATCTTTTCACAGAAAAGACCGTCACGCTCAGGCTTCTGAGTTCTGTAATTTATAGTCTCAGGTCTTTCAACAGCGCCGTATGACCAGCTTCTTATCTGTTCCGGCGAGGCAAGACCAATTTTTATTGAATCAAAAGTATTGAATTCCAAGATGCTACCTCCTGAAAATTTATGGTGTGCCGGCAGAGCATATGTCTGCCGGGCGTAGGCTTAATCCTCGTCGGAGGAGTCGTCAAGATCAAAGCTGTCGAAAAGCTCATCGTCATCCTCATTGTCAAGATCAAAATCGTCCTCGTCTTCGTCTTCTTCATCATCAAAGGAGAAATCGTCATCGCCGTCAGCAAGACCGAGATCGTCAAGCTCGCCATCCTCAAAGGAGAAGCCTGCGTCAGCCATATCGCTGTCGGAATATGATGTCATATCCATTGTATCCTCATCAGAGAATGAATCGTCACTCGGTACAGGATCATCATCGAAATTCTGTTTAAGGTCGATCTCCTGCTGATTTTCGTCAAGCACACGAACATCGAGACAAAGTGACTGCATCTCCTTGATAAGGACTTTGAATGATTCCGGTATGCCCGGCGTAGGAACGTTCTGTCCCTTGACGATAGCCTCATAGGTATTTACACGTCCGAGAGTATCATCCGACTTTACAGTGAGTATCTCCTGAAGTGTGTATGCAGCACCGTAAGCCTCGAGCGCCCACACTTCCATTTCTCCGAAACGCTGACCGCCGAACTGAGCCTTACCGCCCAGCGGCTGCTGTGTTACGAGAGCATACGGACCAACGGAACGTGCGTGGATCTTATCATCAACAAGGTGGTGAAGTTTGAGGTAGTACATATATCCGACTGTTACACGGTTGTCGAATTTTTCGCCTGTGCGTCCGTCATAGAGCGTGAACTTGCCGTCCTCATTCATCTCAAGAGCTTTGGGATTTATCACCTTATCCATAGCCTTGATCTCGAAGATGTCATTGCGGTGAGCCTTGTTCTTCTCATTTGCCTCACGGAAGCAGGCACGTATATCGTCCTCATGAGCTCCGTCAAAAACAGGAGTCATTATCGTCCAGCCGAGAGCCTTTGCTGCCATTCCGAGATGCACCTCAAGCACCTGACCGATATTCATTCGTGAAGGAACGCCCAGAGGGTTAAGCACGATATCAAGAGGTGTTCCGTCAGGGAGGAACGGCATATCCTCCTCAGGAAGAATACGTGAAACAACGCCCTTGTTTCCGTGGCGTCCTGCCATTTTGTCTCCGACCGTTATCTTTCTCTTCTGAGCGATATAGCAGATAACACGCATATTTACACCGGCACTCAGCTCGTCACAGTTTTCTCTGGTGAAGACCTTTACGTCCACGATAACGCCCGACTCTCCGTGAGGAACTTTGAGTGAGTTATCTCTGACTTCACGTGCTTTTTCACCGAATATAGCTCTCAGGAGGCGTTCTTCAGCGGTAAGCTCCGTCTCTCCCTTAGGAGTTACCTTTCCTACGAGGATATCGCCGGAGTTGACCTCAGAGCCTATGCGTATAATGCCGTGCTCGTCAAGATTTGCAAGAGCGTCCTCACCTACATTCGGGATATCTCTTGTGATCTCCTCCGGACCGAGCTTTGTATCACGGCACTCTATCTCATATTCCTCTATATGGACTGATGTGAAGACGTCCTCACGCACAAGACGTTCATTAAGGAGTACGGCGTCCTCATAGTTGTAGCCCTCCCATGTCATAAAGCCTATGAGAGCGTTCTTGCCAAGTGAGATCTCTCCGTCAGCCGTAGCAGGACCGTCTGCAAGCACCTGACCTTTCTTGACTTGTTCGTCAACCGAAACGATAGGTCTTTGGTTCACGCAAGTTCCCTGGTTGGAGCGCTTGAATTTGATAAGCTCATACTTGTGCTCAATGCCGTCCGTATCTATGACGTGGATCCTGTCGGCATCGACATAGGACACCCTGCCGTCGCAGTCTGCAACGATACATACTCCGGAGTCAACAGCAGCCTTGTACTCCATACCTGTGCCTACGAACGGACGCTCTGTTTTGAGGAGCGGTACAGCCTGACGCTGCATATTCGATCCCATGAGTGCACGGTTAGCATCATCATTTTCAAGGAACGGTATCATCGAAGTCGCAACAGAAACTACCATTTTCGGTGAAACGTCCATATAATCGACCTTATCACGCTCACATTCAAGTATCTGGTCACGGTAGCGTGCATTTACACGTGGTCTTGCAAACTTTCCGTCTTCGGTAAGAGGTTCGTTTGCCTGTGCAACGATGTAATTATCCTCAACATCGGCAGTCATGTAGACTACCTCGTTTGTCACAATGCCGGTCTTCTTGTCCACCTTGCGGTAGGGAGCTTCTATAAAGCCGTATTCATTGATCCTTGCGAATGTTGCAAGGTATGAGATGAGTCCGATATTAGGACCTTCGGGTGTCTCGATAGGACACATTCTTCCGTAGTGGCTGTAGTGAACGTCACGCACTTCAAATCCTGCACGGTCACGTGAAAGACCGCCGGGGCCGAGGGCAGAGAGACGTCTTTTATGTGTCAGCTCAGCAAGAGGATTGTTCTGATCCATAAACTGTGACAGCGGTGACGAGCAGAAAAACTCTTTCATTGCCGATGAGATAGGTCTTATATTGATGAGTGTCTGCGGTGTGAGAGTGTTCACGTCCTGCGTCTGGATATTCATTCTCTCACGTATACCACGCTCCATTCTTGCGTAGCCGATGCGGAACTGGTTCTGGAGAAGCTCTCCCACCGAGCGGATACGTCTGTTGCCCAGATGGTCGATATCATCGACTGTTCCAACTCCCTCGCAAAGGTTCAGAAAATAGCTGATAGTTGCGAAAATATCGTCAATGATGATGTGCTTTGGTACAAGCTCATCAGCTCTTTTCTTGATATTCTCCTCCAGCTCCTCTTCATCAGCGGAGGTTTCCATGATCTCCTTGAGGACTTTATAGGATACCTTTTCATTTATACCGTATTTTTCGGTGTCGAAATCCACATAGCCCTTGATATCCACCATTCCGTTGCCGATTATCTTGGCGATCTTCTCGACCATACGTATGGCAGTTTCTCCACGGTCATCGGTATAATATTCCTTTGCCTCGACCTTTACGAATGCCTGATAAACGCCTGCCTGCTCGATCTTGCAGGCTTTTTCATAGGAGATGATCTCCCCTGCCTCAGCGATTATCTCGCCGGTATTGGGATCTGCGATAGGCTCAGCAAGGAGTCTTCCGGAAAGACGTGAGGCAATGCCCAGTTTCTTATTGTATTTATATCTTCCGAAGCGGCAGAGGTCATATCTCTTGGCATCGAAAAAAAGGTTATTGAGATGTGTAACTGCGCTCTCTACCGTAGGAGGCTCACCGGGACGGAGTTTCTTATAAACATCAATAAGAGCATCGGAGTTATTCTTGGTCTGATCCTTCTGGAGGATAGTCTGCTTTAGGCGGTCGTCCTCGCCGAAAAGCTCATATATGTCTTCATCGGAGCTTACTCCGAGAGCACGTATGAATGTAGTTATCGGGATCTTTCTGTTCTTGTCGATGCGGACATAGACCACATCATTGGAATCCATTTCGTACTCCAGCCATGCTCCTCTGTTCGGGATAACGGTAGTGCTGAAAAGATCCTTACCGGTCTTATCCTTTTCAAAAGCGTAATATACTCCGGGAGAGCGCACAAGCTGCGAAACGATAACACGTTCTGCGCCGTTGATAACAAAGGTGCCGCTGTCGGTCATGAGCGGAAAATCGCCCATGTAGATCTCACTTTCGCTTACAGTTCCTGTCTCCTTGTTGCAGAGAACAGCCGTAGCTCTCATGGCGACCTGATATGTTGCGCCCCTTGCCTTGCACTCCGCAAGGGTATACTTGGGAGTGTCATCAAAGCGGTAGTCCTTGAAATTCAGAACGAGATTTCCGTTATAGTCAGTAATATCGGTCATATCACGGAATACCTCACGCAGGCCTTCACCTCTGAACCACTTATACGAATTCTTCTGGACCTCAATAAGATTCGGCATTTCAAGAGGCTCGGTAATCTTACCGAAGCTCATTCTGACGTTCTTTCCAAGCTGCTTAGGTGTAACCTTCACCATAGGCGGAACCTCCTTATTTTTTGTTGAGCAGGAAATCTCCCGGTTTTTTTGCGGCAAAGGCTGCGCTCCTCCGGAGAAGATCTTCTGTGAAAAAAATCTCCGAAAAAAAAATTTAAAATCCTCTTGACAACCGCTGCCGTGTATGATATAATAACATGATAAGAGGGACATTATCCCATTCTGATACATTTTATTATTATAATACATTACTATATTTTTGTCAATAGCTTTTGGAAATATTTATCAAAGCTGCCAAATCATAGCTGATGATTCGGCATCTTTTTGTGCATAAATACAATTTAAGGAATATCTCTGAACAATTTTTCGTAAAGAAAAAAATACAGTCAGCACCGTACAAAGATCCTGCGGCAGATCCACCGTCAGAGCTGCCTGCTTCCGTCCGGGAGATCAGCATCAGTTAAGTATCTCTCCGATGATGTCCGATGCAGTTTCAGCAGCTTTTTTCACAGAAATGTAGGGCGCAAGGATCTTCCTCGCCTGCCCACGTATATCAGCGCTCAGCCTTGCACATAATACCACTTCTCCGTACATCTTTTTTATGTAGTTCCCGAATACGGTTATTTCGTGCATTCGTGAGAAGAGCAGTCTGCTGATGTAGAATTTCTCAAGTCTGATGACTGCCTCTCCGGCAAGCCCCGATCTCAGCATGGGAGGCTCAGAAACAAACAGGATACCTGCCTCAGGAATATACAGATGCATAGGAGCGTGTTCAGAATCAACCGCTCTTGCTATCACAGCATCGTAACCCAATCGCTCTGCCTCCCTTGCGGCAGTCTTTACAAAAAGGCACGATGCAGCAATGTAATCATCACACAGGCGGAATATTCTTGTTCCCTCCGGAAACTCCACAAACCGATAACCCGTACAAGTCAGAGCCGAGACCGGTCGGTATATGACACTCCCGATAGTCTCCTTAGCTGTAAGAAGCCCTTGTATCTTATCAGCCGCAAACTCCTTTAATCTGTCTCTTCTGAGAAGCTCTGTTCCTGATTTCACATACTCTCTGAGGAGGAGGTCTGAGATGCCTGTAAGATCACGTGCTTTCGCCATGTATGAACGGCTCTGTTCAAAGGCGTAACCGGCGATCTCTTCAACATGAGAGGCAGCTCCGACTATCACCTGTCTGATATCGAACGTCCGTGAATCCGGTTTTTCCGCACATCGGCTGTTATATCCATCCGCAATGATGGTATTTATATCGGGAAGATACAGTGCGCACGGCATCTCACGCTCGAACGGAGAGTAATATGTATCTGAAGTCATTCCTGAAAGTATCTCACCTATAATACGTATGATCCTGCCTTTCTCCGCAAGCTCACAACCTGCAATGTTATAGAGTCTCACTTCGGCAAATTCGTTGTATTTTCCGCAGCAAAAGCTGCTGTCCGTAAAAAAGCTCCTGTTATGTCTCATGGGATCCTCCGCAAAAAAATTTCTACAGGCAAGCTCTTATACTAAGGCTGCCCGTATATATTATGCAGGCGGAGCTTGACAGGTTGCTGATACCGATCCCTAAAAATCTATCATATTTTTTAGGGATCGGTATGAAAAAAAGCTGAGGACGCATAGGCGTCCTCGCTGCTTTTCGTTAGTCGTTGTCCGAATATGAATCGGAGCTGTTGTGATCTGAGTTGTTTGATGAATTGTTGGAGCTGTTAGAGCTGTTTGAATTCTTGCTGTCACTGCTCTTCTTGCTCTGTGACTGATCGTTCCGGTTGTTATTGTTCTTGCTCATGATAACTCACCTTTCTCCGCACTACGGTACGATCCATGCTGTACTCTGTAGTGCGGATAACAGGACAGCCGTCGATATATACCGTCAGGGCAAAGGATCTTTCCCTGTAACAGTATTATTGACGGCTGATAATGTTTTTATTCAAAAAATTTTTGAAAGAAGATGTCGATCGGCAAAAATCCGATAAAGCTGCCATGAGCCTCTGCCATATGACCTTTTCTGCGGAGCCGGGTGTTCACAGAGGCTCAGTCGATCCTTACGAATCTTCTGACATCGCCTGCTTTTCCGATGAACATTGTCTTAGGTCTTGCCCAGACAGTATCATCTTTCAGCGATCTGTAAATGACCAGCTCCTCCATTGATTCACTATGTCTTGCAACGGCAGTGACCTCATATTCGCCGCCTTTGAAGTGACGGTATTTTCCGCCTATAACGACCTCTGTGTCAACGTCCTGAATTACATTTTCCTCATCGCCGGGCTCGTTGTTCACGATGTCATCAGATACGATTATCATTGCCGAATACGGAGGCATCTTCACCGATGCCGTACCGTTCTCAATATTTATCTGCTTCACACCAATGACATCTACCAGCGCAGGAAGATGCGTTCCGAACCGCAGATCGTACTCATAGTCAGCAAGGTTAAGTGCAACATAAACGATCTGATCGCCTGACTGTTTCTTGAACAGGAGCTGCTGATTTGTTATGATGATCCTCTCATAGCTTCCGGTGCGCAGTGCCGGATATGCTCTGTAAACACGTCCCAGCTTGACGATGTGTCTGTAAAGCTGAACGTTCTCCCTCTCCATATCGGCAAGGTGCAGACAAGGACGAAGATTATCATCGGAGTTATTCTCTTTTCTGCCGTGTATGCCGTACTCACTGCCATAATAAACGGAGGGGATCCCCGGCATCGTGTACATCAGCGTATAAACAAGCGGCAAATGTGCCTGATTGTTCAGCGTGCTTGCAAGGCGGTTCACATCATGGTTATCCACAAAATTGTAGAGGTTGATACCTCTGTAGATACCGCCGTTCGCACCCGACTGACGATTTATAGAGTAGTCTATCTCGAAATAATTCTTGTCATTGTGAGAGGAGTAAAGTCCCTTATAGCATTCATAGTTTGTAACACTGTCAAGCATTTCCGGGTTTGCCCAACGGTTATAGTCTCCGTGGATTATTTCGCCCATGAGCCAGAAATCACGCTTTTTGCCCTTGCAGAAGCTCCTTATTCTCTTGAAGAAATCAAAATCTATGCAGTCGGCAGCATCAAAGCGTATGCCGTCTATGCCGAAAGATTCTATCCAGTAATTGACAGCATCTATCAGATGATCGCACACTCCCACATTCCGGAGGTTGAGCTTAACAAGATTATAGTGACCGTTCCAGCCCTCATACCAGAAAGGATCGCCGTAGGGGCTTTGTCCGCCGAAATTGAGGTTTTGGAACCAATCACAGTATCCCGAGCCCTGTCCCTTTTCCTGAACGTCAACAAATTGGGGGAATTTTCTTCCCACGTGATTGAAAACGCCGTCAAGAATGACTCTTATGCCGTTTTCATGAAGCTTGTCGCAGATGAATCTGAAAGAGTTATTATCTCCAAGTCTTCGGTCGATCATTTTGTAGTCGATAGTATCATAGCCGTGTTCAACGGACTCGAAGACAGGTCCGAAGTAAACAGCGTCAACATTCATCTCTTTGAAGTGAGGTATCCAGTCCAGCACCTTGTCAAGACGGTAAGCGACATCTCCACCATCGTTGAATTTAGGTGCGCCGCAGAAACCTAAAGGATAAATGTGGTAAACAATAGCGTTATCATACCAATTCATAGCTTTTTCCTTTCATACCGTCCGAAGACGGTCACAATTATTTTCTGCTTCCCTCAAGATAATAGGAAGCCTCCATATCAGCAACATTCAATGCCAGTGCAAGCGGATAGAGTTCAAGGGCTTTTCCGATAGAATTTTTATCCTCAATGCCGGAAAATCCCATATGATAGCGTATAGCGAAAGCTTCATCACGGGTAAGTCTGCTTTCACCGTAAAAGAATCCCGAAAGTATGTAGACGGATTTCTCACCGTGGCCGTACGGAAGAGTGTCATTGACGACATAGCAGGGATATTTCTCCCATTCTCCCTTATCATTTTTTCTGTTTCGGTACTCAACGGAGTAATAGCCGATCTTGCACACATCATGGAGCAGTGCCACCAGTGCGATAGTTTCGTCCGAATAATCCATACCGTAAACCTCTTTGGTCCTCGGACGTGAAAGATAATCCTTCAGGCAGTGGTAGACGTTTACACTGTGCTGAACAAGTCCTCCCTCGGAAGCTCCGTGATAGCGTGTGCTTGCCGGTGCGGTAAAGAAATCGCTTTTCATCAGAAAGTCAAGGCACTTATCAGCACCTGCACGAGTGATATTTTCGTTATATATGGTCAGAAATTCATCTTTTGCCGTCATGGAGCGCTCCTATCCCGGAGGCATATGCTCCGAAAAAATATCCTGTAATAATTTGATTATACCACAAAAGAAAGCATATGTCAAGCAATATTTTTGTGAAAAATGCTCTTTTTCTGATTGCAAGAGACGGAATTCTTTTTTTCAGCGCCCGAATCCTCTTGACAATGCCCGAAAAAAGGTGTAATATTAAATCGTATCGTACAGCAGGCAAAAATATCCTCTCATATCTGTCTGCTGTTGTTTATGAGATCATTATTATAAGGAGTTTATGATCTTTATGAGAAGAATGAAATGTTTCAGAAACAAAGCCCTGTCAGCTATGGCTGCTGCTGTCGCAGCATCGGGAGTGCTGCTGCCGTCTGCAATACCGCTCGCTCCGGTAAATGCAGGTCAGCAGCTCGGTCAGACCAATTTTGACGATGGTGTCGGTCTGCCGTGGCATATCGTTGAATCCGCTCCCGCTGAAATGGAATTCGATATAAGCAACGGTGTCTACAAGGTCACCATAGTTGATCCCGGCGGAGCTTCAAACGGCGGTGAGGACAGGTGGGATTGTCAGTTCCGCCACAGAGGACTGAAGATCGTTGCAGGTCATCAGTATCACGTAGCTTACGAGATAACGGCAACCAACAGCGGTAAATATTATACGAAAATAGGCAATCTTGACGGCGATGTGGAAATATGGCACAATATGTCCACCAATGAGGGCGACTTCGGCAATAACTGGGATCCCATTCCCATAAATGCCAACGAGACTAAAAAGGTGGATCTCACCTTTACTGCCTCCCAATCCCTTGACGTTGCAGAGTGGGCTTTCCACCTTGGCGGAGACGGCGAGTACACTCCCGGAGGCTGCTTCCCGTCCGGAACAGTCATCACCTTTGACAATATGTCTCTGGAGGATCTCACCGGCGATGAAAATGACTATATCGCTCCCGAAGAGTGGCAGCGTGCCGATATCATCACAAATCAGGTGGGATATTTCCCCGACCGTGCAAAACGTGCCACCATGCTTTGCAGCGATGATGAGGGCGTTGACTTTGAGCTTATCGACTCCTCCGGAAACTCCGTTTACTCCGGCACAAGCACTCCTTTCGGCAGCGATGAGGATTCGGAGGACAATGTCCACATAATAGATTTTTCCGACTTCAACGACAGCGGAACATTCATCATAAAAGCTGATAACGGTGCTGAGAGCCGTGAATTCCCCATAGGCGATACATCGGTATATTCAAGCCTCCTCTATGACTCGCTGAATTACTTCTATCAGAACAGGAGCGGCATCGAGATCGAAAGTGATTACATAACCTCCGGCGATAAAAACGCTCTTGCACGTGCTGCCGGACACCCCTCCGACATGGCAGAGATACAGCAGGTCTGGGGCTACAGCGGCAGCAGCGGCTCGATAGATGTTACAGGCGGCTGGTATGATGCAGGCGATCACGGAAAATATGTGGTCAACGGCGGATTCTCGCTGTGGCTCATGCAGAATCAGTACGAAACAGCGGTAAAATTCGGCTTTGATGATGCCTACGCTGACGGTACGATGTATCTCCCCGAAAACAGCAACGGTTATCCCGATATTCTGGACGAGGCACGCTGGGAAATGGAATGGATGCTCAAAATGATCGTGGACAGCGGCGATTATCAGGGTATGGCTTACCACAAGGCTCATGACGAGAAGTGGACTGCACTGGGCATCGCTCCTGCTGATGACGAAATGAAACGTATCGTAAAGCCTCCCACAACGGCTGCAACTCTGAATCTTGCAGCCTGTGCCGCTCAGGCATCAAGGCTCTGGAAAGATATCGACAGCGACTTTGCAAAGACTTGCCTTGAAGCGGCGGAAAATGCCTACGAGGCGGCGAAAAAGCATCCCGATATGTACGCTCCTCTTGACGAATCCATCGGCGGCGGAGCTTACGGCGATACTGACGTTGATGATGAATTCTACTGGGCTACCTGTGAGCTTTTCCTCGCTACCGGTGATGACTCCTATTATGACGATGCAAGAAATTCAAACTTTTTCCTTGAAGTCCCCACCGTTCTTGGCGGCGGCGAGAGTGTTGACACTGTGGGAAGCTTCGACTGGGGAAACACTGCGGCTCTCGGAACGTTCAGCCTTGCATTGAATGATGATGCTGTTGACAGCGGCGATCACGATACTATCGTTGAGAATATCACCTCGGCATCACAGCACTACATAGAGCTTGAACAAAATCAGGGTTACGGCGTTCCCTACGGACAAAGCACGCTCAGCTATAATGACAGCGACAAGGGCTATATCTGGGGTTCTAACTCATTTGTAGCCGATAACTCCATAGTAATGGCGTATGCTTACCTCCTTACCGGAGATGATACGGCTCTTGACGGTGCTGTCGGCGGAATGGATTATCTCATGGGACGAAATGCCATGGACTATTCCTATGTTACGGGATATGGTACTCATGCTATAGAAAATCCCCACCACAGATTCTGGGCAAATCAAGTGGATGCCTCATTCCCGAAAGCTCCATGCGGTGTAATGTCGGGAGGTCCGAACTCCGGTATGCAGGATCCGTGGGTACAGGGCTCAGGCTGGAAAAAAGGTACGATCGCTCCCCAGAAATGCTATATGGACAACATCGAAGCATGGTCGGTCAACGAGTGTACTATCAACTGGAATGCATCACTTGCGTGGCTCACGGGATTTATAGCTCAGGAAAACGGAGGCATTGTGATCGGCAGCACCGGCTCATCAACAGGTGCTGAAAATAATGGCGGTGAGGGACTTCCCAATAAAGCTCCGGTAAACAATGACGATGACAATGAGACTGTAACAAAACCGAAAACGACCTCCTCCGATAAGGACAGCAATACTGAAAGATCTGACAAAAGTTCAACAAGCAATTTTGGTATTATTGCTTTGATCGCAGGTGCGGCTGTTGCAGCACTGATCTCCATTGAGCTTTTTGTGTATAAGATAATCAAGCTGAAAAATAACGGCGGCGGAAACGGAAACTCCGACAACAAAGACGGCAAGGCTTAGAGAGAGCAATATAAAAAGGCATGACTTCATTTGTCATGCCTTTTGTTCAAGTATTTACAGATGTACAGCGTACAGCTTTTTGAAATCAGAGGGCGTACAGTGCTTGACCTCCTTAAATATCCTGTTGAACGTTGTGAGACTCCTGAATCCGGAGCGCATCGCTACCTCTGTTATAGGAATACCCGGCTCCAGCAAAAGAAGCTCCGCAGCCTTTGTACGGCGGGCATTTATGTACTGCAAATATGAGACTGAATTGTATTGCTTGAATATTCTCGAAAAGTGGTATTTACTGTAGCCTGCCACGTAAGCAAGTTCTTCAAGAGTGATATCGTTCATATAGTTGCTGTCGATATATTTCATGACAATGCCGAATTTTTCGCTGTATTCACTTATTTTTTCATCATCACAGTCAAGAGCGGCTTTCCTTTGTTCAAGCTGAAACTCCCTCAGCGCTGTGAAAAGCTCGATCATGCGGGAGTATATCCTGACATCAGCAAGCTCTGACTTTGAATTGTACAGAGACTGTATCTCACGGATCGTCTTCTTCGCCAGAACATGAAGCTCCTTGTCCATAGCCGAATTTATCAGCACAGGAGCTGTCAGTGATCTCATAAGAGGTTCAAGGACAGAGACATCTCCCAGAATACTGTTGTCGCATTGCAGAATAAGTCTTCTTCCCGGCTTAGCCGGCATACTGTGAAGCTCTCCCGGAGGAACGATAAGCACATCATTTTCGGGAATATGATAGTCCGATCCGCTGACATTCACTATGTATTCATTTTTCAGAGGCATAAGAAGCTCTACCGCATTATGCCAGTGTACGGGATATGCTTCATTGTCATGATTATCATAAAGCATTATGTACTTTTTTTCGTCATACTCTATAGTCTCATATTCACCTGAAAGATTCTTTATCATACCTCATCCCCCACTCAAAGTCCGCCGGTCACTGACCTTCCGTAACATCTGCCTCTCCGGGAGCAGCCTCCTGCTGTGCGTTTACCGACCTTTTCAGCATCTCCTGACATTCATTCAGTGCTGATGTATCTACTATTCCTGCACATGAAACATCATCACCGCTGCCCTTGCGTGTCATCTCGGGAAGAAACTCCCTGAGCTGCCGCACTCCCTCATCAAGATCGTTTTCTGCTATGGTGAGCGCAAGTCCGCAGTAAAAGCCATGAAGCTGTTCACTGCTCCAATATGAATTCTCGATCCCGTCCGTGCCTATAAATATTGCCGCAGGGAGCTCATTTTTTGAAAAATAGCAGAACCTTGCCGAAAGCACTGCATCGTCCTGACACATGGAGGTAGTCACATTATCGTGACACCTCGGATCCTCCGGAACAGGCTCCGTGACACTACCATCGGCAGAGATAACAACACAGCTTCCATCACCTATCTGACAGCAGAATGCAAAATCATCACAGACTGCCGCAAGGGTGAGTGTAGTACCGTAGGCATCTATGTATCTGCCGTTTTCGTACCTGCTTCGGTAAAATGAGTATTTCTCCGGGATACGGCCGAACTCTTCCTCAGTAAAAGGCTCATTCCGGTGATCCTCCTCTGTCCGTTCATGCCACCGGGAGACTATGCTCCGCCAGAGCCGATCAAAAAGCTGACGGCGCTCCCGTTCATTATCAAGTATCGCCCCTGCCTCATGAATGCTCTCCATGAATTCCTCAACACATTCGGCAGCGGCGGCAAATGCATATTTTTCCCGGTCGGCAGACACGGAGCTGTCCTGACAGACGATATCACGTCTGCGGTGCGATTCTCCTTTGCAGCTCATTGAAAAGGAAGAAAATCTCTCCATTGCGTCACCTTACCGATCGGCTTCGTTCCGGTCGGCTGATGAGTCATCTCCTAAAGCATCAGCCGTCTGAGCCTTTACATCTGTGTCGATGACATAAAAAGGTGTCATTACCTTTCTGACCGCCGGTGCATGATCGTCTAAACACGGCATATTATAAACCTCCCGAAAATTGTTCTTTTTATTATATTATACATATTTTTTTGCGATTTGTCAAGCATTCCGGCAGAGCTTCCTCCTGACGGCTAACCCTCAAGCTCAATGAGCCTTTCAAGATATTCGTCTATTTTCCGTTTCAGATCGTCTATTTCAGTGCATTTTTCATTCATGAGCTGATAATCGGCACAAACCTCATCGCTGCTTATTTGCTCCGTGAGAACGTCTATCCGCTCCTGAAAAGCATCTATTTCGCTTTCAAGGCGGCGCATCTCGCTTTTTCTGGCAGCATCTTCGCTCCTCTGTCGTTTGCTCCTGTAGGTGCGGGACGCATTTACAGCCTGTGCAGCCTTTTGCTGCTTTTCCTCGTAAGCAAGCCGCTTTGCTTCTGCCTCCTCGTCACGCAGCAGCTCGAGATATCTGTCGAATCCGAAATCATGACACCTATATGAGCCCTCTGTCAGCTCTATAAGCCTGTCTGCCGTTCTGCTGAGAAGATATCGGTCATGAGAAACGAATATCAGCGTTCCCGTGTACTGCGAAAGTGCATCCTCCAGAGCTTCACGGGAGGAAAGATCAAGATGATTTGTCGGCTCGTCAAGTATCAGGACGTTTCCGTGCTCCTGCATCATTATGGCAAAGCAGAGCTTCGCTCTCTCTCCTCCGCTGATGACACCAACGTTCTTGAAGACATTCTCTCCCACGATGCACACCTGTGCAAGGAGGTTTCGCACCTCAAGATCCGACATGGACGGAAAACGCTCATGAAGCTCCTCCATGACTGTAAGCTCACTGTTCAAGCCGGCAAACTCCTGATCGAAATACGATATCTTTACATTGCTGTTAAAGCGGATATTTCCCTTATGAGGCAGTTTATTGCAGATAATTTTCAGCAGAGTCGATTTTCCTATGCCGTTGTCTCCGATGATCCCCACCTTTTCACCACGGCGGATCTCAAAGCTGATATTGTCCACAAGTGTGCGGCGTGAGATCCCCTCCCCTACAGAAATATCAGCATTCTTGACTTTCAGCACCTCTAAAGGCGGCTCGACACTATAGGTAAACCGCAGTTTCGCCCTTTTATTTTCGTGGAACGGCTTTTCGGTGCGCTCCATTTTTTCGAGCTGTTTTCTGCGGCTCTGAGCCATTTTTGTTGTTGAAGCCCTTACAAGATTTTTTGCAACATAATCCTCCATTGCAGCGATCTGCTTCTGCTGAAGCTCATACTCCTTTTCACGGCGTATATCATTCTCCTCACGCTGACGCACAAAGGCAGTATAATTTCCTCTGTATCGGTTAAGCGTTCCCCTTTCGATCTCGCAGATCGACGTACACACTCTGTCGAGAAAATATCTGTCATGAGAGACCGTCAGCACTGCGCCTTTATATGACCGGAGATACTCCTCCAGCCACATCACCGTCCTGAAATCAAGATGATTCGTAGGCTCGTCAAGTATCAGGAGGTTCGGCTCTTCAAGCAGCAGACGTGCAATACAAAGGCGTGTTTTTTCACCGCCGCTGAACCCGGAGATCACCCGGCTGAAATGCTCCTCATTGAAACCCATTCCACGCAGTACCATGTGTATTTTAACATCGGTATTGTAGCCGTCATTTGCCTCTATCCATGAAGTCAGCTGCTGATATTCATCGGCAGAGGAACTGTCTCCGTTGGAGATCTCCTGCTCTATCTCACGCAGACGCTCTATCCCAAGATGTATCGGCTCAAAGACCTTCTGCATCTCCTCCATGACAGTATTATCGGAGTCAAGACCGCCCATCTGTTCAAGATAACCGATAGTTGTCTTGCCTGCCATTGAGATGATACCGTCCTTTTCGGTAAAGCGGTCCGGTTCGGTATGCCCGGTGATTATTTTCAGGAGCGTTGTTTTTCCGCAGCCGTTCACTCCCACAAGACCTATCTTGTCGTTTTCGTCTATTGTGAGAGATATATTCGACAGCACCGGCGCTCCATTATAGAATTTACTTATATTTGTAAGACTTAAAAGCATATTATTTTCCTTAACAGATCAATCTTTAACAGTTATGTGATCCAGAACCGCATTTACCTTTGACGGCTCATATAAAAATACAACTATCTCAAGATCGGGAATAAATGATGTATTCGCAAAATCAAGATCTATCTCGACATTTCCATCGCTTCCGATCATATCGGAGGTCAGTTCCTCATGAGCATATACCGTATTCAAGGAGGTGCTCTTTACTTCCGCAAATCCGATATTTTCAGTCTCTGCAAAAGCAAAATCAAGATCAAGTGTAAATGTATGATCTCCCTCATCAAGATCCACATAAGGTCCGTAGCAAAGGTAATTATTTACAGGATCGCTCTTTATATCATCGGTTTCCTCAATATAACAGCTATTATCGAACACATTCATGAAGCTCAGCGGAAGATTTGCGGAGGTTTCACCGTTTGCTGCACCTTTCATAAGGATATGCCTGTCAGAGGAATCCACTATCTCATATCCCGGCATATTTATCAGATCACTCTTATTCGCAAAAATGTACACATTATCGCCGATCTCGTCAGAGCTGTCCGCATATCTGACCGTTTTGTCCGGGAGCATATACTGTAGAAACGATAAAAAGGTTCCTGAATTTTCCGCAGCCCTAAACTCAGCCGCAGGGATATCCCTGACTCTTTCGATGAGCTGCCGGTCGCCTGCGTATGCCTCCTGATTCTTTTCAATGGCTAATCTTGCTGACGGCGTCATGTGAGTGAAGGTCGCCGCAAGAACGGCCGATGCCGCATAAAGTCCGATATTCCTTTTTTTTATTGAGGATATTATCAGCAATAAGCCGAATATCGCTGCCGCCGCTATCGCATACGAGTTGAATACTGTTCCGTACTTTTCATAGTAAAGGCACAATCCCGGAGCACACACCTTATTGAATACCGGAGAGCTTACTTGACCAATAAGGGAAGACGCTCTGTTTGCTCCTGCAAGCATTATCCCCGGTACGGCAAAAATGAAAATCATATCCTTTTTGTCAATATTCTGCATGAAACAAAGTCCCGTCATTATCAGCATACCGACCGTCATATCAAAATATCTTGTGTAGATAATGTGATCTATCCTCGAAAATGTATACATGAAGATACTGCTTATGAGCCATGAGGATATGAACGCACAAAAAATGAATATCATCACATAAATTCTCGCATCAGGTGATCTCTTTGACTTTGATCTTTTCTTTTTACGGGAAGCCTTTATCACATTCACGCACTCCCCTGCCGTGAAGCGGAATATCCCCCACAGTGCAAAAAGTCCCACGCACATAGTTGCTGCACAAAAAGCAAATGCCTGAGATGCCATGACCGATAGCAGCCGCTTTATACCGTCAAAGGAGGAGAGTGATGCTTTAAGATTGTTTACCATTCCCTCGGCATTGTTTCCTCCGGCATTGCCTGACCAGATATAGCTCTCCAAGATCCTGCGGATGATCGTATTAGCTGCAAATCCCACTATCAGTGCTCCAAGAAATGCACCTCCGTGCCGAAGATCGACCTTCTTGAAAAATAAACAGAGCAATATCGCAAGCACGACCGAAGCTGCAACGCCGATACATCTGTTATGTATCATATAGATGTAGGCGCAAAGAAGTCCCAAACAGACAGTATTCAGATACGTTGGTTTTTTTATTGCTCTTATAAGCAAAGCGGTAATGAGCACCGTAACAAAGAGCAGAGCAGCCTCTGTCATGGTAATGCCCGCATTGAACTGATACGATGTGTAGAGTATCGCCGCCGCAGATACAGCTCCTGCATAAAGCCTGCTCACCTTGGGGAACAGAAACCGCAGGATATATATATACAGGAAATACGAGGCTATCTCCATGACAATATTCATGATAAGCATTGTCCTATAGAGCATTACCGGATCGGAAATGAGCTTCATGAACGGAGCAAGAAGAAAGCTGTATCCGAAAGAATACCATGCAAGAGTCTTCCCCACGCCTCGCCAGTCGTATCCGGCGATCGTGGCTGCATGAGTCCAGTAGCCCATTTCATCGTTGAAAACAAACGGATTATAACACTTTCCGACAATTCCGATATTAGCGATAAATATTATCACAGCAAAAGCTGCTATAAGGACCTCATTGACAGTTATTCCGCTTATAATGCTTTTACCGTTTTTTTTATTCCGAACCGCCTTCATATACTGTCAATGACCTCCCTGAATTTTTTCATGATGACCTCCCAGCGATAGTTTTTCTCCACATACTCGGCAGCGTTCCGGCGCATGAGAGAATACTCCTCCGGGTGGCAGAGAATATAGTCGATAACGCCCTCAAATTCAAAATAGCTGTTGTAATAGAGACCTCCGTTGCTTTTTACGCAGTGCCCTTTCAGCACATCACACGCTCCGTTGACGATCACCGGCACAGAAAGCTTCATCGCCTCAAGCACAGAGATCGAAAGGCTCTCGAACATCGAAGGAAGTATGAGGCATTTTGCGCCTGATATTCCGCTGAATTTATCTTCCTCGCTGACAAATCCCAGACTGATTATATCTTTGTGCCTTGGGATACTGCACACGGGTTTACCCATGAGCACCAGTTTCAGACTGCTTTTACGGCGCATCTTATATTCTGTGAAGTATCTGAACATCTCAGGACAGTTCTTGCCCTCATCAATACGTCCCACATAAATGATATAATCTCCCTCAATGCCGAATTTGCACCGAAACGCTTTTTCGTCCGGGACAGTGTCTATTTTCACGCCCGTCCCCATGACATCGCACGGGATATCCTCCGTATGAAAAAGCCGCTGCACAAGAGCACGCTCCTCGTCAGTGAGGAAAACGTATGCTTTCGGGAGCTTGAAGAGCTTTTCAAATGTCTTGAAATGAATGAACGGCTCTTCATGGGCAGTGGGAATGAATATCGCCTTTTCCGATACCTCCGGCATACCCATGACCGTCAGATAATACAGATACGTCACAAAAATAAAGGCGTGATAGCTGTCCTTGCTTTTTCTGATATATTCTATAGCTCCGGGAGCGACAGGTCCCTGCTTTTCAAACCAGATACGCTCTGTTTCGGCATCTCTTTCCGGCGAGGAAAGATATTTCCCGTTGAAATCATTAAAATCCTCTGCCCGGTCACAGACTGTGGGGAAACGGTATACATGAACGCCGTTTATCTCCTCACGGTCGGCGGTGTAGTGGTTCTCCCATGTGGTATAGTCCAGAGCCTTTGTAGTGATAACGTCCACCTCATAATCGGCAGTAAGGCGTTCGGCGATCAGACGGGTGTAATACTCCGATCCGCCGTTGACTTCAAGACCATAACGCTGATTTACTAATGCTATTCTCTTTTTCATATATTTTCACCGAGTATCTCTCCGAAAAATTTCTTGTACTTGTCTACGATCACGTCCCAGTCAAAATTAGACCGTACATACTCTCTGCCGTTACAGCCCATGAGCCATGCATCATTTTTATGCTCTGTGATATAGTCTGCACAGGCTTCAAATTCAAAGTAATTGCCGAAATATAATCCACCGTTTGATTCGCTTACGAAATTCCTCGTAACGGCACAATCCTCATGTACAAGCACCGGTCTTCCGCAAAGCCAGCTTTCCATGATAACAAGAGAGAAACTCTCGTTTTTCGACGGCTGACAGAGAAACTCGGAAGCTCCCATTGCATTGTATTTATCCTGTCTGTCAACAAATCCCAAATCAATTATCCTGCCGTTTTTCACAAGCTCTTCGGGAATATCGATCTCTCCGCCGCCTATCAGCACAAGACGCAGATCGGTCTCATTTCGGCTGATATATTCGGCGAAATATTTCACCAGCGTATGGACATTCTTTCCCTCGTCCTTTCGTCCGGCATACAGGATAAACCGTTCATTTATGCCGAATTTCTCCCTGAACGCCGCAGGATCTGAGGTTATGGAGGTATCCATGCCTATACCCATGACGATCGTACTTGTACCGCTTTCCGAGAAGCCGTAAAGCTGCTCAGCCAGCTCAGCCTCCGGACGTGCATTGAAGATCATTCCCGCAGCCTTTGGAAAAACCTCGGCAAATCGTTTCATATGAGCGTAAGCCTCATCGTGGAAACACGGTATCAGCACAGATTTTTCCGGACAGGCAAGCACACCGTTATACGTCGTTCCGAACATATACGGAATAAAAACATACAGGGAATATTCATCGCTTTTCTCACGGAGGTATGTATAAAGCTCCGGACTGTTCACCATTTCCCGAAGAAAAATGTCCTCCTCCTCAACAGATATCCGGGCACCGCTCATGAGTTTCGCATTCACAGCATCAAAGGCAGCAGTATCACGCTTTCTTGCCTGGAAGCGGCGTATGGTCATGCCGTTTGCAGTTTTGTCCTCGCCCGCTTTGTAGTAATTGACGCTCCAGTCAGCACTGAATTCTCTGACGCAGGTAGTAAGTATCTCCACATTGACTCCGGCATAGTGAAGGTGCGATGCCACTTCACGCAGCTCCATTTCAGCTCCCCCCGGTATGCCGTCGGCATACCACGGTATAACGAATCCTATTTTTTTCATTTATCTTTCCTCTGTTTGCCCTCTGCAAAACTCCTGAGCTGCTTTTCAAAGACAGCTCTTATCCTTTCATATGAGAAATCCTCCAGCCGTTTGCGCTGTCCTGAGATCACACTGCCGCACAGTTCTTTATCTTTAAGAAGTCTCTCCATCACTCCTGCGGCAAACAGCGGATCATTGCTGTCAAGAAGCACTCCGCTGCCGCCGAGAGTATCAGAAACAGCACTCGTATCATAGGCGATCACGGGAACATCAAAGTACATCGCTTCCACAAGCGGAACACAGAATCCCTCATGCTCACTCATGCACAGAAAGGCATGAGCTGTGCGGTAAAATGCAAGTATCGCCGGAAAGCTGATATGTCCCGTGAAGATAACATTATCCTCCAGCCCGAGTGCCTTAACATATTTAACAAGACGTTCGTAATAATTCTCCATGCCGGTATATGAGCCTACAAGTATCAGACGTGCCTGCGGATCGGTCTTCCTGTAGAAATAAAATGCTCTTATGACATTCTCCTGACGCTTGTTGGGAGCGATCCTCCCCACAAAAATAATATTTGTCCTGCCGTCACTGTATTTCTTCATTACCCCCTCATCGGGAGCCTGATCGTAATCGCTGAATTTTATAAGTATCGGTCTTACATCAATGGGACAGGTATATCCCATTTTCAGAAGCTCCGAGCGATTGTAGGCAGAATCCGCAAGACAGTATTCAACACGGCTGCTGAGATATCTCACGCCCTCATACCCACGTTCGGTAAGATCAGCCGCCGCCATACTGTACGGCTTGAAAAAAACCGGAGGAGTTATGTTGTGGTAGATCATAATTTTTCGGCAATCAAGCTCTCCGAACCGGAATGTAAGCTCCGTACCCGTTGATTTGTGATAGATAACGATATCATCTTTGTCAAGAGCTTTCAGCTTGTCCACCTTTTTGGCAATGCCCTGCGGCAGACGCTTGTCCAGATTTTCGGTGTATATTTCGGTATCGTAGCCCATGTCACGTATAGCTCCGCTGAGAGCTATCGTATCGTTGCCTATGGCATCTCCGAACGAAAGCGTGGGAAGAAGCTGTATTATCCTCATTCTTCAGCCTGCCCTTCACTGCCGGTATCGCCGGAAATATTCTCTAACTTTTCAAGACGTTTCATCAGCTCTTTATTTGCAAGCTCAAGAGTTTCAATGCGGTCAAGGAGCTCAATGCTGCTGATGTCATTTTCCTGACTGCGCAGAGAGTTCATTGCTGTGACAACGTTTGCATTGAAGTCGTCCTGCTCAAAAACAACAGGCTCAACATAGAATTTTATCAGCTTGCGTATCACTTTTTTGAAAAATATTTTTACAGGATTTCCTTTAAGCTCCTTATATGGCTGTATATAATACCGGGAGTTTATATATGCGAAAGCCTTTTCTCCTCCTCCGGAGCTGCCGGCTGCCTGCACACCACGATAGGGAACATCTTCAAAGCTCAGCATATCCGATGTAAGCCCTTTATCCTTGATATCTTGCTTTATCTGTGCCATTATCTCTTCTATATTTATACTGCTCATAGTCAAGCACTCCTTTCATTTGACCGCTACTGCCGCATAGTCCTGACTTCCGAAGATCATATCGGAAACACGCTTCATCACACTGTTGAATTCTCCGATATTTGCGCCCTCCGCTTCAAGAGGCGGTATCTCATATGGCGGACGGCTGCTTTCGGTATAGATTATCTCAATATTCCGGAAACCTGCCTTTTCAAGATAATATTTCATCGTCAGCGGATGGACGGGCTTCGTATGCGACGGATCTATATAGAATGCGTTCGTATATATGGAAAGTGATGTCGGATTCGGTGTCTCCAGTACAATGCAGCCTCCCGGGACGAGTTTCTCATATGCTGTGCAGCAGAGATCCATTATCCGGGAAATTTCAAGATGCTCCGCTACCTGACCGACAAAAATACCGTCAACGCTGTCAAGTTTTGAGAGATACTCCGCTCCGTCACCGCAAACTGCCTCATAGCCTTTCATATTGCAGTAGTCAACATACGGCTGATAGATGTCCACCCCTCTTGCGGGAATGCCGTTATCCTTCATAAGTGAGAGAAACTCTCCCCTGCCGCAGCCAATGTCAACGACATTTTTCTTGTCACTGAAATATTTCAGATAATATCCCTGAGCTTTCTTGATGCTGTCGATCGAGCCTCTGAAATGATTCTCAAAATCAAAATAGTCGATACAGCTATAGTCGTCCGAGGTCTGCACTGCCGGAGCGGTCTGCACGACCTCCCTGCTCTCCGGAGCGGAAACTCCGTTTCTTTCAAGAGAGGATATCTTCAGCTTTAAAAATTCGCAGTCGCTTTCAAGGCGTTCAATGATGCTGTTGTTGTTGCGAAGATTTACGCTGATGTTTTCAACATCATTCCTGAGTAAACCGTCCGTCCCGGCGCAGGCATCAAACCTTGTGTCAACATCTTCACGAAGTTCAGCAAGCTCACCTTTAAGAGCATTTATCTCCTGTTCTGCCATATCAAGACGGCTCTGCAGCTCACGGCTGTTTTCTGCAAGTTCAGCCTCGATGTGTTCCATATCACGGTTTATCGCCTCAAATCCTGACATGATCCCGGGGAACAGTCTCTTTTTGATGATCGCCTTCAAGCCCCTCTGATTTTTAGAATGCTCCAGAAATTTCGATAGATCGCTCATTATATCACCTCAAAAATACGGCTCCCCAGCTCCCAATTGTGTTGTAGTCGAGCTATTCCCACATCGCCCATTGCCGAAAGCATGACGATCTTTGCAGCCTCACGGTAGTAGTCCACGGGAATGCCGTCACCTGTCTCAATGGCAATGTCGATGAGATACTCTCCGGCAAGAAGTCCGGTATGCTTCAAGTTTATGGTGAACGTGCCGTTCTCCGTCAGCTCAAATTCAGGGAGCTTGTCTATACGTGTGTTCGTTCCGTAGCACTGAACACCGTCACGGTTGAATATTCCTATACCGAATACAGCATCAGGTACTCTCTCATTTACATTATAGTCTATTTTCAGAGAAATACTCTCCCCTGTGCGGAATACCTCCTGCTGTGAGCCGTTCTCCGAAAAGACGGTTATCTTCTTTATTCTTGCATTGCCGTTTCCCCAGCGTTTTTTTGCCTGCGGTGTGTCCTCTGCCGGCGGAGCTTTCTGCTCTGCCTCATTTTCCCGAGACTGCTGCTCCTGCTGCTGTTTCTTTTCAAGATCACGGCGGTTATTTTCCTGTATTTTCTGACTCATGAAGTCAAGATATTCGAGATCTATCTCCTTTGGACTTCCCTGCGCTCTGATAACACCCTCATGTATCCATATGGAGCGGTCGCAGATCTGCTCTATCTGTCCCAGAGAGTGGGATACTATAACTATTGTCGTTCCGTTAGCCTTTATTTCTTTCAGCTTATTGAAACACTTTGCCTGAAAGTTTGCATCTCCCACGGCAAGTATCTCGTCAATAAGAAGTATATCCGCATCAACGTTTATCGCAACAGAAAACGCAAGGCGCATATACATTCCGGAGGAATACGTCCGGACAGGATTATCTATGAAATCCTCCAGTTCCGAAAAGGCGATGATGTCCTCCAGCCGGGAGTCTATCTCCTTTTTTGTCAGTCCGAAGATCGCCGCATTTGTGTAGATATTCTCTCTGCCGCTCATATCGGGATGAAAGCCCGCTCCCAACTCGATAAGACTGGAGACACGTCCGTTCATGGTGATAGTCCCCTCGTCGGGATACATTATTTTTGTCAGAAGTTTGAGAGTTGTGCTCTTGCCGCAGCCGTTGCGCCCGATAAGACCGACAGCCTCGCCCTTTGATACGGTGAAGCTGATCTCACGCAGGACATCTCTTACCTCACATCGTCTGCGCTTGCTGAACAGCAGGCGTTCTTTGAGCTGAGAGCCTTTATCAAGATAGACCTTGAAGCTTTTTTTAACATTTCTGACCTCTATTGCCGTTTCGTTTAACATTATAATTCCTCCGCAAAATGCCTTTGAAGCCTGTTGAACACCAGAACTCCTATTATCAGGAAAAGCACACCAAGTCCTGCGGCTGACAGCAGCGATGCAAGATCAGGTATCTCCTTGTAATAAAGCACAGCCCTGTAGCAGCCTATAACGTGCGTCATCGGATTCAGGTTGAAAACAGGAAGAAGCTCATCAGGGACAATGGATTTATCATACATTATCGGTGTCATATACATCCAAGCCATTGAGATTATTCCCAGAATATGCTCTAAATCTCTGAAATAAACGGTCACAGCCGAAGTGAGCATAGCCATTCCCAAAGCGAGAAGATACTCCACCGCCATTATCACCGGCAGGCAAAGCAATGCTAAAAAATTCAGCCCTGCTCCGGAGATGATTATAACTCCGAAAATAACGATGAAGCATAGGAGCATATTCACAAAGCAGCTTGTGACATATGAAATAGGTATCACCATTCGTGGAAAATATATTTTTTTAACAAGATCTTTCTGTGCCACCACCGAGGCTGCTCCGACCGTTATTGAGGAGGAAAAGAATATCCACGGTATAAGCGCAACAAAAAGATAGAGATAATAACGCTCTATGTTCGTTTTCAGAATGAAGGAGAACACTATCGTATATACTACCAATTGCAGCAGTGGATTTATGAATGTCCACAAAAAACCAAGGACTGAGCCTTTGTATCTTCCACGAAGATCTTTTTTTACAAGGCTGAAAATCATTTGCCTGTAAGCGTATAATTCTTTAGCAGTATTCATTTTTGCTCCTATCGCTCCTGAGATTTATATTAAACGGCATTGCGGATCGCACAGATGCCGAAAGACTTTGCACATAATGCCGGGGAGGAAAGCGTGCTGCGTGCGGATCGGCAAATAGTAAACGCCAAATAAATTTGTCGTTTACCATAACATACATTACATATATTACACTATTTTCCCTGAATTGTCAAGTCAGCACTGTCAACGGCAATTTTTCTGTCTGCTATTTTTATCGCAGGGAGTTTTTATTGATGTCATATAGTATGTATCACGCCAAAAAAGAAAGGCTGCGCAGCAAAATGTCTGCGCAGCTTTTGATATTACTTTGCAAACTGTGCAAGCCCCTCGATATTCCGGGACTTCACAGCATCGGCAACAAGTTTTGCAACGGCATTTGCACCCTCCTCGGTAAAGTGCGTGCCGTCGGTAGAGCCTTCAACAACGCCCATAAGATGATACTTCAAAGCAGCATCATATCCTATAGAATTGTAATGCTCCACCATGAGGCTGTTAAGATCAATGCAGGGAATATTATACTTTGCGGCAAGCTGTTTGCAGGCATCGCAGTAATTTGTGTAGCTGTTCACGAATTTTCCTCCGGAGTACGCTTTCATACCGATAACAGTCGTCACAAGTATGGGAGTTGCTCCCTTGTCGAGAGTGTCCTTGATAAACGAGGTCATGTACCACTCATATGAACCCTCTGCCGGATTGTCGGCGTCTCCGCAGACAGGAGCGTATCTCTCGGCATTATTGTAGGCTGAATCATTGATAGCAAACTGTATCATCACGAAATCTCCGGCTTTCAGATTATCGGTGATAGACTTGAAGCGTCCCTGATTGTAAAAGCTCTTGGAGCTTCTTCCTGCTATGGAGTTATTCACCACGCTGACATTTTCGTTGAAATAATCCCCGAGGTAGTATCCCCAGCCCTGTTGAGGAGCGTAGCTTGCACGATAGCTCTGAACGGTCGAATCTCCGGCAATGTAGATCACGGGCTTGTTTTCATCGCCTTTCTGCTCCTCCTGCGAGGGATCATACGTTTCAGCGATCGGCTCATCGGTCTTCATGATCGTCAGGCAGTCGAAGTTCGGTCCGCCGTTTTCGGTTACAGAGACCATTCTGATCGTATTTTCTCCGGCTTTGAGCGGAAGAACGATACCACGCTCCTCCCAGTTTGTCCATGCGCCCGTTCCGATGAAAGGCTGCATCCAGCAGTAATCGGTAACGCCGTTGACGAATATCTTCATCTTTCGGTCGGAATCCGTACCATTGGCAACACGGAAGCTGACAAGATAATTGCCCTCACTTTCGGCATTTACAGTCCATGTGATGCTGCTGTCAACAACATTATCGAGATTCACATAGCCGTCCTCACGCAGAAATCCCTCATTGACTGTTTCGGTAACGCCGCTGTCCCAAACCTGATCTGCGGCGAAATAATATCCTGCAAGAGGATCGGGTGCTGTGGTGGTAGTCGTTTCGGTCGTGGTCGTGGTGACAGTTTCGTATTCGATCGGGGGAAGCTCATCAAGACCGAGACAGCATTTCTGTATGAACTGAGCATCGAGGACGGTTATGCCGTCATTATTGATGACATCAGCGTTGATATATCCCTGATCGTTTATGCCCTCATCTTTTCCGAGACCGTACCTGTCGGGATTTGAGCAGTATTGCATTATCAGCACGGAATCGGAGAGATCTACTCTGTCATCGGTGTTTGAATCTCCGGGACGTTTTGCGATAACAGTGCTTACAACGGGAGGTTCGGTCGATGTGGTAGTGGTCGTGACAGTAGTAGTAGTCGTTGTGGTGGTAACATCGACCTCCTCCGCTATCCACTTCTGGCAGTTATGACCGTTGCGCTCCCAGAGCTGAACATTCGCACCGCTGTCCATGAGAGCACTTTTTACCTCTACAGCACTTCCGGCTGATACTTTCGGCACGATAGTATACGAACCGTCGCCGTTCTCCATGAATCTGAAAAGCTGCGCATCAGAGTGCGTATCAGTATAAATGCCGATATTCGTACCGTTGTCACTTTTTCCGTTGGCAACATCGAGCAGGAGCGTGCCGCCGCCGTCAAGCTCCGAGTAAACGTAGTAATACCCGTTATCGGCAGCTTTGACGTTCCATGTATTGCCGTTTTCGGGAGACTCTCCCTCACCCTGCCGGACATTTGTTCCGGCATCGGCAGAGCCGTTCTCCACCTCCATGTAAAGACCGCTGTTCACGTTTTTGAACATATAGCTTACGCTCTCATCGAGGACAGCCGGCTCAAGAGGATCAAAGTCTATAAGCCCCGATATTATCTGAGCGAGCTTGTCAGAGCCTGCCGCACTCTGGTGGAGATCATCATTTGCGGCATAATACGTCTCCATGGCGTCATATCCCACAGAGAGTCCGAACTCCTGCCACGGAGTAAAGAGATCAACGACCTGAACGTTCTGCTCCTGTCCGATAGTATCAAGCTGACCGCCGAACCAGCGTCCCCCAAGCAGGGGACTTCTGTTCAGATCGCTGCGGCGACCCTGCTGCTTGACGAGTATGACCTCCATGCCCTTTGCCTTTGCACGCTTGACCATATCGGTGACAGTGTCATAATACTCATCGCCGTTGGAGTAATTCGTATCATTTATTCCTATCGAAATGATATACATATCTCCCGGCTTGCCGTAATATTCAATGGGAGCGAATTGTCCGCCGTCAACAAATCCTTTCGCATACTGACCGCTCGCCGCCATATTGCGTATCTGCCAATAGTTTGAGTCAATGTATTTTCCGAGATACATTCCCCAGCCGTGCTGAGATGTATCCGCAGTGTTATAATAGTTGCAGACAGTTGAATCACCGCAGAGCCAGATAGTCGGATCCATAGCGGGATCTTCCGAAAGCTGTGATATCTCCAATGAGCTCATGGTGAACGGATAGCCTGATTTTCCCTCGCACGCCTGAATGTTGAGCTGTCCGTCAGTGACCGGTATGCGGAACGTATCGTAGGCATTATTTCCTGTGAGGTTTATAAGCTGTAACATTCCCTCAGCCCGAACACTTGTTCTGTTTGTGTTTCCGAGATATACCGTTACCTGATAAAGTCCCTTCGGCAGGTCAACATTGAATGTGTTTGCAGCAGCGGTACTCTTGAACTGTACGGCATCGCTCAGCTCATTTTTTCCGGCGGCTGAAACGTTAGCCATATTTGCGGTCTGAGCAAATCCGTATCCCTTGCCTGCATCGTAGCCGTCAGATGCGGACACTCCGGTAAATCCCGAGGCTGTTCCGCCGCTGCCGAAATCGAATTTCCAATTGGCAGAGGCTGCCGAAACACCGGAATTCCGCTCAGGTGTTGAAGCACCGATACCGGTAAATGCGGCAAATGCCAAAGCAAGAGAGGTTATTCCGCTTATGAATTTTTTCATTTTCAAGTGAGCTTCCCCCTTAACGCAATATTCTTTTTATATTGTATCATATTATGCAGCGAAATGCAAGATTTGAAGAAAAAATTTTTTAGTCATATCTTTTGAATATAAAGTCTTCCGTTTACTATTATGCGTGCGAAGAAATGTCCCCCTTTCAGAAACGGTACAGCGTGAACCGGGTGCAGCGTCACGCTGCCTTATCACTCCTCTGTCACTTCGTGGGAGACTAATGCACAGAGATCTCTTCCCTTACAAAACAACCTACAGTGCGAAATTCCTTGCGGCGGCTCGCCGCCTCATCGCATGATAGCAATTGCCTGCATACCAAGCTCCTCATATCGTTTTTCGGAAAGCTCCTTATCGTAGGGGACATACGCACCGTCAAGGGGATCGTTGAAATAGTAGTTTTCATCATCACTGCCGACAAGCACAAGGCAGTGTTCTCCCGATGTCCATGTAAAATACTCGCCTGTCTCGGGAATTATCCAGCAGTTATTCTCTTTCTTTTCGGTCTGCTCCATACCGATGCTCGCCCAGACCATTACAGGTATCCCACGGCTGATATAACTCTCACACAGATCATCAAGGGGAGTACCTCTCAGATCATGCGCACTGAGATCATATTCCGGCAGACATTGTTCAAAAAAGTTCAGGATAACGCCGCTGTAGCAGCCGTAGCCGTACTCACTGTACGGATCGCCTATAAAATAGCTGTCAGGATCTTCTCCCACAAGCTGACCGTTGGAGTCCGTCCACAGCTCACACGAGGGAATGTATTTGAAAAAGATCTCCTCCGGGGATAAAAATATCCCGTAATACGCAAGTATCATTGATGATGAATAAAGCTCACAGCCTGTGGGGAGCTTATCCTGTGGGTAATATGGCACATCTATCATATCATAACCTCCTGATGCAGAATTGACGGCTTCGGAAACCGATGTCATTATCGGCGAGTTATCTCCGGCAGAGTCATCATCATAAATAAGCGGCTCACTCACTTTGTCGGACGCAACCGAAACACAGCGGTCATACCAAATGTGGTTGATCTCACAGGAGCACAGAAGTGTGCATGATAAAGCCGCTAAAATGCCGTTTCTGATCGAATTATCCATATCATCTCTCCTTTCTATGATAATATCATATCACTGCCGGAGACATAATGTAATCACGAAACTGCAAAAGAATTGCAAAATTTACTCCGAATCGTTTGACACTTCACGCCATTGATGATACAATTATATATAGTATATATTGCGGAGGCTAATTATGATAAAAATTCTAATTATAGAAGATGATATAAATATCGCTAAAATGATAAAGGCTACGCTCTCAATAGTAAATTATAAGGGGCACTGCTGTTTTGACGGAAAAAGCGGCGCAGAGGAAGCGCAGAAAGGCATATATGATCTGATACTTCTTGATGTTATGCTGCCGGAGATGAGCGGATTCGATGTTATGGAGAGTATCAAGGACTGCGGAACTCCGGTGATATTCCTGACCGCCTTGCAGGACGTTGCCGACAAGGTAAAGGGACTGCGCCTCGGTGCGGAGGATTACATCGTTAAGCCGTTTGAAGCCTTAGAGCTTCTTGCACGCATTGACGTGGTGCTCCGGCGCTCCAACAAGACACAGAATATCATAAACTATTACGGCATATCCGTGGACGTAAACGGTCATACGATCACCAACAACGGCGAGCCGGTCCAGCTCACTCCCAAGGAGTTTGACGTAGTGGTGTATTTTCTCCGTCATCAGGATATCGCCGTCTCACGTGAACGTCTCCTCTCCAGTATATGGGGATATGAGTTTGAGGGTGAAAGCCGCACGGTAGATATTCACGTCCAGCAGGTGCGCCGTAAGCTCAACCTCAAGGACAAACTCGTAACGATACCGAAGTTAGGCTACCGTTTAGAAAGTCAGGACAGAGAATGAAACTCTGGCAGAATATTTTCCTCAGTTCACTTTGTCTCATAATACTTGCTGTGAACGTCATCTCGGTGGTGCTGCTGAACAACAGTCACCGGCTTCTCATTGAGCGAGAGCAGTCCCACGCTGTCAACGAGTTTGAATACTTTGCCGCATCGTTCTCAAACTCTGCAATATATGAGCGTCTTAAAGTCGGAAAAATAGCTCTCAGTCAGGAGGAGGTGACGAAAATTGCCTCCGATATGATCGAAAACCGCCGTCAGAAAGGCTCATCTGCCGCCATATATACCGAGGATAAACAGCTTCTTCGGGGCGATCTCTTTCCGGAGCTTGACTCGTACAACGAGTTTTCCTCATATGTCTCGGACGTGAAAATCAGCACCGACAGCTACAGCATACACATCTTTGACTGCGGCACTGCACAGTATCTGACGATATGCTCGGCTCTGAAAATCGAAAGGAGCGTATACCTTATACTCACAGCAACGGATATCTCGGAGATATATGCACTGCGTGAACAGCAGACGGAATTCATTCGGCGTGTGGGAATTATTTCTGCGGCAGTGATCTCGATGATACTGCTTATTATCGTCATACTGCTCCTCAGACCGCTCAGCAGGCTCAACACCTACACCAAAGCCATCGCCGGAGGAAATTACAAGATCCGCATACGAAAAAAGGGCAGCCGGGAGTTCCGTGAGCTGGCAGGAAATATGAATATCATGGCGGACTCTATCCAAAAGAATGCGACACGGCTTGAAAAAATCGCTGAGGACAGACAGACATTTATTGCCAATCTTGCCCATGAGATGAAAACTCCCCTCACATCTATACTGGGATTTGCCGATTTGCTCCGCATAAAGAAAAACGTCAGCGACAAGGAGCGTGCCGAATATGCGAGCGTGATCGTGGAGGAGACAAAGCGTCTGCGCTCCCTCTCCGGAAAGCTCATGGAGCTTATCGCCCTCGGAAGTACAGAGACAGAGAAAAAGCCGGTCAGCCTGCCGGGAATGATAAAGGATACCGAAACTGCTCTTGCGCCGCTGCTTGCAAAAAACTCCATATCCCTGACCTGCAGCTCGGAGGATATCGTCATATCGGCTGATGAGGAGCTTTTCAAGTCACTGCTTTATAACATCATTGAGAATGCGGTCAAGGCATCGACTATAGATCAGGAGATAACGCTCAATGCCGGAATGTCGGACGGAAACGCTGTTATCGCCATTACCGATCACGGCATCGGTATGAGCGATGAGGACGCTGAAAAGGTCTTTGAGCCTTTCTACATGGTCGATAAATCACGAAGCCGAAAAGCGGGCGGAGCAGGTCTGGGACTTGCCCTCTGCGTGAAGATCGCAAAGCTGCACAATGCCGTCCTTACCCTGAAAAGCCGTCCGGGAGAGGGCACGACCGTATATATTATCGTATCGGGAGATGAATGTCTTTGAAACACACCGCTTTGTTTTTCCTCCTTTTAGCAGTCATACTCTCACTGGGGTATTACAGTGTTGACATCGCAGAATTATTCTCAAAACCCGAAATGCCAAAGGTTGTCGGGCGTGACAGTGAAAATTCCGGAGCGATATATCTATCCGAGGAAAATATCAACTTTTCTCCGATGGATATGATCGACATCTCCTCGTCAGATCGGAACCTCATCGAAATAAACAAGGAAGCAGCAGCGATATGCTCCTTTCAGCTCCGTGAAATGAGCAGATACAGACCTGAAACAAGCTATGATTTCTCTGATTTGAGCGTTGATGAAAGCCTTAAATGCAATGATGACGAATATGTCTATATCGAGAAATTCCCCTATGTGAACGTCAACGGTCAGAGTATGTTTATGGACGCTGTTTTCGACAGTAATTGCAGCGTTGTATATCTCAGATACTATAACGGCAGTACAGCAAATATCTCGCAGGTGAACATTGAAGATGTGCTTACCGAGTTAAGTACAATGTTCAGTTCTCTCAGGTATGATCTGTCAAAGAGAGATGACTTTTACGCAATAGCATACAATACTGCAATGAGTTACCTCATTGACGGATTTTATTTCGATCCGGACACTGTTTGCCGCCTGACACTGGAGCTGATGAGGCAGGATATTCACTCTTACGGATACAACTCCGAGCTTACATCATTCTGGCTGATGACTTCATCGGTCCTTACTATATTGGCTGCCGAAAAAGAATATATCGAAACATTTGATGATGCTGAAGAAGACTTATCCGAATATTACGAAAGTGACATCGGACAGATACTCTTATACCCGTTGGAGGACGATGCTGTGGGAACGTCACGCATTGTGAGCGACATACTCGATGCGAGCGATTACAGGCAAATGACGGCATATACGGTACATGAAGACAGATTGTATGTCTCAATGTCCATAAATGCAATGCGGCTTGTAATGATCTACAACATCAGCGGAGAATACTTTGAAGGCTTTTACTTTACCTCAGCTTTAGCGTAATGCAGTCTCCCGCCTTGCAAAGCCGGATCTATAGCAACTTCGATGTTTTATGCTGCAATTTTCTCTCTTCAAAAAAACTTGCAGTTTTCTATTGACATTTCCGGAAATATGTATTATAATACAAATATAACCTTATCAAGAGCGGCGGAGGAAACAGGTCCTGTGAAGCCCGGCAACCTGACTTTATGATGACTTTCCCACAAATGTGGACGGATATCATACAGAAAAGGTGCTAATTCCTGCGGTATTTCCGGAAGATGAGGATTTTCAAAAAAAATCAGAGCGTCCCGGTCGGGGCGCTTTTTTGCGGCATATGCCGTTATCACCAAAGGAGGTTTTTCCATGAGCAAAAAATTTTTCACATCAGAGTCTGTCACTGAGGGACATCCCGATAAGATCTGTGACCAGATCTCTGATGCTATACTTGATTCTATCCTTGAACAGGACAAGCTGGGCAGGGTTGCCTGCGAGACTATTGTCACCACCGGAATGATCCTGTGTATGGGAGAGATATCCACCACGGCTGATATAGACATTCCGAAGATCGCTCGTCAGGTAGTTATCGACATCGGCTACGACAGAGCAAAGTACGGCTTTGACGGTCATACCTGCTCAGTGCTAACAACTATGGACGGTCAGTCACCCGATATCGCAATGGGAGTGAACGAGGCTTTTGAATACAGAGAGAACAACGCAGAATCTGACGGACTCTCCAACGGCGCAGGAGATCAGGGCATTATGTTCGGATTTGCCTGCAATGAAACTCCGGAGCTTATGCCTCTGCCTATATCTCTTGCTCACAAGCTTGCAATGAAACTCACTGAGGTGAGAAAAAACGGTACGCTGAGATACCTCCGCCCCGACGGAAAATCACAGGTTACTGTTGAGTACGATGACGGAAAGCCCGTAAGAGTCGATGCTGTCGTTATCTCCTCACAGCACTCGGCAGATATCACTCTCAGTCAGCTCAGGAGCGATATCGAGGAATTTGTCATCAGGGAGGTCATACCTGCCGAACTTATGGACGAGAACACCAGATTCTACATAAATCCCACCGGACGTTTCGTTGTGGGCGGACCGCAGGGCGACAGCGGACTTACCGGACGGAAGATAATCGTTGACACCTACGGCGGATACTCACGTCACGGCGGCGGAGCGTTCAGCGGAAAAGATCCCACCAAGGTAGACCGTTCGGCAGCGTATGCTGCACGGTATATCGCCAAAAATATTGTTGCAGCCGGACTTGCCGAAAAGTGCGAAGTCCAGTTGTCATATGCTATCGGAGTGGCTAAGCCTGTTTCAGTGCTTGTTGATACCTTCGGCACGGGAAGCGTTGACGAGGACAAGCTCTCGGAGGCAATTCAGCGTGTGTTTGATCTCCGTCCGACAGCGATAATAGAGATGCTCGACCTAAGAAAGCCCCAATACCGTCAGCTTGCCGCATACGGTCATATGGGACGGGAGGATCTCGGCACCGCATGGGAGAAGACAGACAAAACCGATGCTATAATTGCCGCATTGCAGGAACTCTGAAAATACGGATAAAGGCAGCACCGCATTTGCGCAGTGCTGCCTTTTCTTAAAAGTCGTACAAGGATCCTCATTATCCCGGATTTTAGAGTGAAATCAGTATTCAGAAGCTAAAGTACATCATATGGCAAAAAAAGCTGAGGTACGCCGGCTTCCGAGGAAATTTTGTGAACATAACAGAAGAGCCTCCGTTTAAGGAAGCTCATCTGCCATGATATAGGGATTATTGGGGATTTAATAATAAGTGGGTGGGGTATCCCACTTACTACCATAAAATCAGGCTTTAGGAGATCGCTCCAAGACCACTCCGGGACTCCGGAACCGCTCCCCTTCAGCAATTAAATTATAAAGCACAAATGTGATAGCTTTGTGAAATTTATTGTAATTTCTCACTTCCGTTTTGTAAATTTTTCGTAAACATCTTTTGAACGTTTAACATAGCCGTCGATCCTGAACCAGAAAACCGATCCCTTGCCCGGAGTGCTCCTTACACCGTAATCGTAATTATGCAGCTTCAGTACCGCCTTGACGATAGAGAGCCCCAATCCTGTGCCGACGACCTCACGTTTATGATTTTCCGAACGATAATATTTGTCAAAGATCAGCTTGATCTTTTCCTCCTCGATGCCGTCGCCGGTGTCCTCCACCTCGATCAGAACGCCGTCGGGAGTGTTTATCTGCCGGACGAACACCTGCTTATCCTCACCGGTATAATTTATCGCATTATTGATGAGATTATATATTACCTGTTCGATCTTTAGTACATCGCACCGGACGATGCGCTCCTCATCGGGAGTGAATTTTATGCTATAGCCCATTTTTTCGGATATACCGTGAAAACGTTCGATTATTTCATTGAGCTTTCCTCTGATCTCGAACTCCGACAGATTGAGCTTTTGCTTGCCGCTTTCCAGTTTTGAAAGGTCAAGTATGTCGTTTACCAGCAGAGCAAGTCTGTCTGTCTCACTTATGATTATCTCCAGATGCTCGTTCCGCTTCACGGGATTATCACCGGAGAGATCACGTATCATTTCGGCATATGCTTTCAGCATAGTCAGAGGCGTTCTCAAATCGTGGGAGACATTGGCAATAAGATCACGCTGCATGGTATCCACTCGTGACAGCTCATTCTCAGCATACGTAAGTGTGTCAGCAAGTTTTTTTGCCTCAAGATATCCATATCCATCGAATCTTGCGGTAAAATCGCCCTTGGCAAGACGCTCTGCCGATCCGGTTATCTGTGTTATGGGACGTGCGATCCTTCGTGACAAGTACAATGATATTATGAACGCCATTACCATCAGCAGAATAGTTATCTCCATAAGCTGCCGCTTTATGATAGATACCGTTGATCCCACCGGCACAAGTGCGGAATTTATCAGCAGATATCCTGACGGATCATCGGGATCTCCCAGAGTTCTGCCGTAGACAAGCATATCGTAGCCGCTCCTCGGATTCTTTATCTTATACCGAACGGTCTTGTCGGGACTCGCCGTGATATTTACAACATATATGTGCGTACCGTTGCTTCTGCCGTGGATCAGGCAGTCTCCGAGGACCTCTCTCGAGCTGACGGATCTGCCGTATCTGTCAAGTATCTCAATGCAGAAATCATTATCGACTGCCACATCGGTAAGCAGATCTGAAAAGCTGTCCTGTTCCATTGTCTCATATGCATTGGCGATCTTATCGGCACACCTTGCAGCAGAGCTCGTTTTCATTCTCTCATAGAATTTTTCAAGAAAGAGTATCTGAAAAACCCACAGCAGCACGAATACTGCCACTGTGAATACTATGAAATACGTCCAGATCTTGAATTTCAGAGGCATACGGCTATTAAGGCTTTTCAGCTTCTCAATCAGCTTCAAATTTATACCCCATTCCCCTGAGTGTTACTATGAATTTTCTGTATTCTCCCAGACTGTTGCGCAGCATTTTTATATGAGTATCGACCGTTCTGTCATCGCCGAAGAAGTCATAGCCCCACACCTCCTCCAGCAGCTTGTCCCTTGACAGTGCTATATTCTTGTTTTTCACAAGGAAAAAGAGCAGATCGTACTCCTTTGGCGTCATAGAAGCTCTTTCGCCGTTTACATAGACCTCTCTTCCCGAGATATCCACATCAAGCCCTTCAAATTTGTACCGGTCGCTGATCTCCTTAGCTCCGGAGTCACGCTTCAGGACAGCTTTGACTCTTGCCATCAGCTCTTTGGGTGAAAACGGCTTGACAACGTAATCGTCCACACCTATCTCAAATCCGAAGAGCTTATCGTACTCCTCACCTCTTGCCGAGAGCATGATGACAGGGATATTCTTTGACTTACGTATCTCCTTGCAGGCAGAGTAGCCGTCAAGTCTCGGCATCATAACGTCCATTATGATGAGGTCAAAGTCATTGTCAGTGCATAGCTTGACAGCCTCCATGCCGTTTGAAGCCTCTGACACCTGATGCCCCTCGAACTCGGCGTATTCACGAACCACCTTACGGATATTTGCTTCATCATCAACTATCAAAATATGTGCCATGCGTAAATTACCTCCTATATCTCTTAATAACTCTATTATAACATTATAGTGGGGAAAAGTGTATATCACGTGAAAAATTTCTGTGACTTTTAAGATAATTTTATAAAATCTGTCACGGAAATCAAAAAAAGTGATTGACTTTTTCGGTAATATTTGCTATAATAAACTTGTGTGGATCTTTGCGCTGCCGCTTTGCCGCTTAAAACCTGCCGGAAAGTGCGGACAAAAACAAGACTGAAAGGAGACGGTATCGGTGAAAAACAATAATTCTCTGGCTTCATCACTTGTTATAACCGTCGCTACAGGAATTGTCATAGCCTATTGCTACTTTTATCCCGACTACGCAACGGCAGCAATACTGATATATCTTTCAACGCTCATCTTCATGACACTGAGCCTTTCCCTGATAGGCTGGCTCTACAAGAAGAACCGCTCCTCCGTGGACGATACCGATATTGCTGATATAGCCGAAAATCTGAACACTGAAATGATCCTCTGGACTGATGATCTCTCCTATATCCATATAAATAAGAAGCTGCGCAGTCACCTCGGATACGATGAAACTATCCCCGATCCCAAGGCTGCCCTTATGACGGTATTCGGAGCAGGCTGCAAAAAATCCAAGAAAACGGAAGAGGATCGGCAGTCCGCCTCATCCGATGATACTAAACCTGCGGACATTGCCGAGGAGTCTCCCGCAGAAAAGCAGCCGGGAGATACCGCTGATAAGGCTGATAGATCCGGTAAATCAGATAAAAAGGCTCGCAGGAAAAACAAAAAGCTCGCTAAAGCCGAAAAGAAAAAGGCTAAAAAATCAAGAAAGATCATCACCCGTGAAGAACAAAAGCTCATTGACGAGGTCATCAGCAAGGCGGCTTCGGGAGCGTCGTTCGAGGCAAGATTCAGGAATAAAAGGAATTCAACGGTAACTATAGCATGGAGCACCTCCCTTGTAAAAAGACGCCGGAAAAATACGCTCTACCTCAGTACCGGCTTCAATATGACCGAGATCCGGAAAATGCGGCTTAACCTCAACAATGCAAGCGACCTCTTCAACTCCTCCATGGAGCTGGCAGAGATCGGCGTTATCATGAGCACCGATAAAAAGAAATTCCGTGTTTCGCCCGAAATGGTGCGTATGCTCGGGCTTCGCAGCAGCAGTCTCTCGCTGAACGAAATACGATCCATCATTCACCCTAACGATCGTATACAGTTCGACAGCGCTATGAGCTCTAAGGACACAAAGGACGTAAAGAGCATTGATATGCGTATCAAATCGGCAAACAGCATATACCGCTGGTACTCATTCAGATATAAATTCATTGAGGGTACAAAGGGAAATCTGCCCCTGTTCGGCGGAACGATCATTGATGTCACTCAGGAGCACGAAAAGGATATGCTCATTGAGCGACTCGCCTACATTGACGAGGTGACAGAGATCGCCAACCGCAATAAGCTCATGGATGCAGGACAGAAACTCTACGAATGCTGCGGTTTGCTGGATTACTCCTATTATATAATAGTTTTCGATATTGACCGCTTTCACATCATCAACGATACGTGCGGCTACAGCAACGGAAACTATATCCTTAAAAATTTTGCCCATACGCTCTATAAATGCGTGACACCCGGCGGTCTTGCTGCACGTATCAGCGGCGATAACTTTGCCTTGGTGCTCCGTGATTACGGCGATGATGAGCTTCCGCTCAGGACTGCTCACACCATTCAGGACGAGTTTGCCAAGCTCGCTGTAGATGAGTTCTCCTCAATAAGCCTGAGCTGCTCTGCCGGATACTCACGTATGCCTGCCGACGGCGAATCATTCCTTGATGTTTTGGAACACGCAGAATTTGCGCTGAAATCCGGCAGCGGCAACCGCAGCATATTCGGCTATTCGCCAAGTATGCATGACTCCATTATCGGCAATACCGAAATGGAGAAATCCCTTGCTGTGGCTATCGACAGGAACGAGCTGAAGCTGTTCTATCAGCCGAAGATAGATCTTGAAACAGGCAAGATCATGGGCGTTGAGGCTCTTATACGCTGGATAAAGCCCGATGGCACGATCATCAATCCCGATCAGTTCGTACCGATAGCTGAAAGCTCCCACCTCATCGGCAAAATAAGCGAATTCGTCCTTAACGAGGGCTGCCGTCAGAACAAGCTGTGGCAGAAAATGGGCTTTCCGGAGATCGTTATGTCCATAAATTTCACCTCTACGGACTTCTATCAGGCCGATCTCAAGGAAAAAGTCTTTGAAGCTCTTGCAAAATCAGGTCTTGAGCCGAAATGGCTGGAGGTGGAGCTGACAGAGACTCTTGCTCTCCACGATATTGATTTTGCCGTTTCACAGATGAACAAACTTCGTGAATTAGGCGTAAAGCTGGCTATGGACGACTTCGGCACGGGATATTCCTCTCTGAGCTACCTTCAGATCCTTCCGATAACTCTGCTGAAGCTCGACCGCTCGTTCATCACCGACATTGAGCATGACAACATAGCATATGAGATAGTTTCGGCTGTCATCAGGATCGCAAAATCCAAGAAAATAGAGACTATTGCCGAGGGCATAGAAAATCCGACACAGGAGGAGATACTCCGCATGGCAGGCTGCGATTACGCACAGGGTTTCTTATATGGAAAGCCCATGCCGCCGGAGAAATTGGAAAAGCTCTTTGACAGCTATATGAAACAAAACTAATTCGGCTGTGCCGATATAACAGGAGGTATAAATCATGAAAAGACGAATAGGTATTCTTACCAGCGGCGGCGACTGCCCCGGTCTTAATGCCACTATAAGAGGCGTTGCCAAGGCGTGCTACGAACGTTTCGGCGAGGACAATGTTGAGATCGTAGGCATCTCTAACGGCTACTATGGTCTCATAAATAATCTCTGCAAGGATATGCGCCCCTCCGACTTTTCCGGTATTCTCACGCAGGGAGGTACTATCTTCGGCACTAAGCGTCAGCCGTTCAAGATGATGCAGGTCATCGGCGAGGACAACGTTGATAAAGTCAAAAACATGATAGAGACATATAAAAAACAGAAGCTCGATTGTCTGCTGACACTCGGAGGAAACGGCACTCATAAGACATCAAAGCTCCTTTCGGACGAGGGACTCAAAGTTATAGGACTTCCCAAAACGATCGACAATGATATTTTCGGCACAGATGTGACATTCGGCTTTCACACCGCTGTAGATATTGCCACTGATGTTATCGACCGTCTTCATACGACTGCCGCAAGTCACTCACGCATACTTGTCTGCGAGATAATGGGCAACAAGGCAGGCTGGCTGACTTTGAACGCAGGTATCGCCGGCGGTGCGGATATAATCATAATCCCTGAGATCCCTTACGATATCGACAAGGTCTGCGATGCCGTAATGGCAAGAAGCGCATCGGGCAAGACGTTCTCTATACTTGCCGTTGCCGAGGGAGCTTTCGATGTTGATGAGGCAAAAATGAAGAAGAAAGAGCGTGCAAAAAAACGTGCCGAAGCAGGCATCGTTACCGCTACAGGCAGAATTGCCGCTCAGATACAGGCTAACACCGGTATCGAGGCACGTGTCTGCGTTCCGGGACATATGCTCCGTGGTGGTGCGCCCAGTGCGTATGACCGTGTGCTTTCGACACAGTTCGGAGTTTACGCGGCTCACCTTATTGCTCAGGAAAAATACGGCAGGACTGTCGCCAAGATCGGCAATAAGATAACCTCAAACAAGCTTGAGGATATCGCAGGTAAAACTAAATTCGTTGATGCCGAAAACAATCTTGTCATCGCCGCAAGAGACATAGGCGTATCATTCGGAGACTGAAACAGCAGATAGTGCACGGCTTTATGCGGTGCTGCCTATAATTTCATATATATCAGGAGGTATTATTTATGACCGAAAAAGAGCTTTACTCCATGTGGCTTGAAAACGCTACGGAAGACCCCGATCTTCATTCGGATCTCGAAAGTATAAAGGACGACAGCGATGCTATAAATGACAGATTCTACCGTGATCTTGAATTTGGTACGGGAGGTCTGCGTGGTGTTATTGGTGCCGGAACGAACCGCATGAACATCTACACGGTAAGACGTGCTACTCAGGGATTTGCCGATTATCTGAATCAGGAATACGATTCTCCCTCAGTTGCGATCTCCTATGACAGCCGCATAAAGTCGGACGTTTTCTCAAAGGCTGCCGCAGAAGTCCTTGCTGCAAACGGTATAAAGGTCCACATCTACAAAGAGCTTATGCCGACTCCTTGTCTCTCGTTCGCTGTTCGTGATCTTCACTGTCAGGGAGGCATCATGGTCACTGCGAGTCACAATCCCGCAAAATACAACGGCTACAAGGTCTACGGCGAGGACGGCTGCCAGATAACACTTCGTGGTGCTGAAATGATCCTTGAAAAAATAAACTCTCTTGATGTTTTCAAGGACGTTAAGACATCTGCCTTTGATGCGGAGCTTTCAAAGGGAAATATCTCCTATATAAATGATGATGTTATCGAGAGATTCTATAGCTGCGTTCTTGGCGAGGGTATCAACACCGATCTCTGCGCATCAAGTGATCTTAAAGTAGTGTACACTCCCCTGAACGGAACAGGCAACAAGCCGGTGCGTGAAATACTCCGCAGAATAGGCATCTCTGACGTTACCGTTGTCAAAGAGCAGGAGCTGCCTGACGGAAACTTCACCACCTGTCCCTATCCGAATCCTGAGATACGTGAGGCTCTTCAGGTAGGTCTTGAATACTGCGCAAAGGTAAAGCCCGATCTTCTTCTTGCTACCGATCCAGACTGTGACCGTGTAGGCATCGCTGTTCCGGACGGTGACGGATATGCTCTGTTCAGCGGAAACGAAGTGGGTGCGATGCTGCTTGAATATATTTGCAGTCAGAGGATCAAAAACGGTACAATGCCGAAAGATCCAATTGCGGTGAAGACTATCGTTACCACCGACATTGTGGATCTCATAGGAAAAGAATACGGCGTAGAGATAATTGATGTGCTCACAGGATTCAAATTCATCGGCGAGCAGATCGGATTCCTTGAAGCAAAGGGCGAGGAAAAACGCTATGTATTCGGATTCGAGGAGAGCTACGGCTATCTTTCGGGTACATATGTCCGGGATAAAGATGCTGTCGTGGCATCTATGCTCATCTGCGAAATGGCTGCATATTACCGTACTCAGGGCATCTCACTCATTGAGGCACGTGAGAATATGTACAAAAAGTACGGCGTTTTCAATCAGACGCTTTACAGCTTTACGTTTGAGGGCGAAAGCGGCATGAACAGAATGTCCGAGATCATGACGGAACTCAGAAACAACATTCCCGAAGAGATCGGCGGTCTTAAAGTTGTACGTTTCGAGGACTATCAGACGAGCATTTCAAAGGATATCGTATCCGGCACGGAATCTGCTCTCACTCTGCCTAAATCGAATGTTCTCGCATTCTTCTTCGAGGGCGGCTCAAAGGTGGTCGTACGTCCCTCCGGAACAGAGCCGAAGATCAAGACGTACTTCACGGCTAAAGCTCCCACTCGTGAGGAGGCTGTTGCTCTTGAAAAGAAGCTCCACGATGATTTCGTAAAGAGCTTTAACTGATTGAATAAATGTTAAAATAAAAAAATATATGGATTTCCTCTTGACAAACAGAAAATGCTGTGTTATAATGTATTGGTATGATGTATAACGGCACTACTGTCTAAAGAAACTGATGGGCTGTCGGTCTGCACATAGAATCATGAAAGAGGTGACTGTTGTGAAAGAGGGAATCCATCCTACCCTTTTTAAGACTACGATAACCTGCCACTGCGGCAATGTTATCGAAACTATGTCAACAAAGGAAAATATCAAGGTCGAGATCTGCTCTAAGTGCCACCCGTTCTATACCGGCAAGCAGAAGCTCGTTGATACAGGCGGACGTGTTGACAGATTCAAGAAGCGTTTCAATATGGATAAATGAGCCTGTAAGCTCGTTTCACCCGTTGACGACAAATCAAGGAGCCTGTGATCTACAGACTCTATCGGCGGTCCTTGACCGCCTTTTTGCGTATAGTTTATCAGATCATGAATTATTTTACCGTTTCTAAATCAGCAGAGGCATCTTTTACCGAAAAGCGCTCTGAATTTATTGGATATATCGCTCCGGTCAGCACTCCCGATGAGGCTGTGGAGTTCATAAACTCAATAAAAAGCCGTCACCGCAAGGCGAAGCACAACGTCTACGCATATATTCTCCAAAAGGATAATATTTCCCGATATTCTGACGACGGCGAACCTCAGGGCACTGCCGGTGTTCCGGTTCTTGATGTGCTGAAAAAGCGTGCGCTCACAGATGTGTGCGTTGTGGTGACACGCTATTTCGGCGGTATACTCCTTGGCGGAGGCGGTCTTGTCCGTGCCTACTCTCACGCAGCCTCACTCGCCTGCGATGCCGCCGGAGTTATGAATATGTGTCTCTGCCACCGACTTGAAATTATTGCCGATTACGGTTTGTACGGCAGGATCGCATATCTTCTCACGAGTTTTGACGCTTTGACCGTAAACTCGGATTTTGGCACGGACGTAACGCTCGAGGTACTGGTTCTCTCGGAAAAACTCGAAACTCTGAAAAAGGAGATCATCAACGCTGCGAATGGAGATGTCATCATCACCGACAAGGGTGAGGGCTATCATGATATGTCACAAATATCTACAGGAGGTGTTTTATGACTGTACGTGAACAGACCGAGATCACTGAGGCTGCGATCCTCAGTAAATTCGCCTGCACAAGCACTGACGAACGGCTCACAAAACGCAGCCGTCCCGAGGATAAGTGCCCCTACAGGACGGAATTTCAGCGAGACCGTGACCGCATTCTCCACTGCAACGCATTCCGCCGCCTGAAAAGAAAGACTCAGGTATTTCTCTCTCCCGTCGGAGATCACTACAGAACACGTCTCACCCACACTCTTGAAGTATCACAGATCGCACGGACTATTTCCAGAGGTATGAGGCTCAACGAGGATCTCACTGAGGCAATAGCTCTCGGTCATGATCTGGGACATTCACCCTTTGGACACTGCGGTGAAGCTGTCCTCAACGAAATATGCCCGCACGGCTTCAAGCATTACGATCAGAGCGTTCGTGTGGCGGAAGTCCTCGAAAAAAACGGCAAGGGGCTTAATCTTACATACGCTGTGAAAAACGGCATTGTCTGCCACACCAACAAGATCGCCGACACGAAAGAGGGAAACATTGTCAGGCTTGCGGATACCATTGCATACATAAATCACGATATCGAGGATTCGATCCGTGCAGGTGTTCTTCATCAGAATGATCTCCCGAATCATTGCGTCAGTGTCCTCGGAAATACAAAGACAAAGCGTATCACTACTCTCATTGCCTCGGTCATACAGCACGGAGCTTACGAGATAGATTTTGAGCCTGCCATACGAAAGGCTCACGATGAACTCAAAGCTTTTATGTTTGATAAGGTGTATACCAATCCTGCTGCCAAACAGGAGGAGGCAAAGGCTGAGATGCTGGTGAAAAAACTCTATTCGTACTTCATTGAAAACAGCAGCAGGCTCCCGGAGGAGTACAAGCTCATTATGAAAAACACCGATGCTGACAGAGCTGTCTGCGACTATATCTCCGGCATGAGCGATGAGTATGCCGTTGACCTTTATACCGAGCTTTTCGTCCCGAAATTCTGGAAGTAAAATTTTCTGATACGGTTCAGGAATAAGATCGGTACAAAATGCCCGTGGGAGGTACTTTATGCCCCGGAATGATGAATTTATTTACCGGCTGAGAAACGCTAATCCCATAGAAACCGTAATGGGATCATATGTACGTCTGATAAGACGCGGCAGGAATTACGTCTGCTCCTGCCCGTTCCACTCAGAGAAAACTCCATCGTGTACCGTTTTTACCGATACGCAGAATTTCTACTGCTTTGGCTGCGGCGCAGGCGGCGATGTCATCACATTTATCATGAAGATAGAAAATCTCGTCTTCACAGAGGCAGTGAACCTCCTTGCACAGCGTGCAGGCATTGAAGTCCCGAAATATGACTCCGCAGACAGCCGTCTCGCACAAAGGAAAACACGCATTTACGAGATGAACCGCCTTGCTGCCAATTTCTACTATAAAAACTTAATTAGCGGAAGCGATAAGTCGGGACTGCGGTACTTTGCCGAAAGAAAGCTCTCCCCTGCCGCTATAAAAAAATACGGTCTGGGATATGCCTCCGATTCATGGGACGAGCTGACAAATATGCTCCGCTCAAAAGGCTACTCGGAAGAGGAGATCATAGATGCGTGGCTTGCAGGGCGTTCCAAAAAGGGAAAACTTTTCGATATGTTCCGCAAAAGAGTAATGTTCCCCATAGTTGACCTGCGTGGAAATGTTATCGGATTCGGCGGAAGAGTGCTGGACGGCTCACAGCCGAAATATCTCAATACAGGTGCAACACCTGTATTTGACAAGGGTTCAAATCTGTTCTCTTTGAATTTTGCGAAATGCTCCGATTCGAGCCGTATCATTCTATGCGAGGGCTATATGGACGTTATTGCCGTGAATCAGGCAGGATTTGAGAACGTCACCGCTACTCTCGGCACTGCTATAACTCCCGATCAGGCAAGACTTCTGAGCCACTATGCTGATGAAGTCATAATCGCCTACGACAGCGACAGTGCCGGACAGAAAGCAACTCAGAAAGCAATAAACCATTTCTCGGACGTTGGACTGCGCACAAGGATACTCCGTATGGAGGGCGCTAAGGATCCCGATGAATACATAAAAAAATTTGGTGCTGACCGTTTCGGAATGCTCATTGACGGCTCGGCTGATGCCAATATTTTCTTGCTGGAAAGATGTGAAAACGGTCTTGACCTCAACACCGAAATGGGACGTGTCGAATTGCTGAAGCGTGTTTCAAATGTCCTTGCACAATTGGCATCTCCGCTGGAAAGGGAGGTATATATTTCCCGCACAGCAGAGAAATGCGACATCCCGTCAAGCGTTCTGAGAAGCCATATCGACGATATACTGAAAAAAAACGACCGCACTCAGAAAAAAAAGGAGTGGCAGAATATCAAGTCCTCTGTCACATTATCAGCAGACAGACTTAATCCTCCGGCAGATTCTCAGCGGAAAGAATCAAAGGCAGAGGAGGAGATCATGTGTTTCCTGCTCAGACACCCGGAGGAATTCGCAATGACCGAGGAAAAAGCTCCGGCTGAAATATTTGTCACTCCGCTGAATAAAAAACTCTATGAGATACTGCTGAAAAGAATGAAAGAAAGCGAGTGCTTTTCTATATCTCTTCTTGCTGACGAATTATCCCCGGACGAAATGGGAAGAATAAGCGGAATAGAGGCAAAATACCGTGAGCTTACAATAAACAGCGATGTCCTCAGCGACTGTGCAAATGTTCTCAGGAACTGCAAAAAAAACAACAACGACGATCTGAGCGATGACGATCTCAGAAGTATTTTCAAATCAAAGACAGGTTCAAAAGTATAAGACGTTAAGCAGCCGATCCTGCAAGGAGGAATTTTTATGGAAAATAAGAAAAAAACCATTGAGGCTCTCATCGAACAGGGAAAAGTCACCGGAAAACTCACTACAAAAGAGATCACCGATGCACTGGAAGAGCTTGATTTCGACGTTGACCAGATCAATGCCTTCTATGACAACTGCGAAAGCCTGAATATCGAGATCGTTGAAGATATGAATATGGATGCCGACCTCAAGATCGGCATGGATTCCAACCTCACCGATGATCTTGAAATGGCACTTTCTACCGAGGGCATAGCTATTGACGATCCCGTAAAGGTCTACCTCAAGGAGATCGGCCGTGTTCCGCTGCTCTCCACAGAGGAGGAGATCGAGCTGGCACAGCGTATGGTCAAGGGCGACACCTATGCAAAAAACCGCCTCTGTGAAGCGAACCTCCGCCTTGTTGTAAGCATCGCAAAAAAATATGTCGGACGTGGTATGCAGTTCCTTGACCTCATTCAGGAGGGTAATCTCGGACTCCTCAAAGCAGTTGAAAAATTCGACTACACAAAAGGCTTTAAATTCTCAACATATGCGACTTGGTGGATACGTCAGGCTATAACCCGTGCTATTGCCGATCAGGCGAGAACGATCCGTATCCCCGTACACATGGTAGAAACCATTACCAAAGTGAAAAAGATCTCAAGTCAGCTTCTTCATGAAAACGGTCATGATCCAAGCCCTGAGGAGATCGCCGAAAAGATCAATATGCCCGTGGATAAGGTTCGTGAGATAATGCGTGTGGCTCAGGATCCCGTTTCTCTTGAAACACCTATCGGCGAGGAGGAGGACAGTCACCTCGGAGATTTTATTCCCGATGACGATGCTCCCGCTCCGGCAGAGGCAGCCTCACATACACTCCTGCGTGAACAGCTCAACGAGGTTTTAGCTACTCTCACTGACCGTGAGGCAAAGGTTCTTAAACTGAGATTCGGTCTGGAGGACGGAAAATCCCGCACTCTTGAAGAGGTCGGACAGCGTTTCGATGTAACACGGGAGAGGATACGTCAGATCGAAGCCAAGGCTCTCAGAAAGCTCCGTCACCCCAGCAGAAGCAAAAAAGTAAAGGATTTTCTCGATTGATATTGAATTTCTGAGTTTTAACCATAGCTGCGGCGAATATTTTCGCCGCAGCTTATTTTGTATTTGACAAAAATTACGTTATGATGTATAATATTTATGAGTACGGTTTTTCTGCATACCGTCAATTGCAGATCCGCAGATCCGGTTTTGATACTGATGCGGAATATGGAGCAACAATGAGTATCTTCAACTTTGACAAAAATCCCCCGGAGCTGAGCCGTGACTGGAAAGTATTTCAGCAGTTTGTGGGCAATATCGGTGCTTTCACATATATTGCCAAGGATAAAGCTGCCTATTTTGATGAAGCTGCCTGCCGTATGCTTTGCTGCCACAGCGAAAAGCTCAACGAATTTGAGTTTTTCAATCTCCTTGAAAAAATATCAAAATCACCCGTTGAAGGCCAGAAGCATATCTACCGCTTTAACGAAAACAGCACAACAAAATATATCAAAATGAATATCTACGAAAGCAGCGATGAATGGCTCGGATTTATTCAGGATTTCACACGCCAATTCTCGGCAGCAGACAATGAGAATAATTTTATGGAATACGACCCGGTAACGAGACTTCCCTCTTTTCCGTCATTCTCTCAGGTGATAAAGAAAATTCTGCCGGAGGTCGAAAGCTGCTGCCTTGCAACGCTCTACATCAACGGTATAGACAAGCTCGGTTCATACCTTACCGTAGACAACACCAACAACTGCATTACCTCTGTGGCTGAGGCATTGAAGAGTTTCACCGGCGATAATGTCATCATAGGCTCAAAATCAAATTATGAGATATGCGTATTCTTCAGAAACTGCGATAAAATGAGTGTTTACAATACCCTTAACAGTATGGACGAGGCAGTCCGGAGCTGTGTTCTCACCGATGATTTCGGCGAAATAATAGATATCTCCGATAAGGGGCAGCTCAGTCTCTCTATCGGCTGCGCATCATATCCGAAAGACGCATCTGATTTCAATATGCTTGTGAATTACTCCGAATTTGCACTGTACGAGGTACGCTCTGATAAACGCAGCGTAATAAACCGGTTCTCCGAGGAGAACTACATCCGTGAAAAGGACTCCTACAGAAATGCTCAGCTGTTTTCACGCATAATTCTTGAAAACCTCCTTACATATTACGTTCAGCCCATCGTTGAGACACGTACCGGCGAGATCGTCGCATATGAGGCTCTCATGAGAACTACGGGCGATATAAAAATGACTCCCACGCAGATACTGAAGATCGCACAGGAGCATAACAATCTCTATGCTATCGAACAGCTCACATTTTTCAATACGCTGAAGCTCCTCAGTGATAATCAGCACATTTTTGAGAATAAAAAACTCTTTATAAACTGCATGACAAATGCGCTCCTTTCTGATGACGACTTCAATGACTTGTATCTCACATTCGGCGAGCTTATAGAAAAAACCGTCATTGAGATCGTCGAGGACAATGATGCATCTGCCGCTGATCTGGAAATTCTGAAAAAACGCTGCGGTCTGACGCACGCTCAGCTTGCTATTGACGATTACGGCACAGGATATTCCAACACCTCAAACCTGCTGAAATACTCGCCGGATTACGTAAAGATCGACCGTTCGCTCATCAGCGATATCCATAACGATATGAAAAAACAGCAGCTTGTGGCATCGGTCATAGAATTCTGCCACGACAATCAGATACAATCCCTTGCCGAGGGCGTTGAGACAGCACACGAGCTGAAAACCGTTATACGTCTGGGAGTTGACCTCATTCAGGGATATTATACCTCAAAGCCAAAGCCGCTCTTCCTCAACAGCATCGCCGGAGACATAAAGGACGAGATCATCAGAACGAATCTCGAAACACGTCCCGACGGTATGAGAAAGATCTACAGCTCAAGAAACGATACCGAAATAGATATCGTTCAGCTTGCTCTTGAAAAATATACCGATATCCACGTTTATCAGAGTAAGCTCACTATTGTGGGCGATCCCGATCAGGCTGTGAAGATGAATATTTCCGTCATGGATAATCATAGCTGCGAGATCACGCTCAAAAACGTCAATATCATCAGCAGCAACAGCAAGCCCACTATCTCAGTCGGAGAATACGCCCGTCTGGTGCTTAATGTTGTCAAAACAAACAAGCTGAGCTACTCCGGTATCTATGTTCCCATGGGATCACAGTTTGAACTCACCGGAAAAGGAAGCCTCTCCATTGACTGTTATGCCTCCGAGGGCATAGGCATCGGAAATGACTACGATCACGGCTATGGCGATATCACTATAAATATGTCAGGCAGCCTTGAAATGATCTCAAACAGCGATGACACGCTCTGCATCGGCGGAGGCTACAATAACGATGAATCTGAAATAAAGCTCCTCTCGGGCAATGTTGATATCTCAATGTATGCTCACAATGGTCTTGCTATCGGAAGCTTCAACGGCGGTGCAATAATAGATATCTCTGAAAACTGTAAGCTGAATATGATGGTATCCGGAATAAAGGTCGCTGCTATCGGCTGCTGCACCGGAGAGGCAAATATAACTTCTGCCGCTGATATTGTTATGTCCTGCTCAGGAGCTCAGGCTCTCGGTATCGGAGTTATGGACGAGGGAGAGGGCAATATCCTCATAAAAAAAGGCAAGATAAGAATAAAAACACGTTCTGCAAAGCAATCCTGCATCGGCACTTCCGGAGGCGTTATGAATATCAAGATCAAGAATGCGGACATCGCTGTAGATTCCGAAGGTGACGAAGTGACCTGCATCGGCGATCCGAAAGGCGGCGGCAGCATTTCTATCATAGATTCTGCCGTGAATATGAGTATTCTCGCCGGAACACCGATCGACCTCTCAGCAGGATCAAATGAGGTACAGATAAAAAATTCCTCTGTAAACTCAATAATAAATAATAAAAAAATAACCCATAACAATAATTAAAAAGGCTGGTAATAATATGAAATTAGGCATGGTAGGACTCCCGAATGTGGGCAAGAGCACACTTTTCAATGCACTGACAAATGCCGGAGCAGAATCGGCAAACTATCCATTCTGCACTATTGAGAAAAATGTGGGCATCGTTTCTGTTCCCGATGAGCGTCTTGATAAGCTCGCTGAAATGTATGACCCCGATAAATTTACTCCCGCAACTCTTGAATTTGTGGATATCGCCGGACTCGTCCGTGGTGCATCAAAGGGCGAGGGACTGGGCAATAAGTTCCTTGCGGATATCCGTGAGGTCGATGCGATCGTTCATGTTGTGCGCTGTTTTGACGATCCAAATATTATCCACGTTGACGGGAGCATTGATCCTCTCAGAGATATCGAGACTATTGATCTGGAGCTGATCTTCTCTGACGTTGAGATCGTGGAGCGCCGTCTTGACAGAGCAAAAAAGGCTGCCAAGGGAGATAAGAAATATCTTGCGGAAACAGATCTTCTCGAACGTCTGAAATCTCATCTTGAAGACGGACATTCCGCAAGATCGTTTGACTTCACCGATGACGAGCGTGACATGATAAAGGACGCTCCTCTGCTTTCGGCAAAGCCTGTGATCTATGCCGCAAACCTCAGCGAAGAAGACTTCACCAACAACATAGATACAAATGAGAATCTCAGAAAAGTCCGTGAACACGCCGAAAAAGACCGCTCAGCCGTTCTTCCGATATGCGCTCAGATAGAGGCTGAGATCTCCGATATGAGTGAGGAGGACAAGCAGATGTTCCTCGGTGAACTGGGACTTGAGGTCTCGGGACTTAACCGCATAATCAAGGAGGGATATGCACTTCTCGGACTGATCTCCTACCTGACCGCAGGCAAACAGGAGGTCAGGGCATGGACTATCACCAAGGGAACAAAAGCTCCGCAGGCTGCCGGAAAGATACACACCGATTTTGAGAAGGGCTTTATATGTGCGGAGGTCATTTCGTTTGACGATCTTATGAGCTGCGGCAGTATGACTGCTGCCAAGGAAAAAGGACTTGTACGTCTCGAGGGCAAGGATTACGTGATGCAGGACGGCGATATAGTGCTGTTCAGGTTCAATGTATGATGAATACGTAAAAATTCAGAAATATCGCAATAAAAATGGACGGCTCAGCTCCGTCCATTCTTTATGTATTCAGTGTAAGCCATTATCAGCGGAGCTATACCTTTTCCGTCATTTGTGACGACTTTTTCGCCGAGATAATATCCGGCAGAGCCGTCACGCTGTGCAGATCCGCCAAGACCTGCCGTGAGACAGATGTTTCCAAGCACAGGAGCATCATTTTCCCTCAGCTCAACGTATTTCTCCGATACAGTCAGGAGCGCACTTCTGCCCGATGCAGCGATATCCGCACCGACAGCACCGAGCCGATATGCTTTCATTGCCGCATATGCAAAAAGCAGCGTACCGCTTGTTTCAACATAATTTTTGGGGAGCTTTGTTTTCGCCGGAAGCTGCATAAGCAGATCATCCGATGTCATACAACGAGACAGCGCAGTAAGCAGCTCGCAAAGCATTTCACAGCAGAACTCCCTTGCCGTTCCCTTTGGTGTAAAATCAAGGATATCGGCAATTGCCGCACAAAGCCAGCCCATAGAGCGCAGCCAGAACTCTCCCGAAAGACCTGTCCGCTTGTCTGCCCAAGGCATGGAGCGAGACTCATCATAGCCGTGATAATATAATCCCTTGCCGGGATCACGCATCAGCCGGCGGATATTTTCAAGCTGACGGATAACATCGCTCATCATGTCTTTCCCGGAGATCATACCGTACTCCGCCATGAACGGGAATACCATATATGAACCGTCAAGCCATATCTGATGCGGATATATCTCCTTATGCCGGAAGCTGCCGCAGTTAAGGCGAGGCTGTTCTTCAAGGTGTGAGGCAAGTATCTCCACTGCTCTTTCAAAGCGTCTGTCGGCAGATCTGAAGAAAATCAGATTTTTTGCACCGTTAAAATTATCAAGATTATGATCCGCATAATTCATCGTTAAGATATCTCCGTCCGGAGAAACGTAATATTTAAGAAAATCAGCGGCATATGCCAAAAGCCGGTCATCTCCGCTGACCTCGTGAAGCATGGTGACAGCTTTTATCATGCAGTTGTCGATGTAATTCCAGCGGGGAGGTCTGCCGAAGATCATATTCTCTTTGTTCCAGAGAGGCTTTCCGGGCGCAGAGGGCAGGACAAGCATCTCAATATACGCTTTAACGATCGTTTCAAGTCTTTCCGTATCAGTCATCCCGATATACCTCCTGAAGTGATACTATTGATGAATTTTTTCTGTGCAAGAGCAAAAACTGCAATTGAGGGGATAAGTCCTATCACGGACATTGCTATGATCTTCCCCTGTTCGTAACCCTGTCCGGTGCTGTCAACAGAGAGTCTCAATGCAAGTGAAAGCGGATAGTTCTCAACGGACTGTATCATTATCAACGGCTGCAGAAATTCATTCATCGTCCGGAGAAATGTAAACACGGCGATCGTCACCACTGCCGGCTGTATACACGGCAAAAGTATGTATACGAGTGCTTTTATCGAGCCGCAGCCGTCAATGCGTGCCGCCTCGTCCATTTCAACGGGAATGCTCCTGAAAAAGCGAATGAGTATGAACACGAACATTCCCTCGCAGGCAAACAGCCACGGAACAGTCAGCGGAATATACGTATCGAGCAAGTGCAGCCTGCTCCACATAAAATATGACGGCATTATCGTTACTATGGAGGGCATGAACATTCCTATCATAAGCAGGGCATAGAAAAATCTCTTGAACGGAAAATCAAACCTTGCAAAGCCGTATGCCACCACTACCGATGAAATTAAAGCAAAGACCGTCCGGGGAATTATTATCCCGAATGTATTGAGAAAATAATGTCCCATTGTGTATGGTGTCACCGTCTGCCATGCGTTTCGGTACACCTGTAGGTCTATACTCCGGGGAATAAACCACACTGACGAAAATATCTCCTCATTTGTCTTGAATGACGCTCCCACCAGCCATAGGAGAGGATACAGCATAATTATCACTCCTGCTGAAAGGATCAGATATATGGGGAGCTTTTTCATTTTCTCTCACCTCTGCTTACAAGATGCATTACTCCCACCACAACAGCTATCATCACAAAAAGCACCCATGATACTGCGTTTGCATATCCTGCATTGTGATATGTGAACATTTCGTCGTAGATGAGCATTCCCACAGTGTATGTGCTTCTGAGCGGTCCGCCTCCCGTTATCATGTAAGGAGCGTTGAACTCCTGAAGCGCAGAAATGGTCTGTAGTACAAGATTTATGAACATTACTCCACGAAGCTGCGGAAGCGTTATATGTAAAAATCCTCTCCAAAAGCCGCAGCCGTCAACACGTGCAGCCTCATACTGCTCTGTGGGGATATCACGAAGTGCGGTAAGAAATATCAGCATAGTTGAGCCGAACTCCCACAGCCGCAGCAGTACCAATATGAACAGTGCATTATTTGGACTGCCGTACCAGCTCACGGGCGAGAGACCGATCATTTCAAGGAATTGGTCGACAAGTCCGTTTGCAGTGAAAAGATACTGCCACATTATCACCACCGAGAGATTTGCTCCCAAAATGGATGGTATGTAGAATATTGTCCTGTAAACGCCCATGCCTTTTATTTCCGCATTCAGCAGAAGCGCTGTCATGAGCGATACAACAAGTTTCAGCGGTACGAGTATCAGCGCATATTTCAGCGTGACTTTCACTGCTTTGATAAATCTGTCATCGGCAGACATTTTTCTGAAATTATCCGCTCCGATAAATTCCGGAGCGTGTATGCCGTCGTAATCGGTAAGTCCCAGAGCAAATGAGCAAATGAACGGATAAAGTGTAAACAGCAGAAATCCCACTATAAACGGCGATATGAGAAGCAGTCCCGTAAATCTGCTCACTCCTACGGGATTATTGTATCTGCGTGCTTTCATTTCTTGAGTCTCTCCAGATACTCCGTTATCGAGCGGTAAAGCTCCTCCGCAGCAGTATCGGTATCAGATTCATTATATGAGACATTCTCTATTGCCGTGTTATAAAACTCTTTCATACGTGAAAGCTCCATATAAGGACTTATGGTGAGTGTATCCGCCTGCTCAAGCATTTCGTCATTCTGTTGTGCAAGCCCGGAAAGCATTCCGCTTTCTTCAAGTGCCTCCTCTGCATAGCGTGATGCCGGTATGCCTCGTGTTGTTCCCAATATTTTTGCGCACTCGGTGTTATTCAGGAGAAAATCTACAAATGCTGCTGCCTCATCGGGGTGCTTTGTGTTTTTTGACACAGCATACAGCATCGAGGGCTTTATCATCCAGCCGCCTGTTTTTCCATTGTCTGAGAGCAGCGGTCCTGCTTCAAGAATTCCCTCCGGCAGCACAGATTCGTACTTGCCCACTGAGCTTCCCCATTCAAGGACTCCCGCTATCTTTCCGTCAATAAATTCCGGAGACTGATAAAGTGCCGCATTGCCGTCCTCATCGGTGCGTGTCTGTATGGTACGTATGACATGGTTATCCTCCATGCGCTTGTAAAAATCGAGAGCGCATTTGAGATCCTCCTGCGTAAAGCCGAGCCTGCCGTCCATGGTGATAAACTCTCTGCCTGTCTGCTGCTGGACGTAAACGACCGCAAGATACCACGCTGTTCCGCCGGATTGTATATCAAGGTCAAGAGGATACATATCGTGATCGCTGAATCTCTCTCCCAATGCGATGAGTTCGTCCCATGTTTTCGGATATGAGACGCCGAGGCTTTCATATACCTGTGAATTGTAGAAAAGTCCCCTGCCGGTAACAGACACCGTAACAGCGTTGAGTCTGCCGTCTGCCTCTCCAAAGGAGAGTATATCATCGTCAAATCCGGAAAGATCAAGACCGGGGAGCTGCCGGAGATCATAAAATCCCTCTCCGTCGGGAGACATTGTTATGAGCCAATCATAATTTATCTGCATGATATCCGGCTCGTTGCCGCTGCCCACCTGTGCTGTGACCTTTTCCGACCACCCCTCCCAACCGCCGTACTCCGGGATTATCGTTATTTCGGGATGGAGCTCATTCCACAGCTCAATGGCTTCGAGAGTAGCCGCATGGCGGTCATCTCCTCCCCACCACGAAAAGCGGAGACTGCATTTATCAAGTGTTCCATCAGGGGGAGTGATCTCCTGTTTTTTATCTCCGCAGGCTGAAAATGCCAATACACAGCTCATTGCTGCCGTAATAATATATCTCTTCATAGACTAATCCTCAGTCATTATCCTCAGAATACCGTCCGAGAGCTTTTCGATGACCTCCAGAACAGATTTCACGCCGCTGTCGCAGTATTTGAAATATGTGTAATATCCCCCGTATATCAGAAAGCTCATGACCATGCGGCTTTGTATGCCGGGATCGTAATCGGGATAGACGCTGTGTATCAGGGACATCAGCTCATTTTCCAAGAGAGTTATAAAGCTTGCGCTCCGGCTGCCCTCAAACAGTATTTTTATCAGTTGTTCATTCACCACAAAGGCATCGGCAAGCTCTCTGATAAACAGCTTATTGTCACGCAGGACCTCCTCTGTATGTTCGATCGAATTGAGCGTTGATCTGACTACCTCACGTTCAAGTGATTCCGAAAGGTCGTATATATCGTGATAGTGAAGATAAAACGTTGACTTGTTGATCTCTGCGATATCAGCAAGTTCCTTGACTGTGATCTTCTCCAGCGGCTTACCGGCACGGAGTTTCAGAAAAGCATTTATGATATTGCGGCGTGTACGTTCAACACGCATATCCATAGCGAACCCCTCCTTATTGCAGTGAACTGTTAAATAGACAATTAAAGACAGCAGTCTGATAATTGACTTGCGTTAAAAAATGACTATTGAAAATACGCCAAGATTACTATATAATAGATTATAGCAGAATAATCGACAAATGTCAATTACCGGAGTGATTCAATGGATATTTACGAATTCTACAAGGGAGAGGTCTTCGATGCTTATGAATATCTTGGCGCTCACCTCTCCGAGAACGGCACTGTCTTTCGTACCTATGCGCCGAATGCCTCAAAAGTCTCATTGATAGGAGATTTCAGCCGGTGGGAGGATATCCCCATGGAACAGATCGCTGACGGCAATTTCTATGAGCTTTTCTGTCCCGATGCAAAGGAGGGTATGCGGTATAAATTCCGCATCTATGACAGAAACGGCAATTTTATAGATCACTGCGATCCATACGGCTTTGGAATGGAGCTTCGCCCCGGAACTTGCTCCGTTATCAGAAGCATTGAGGATTTCAGCTTCACTGACGAAAAATGGCTCTCTCAGCGGACTGACGGTCATGATAAGCCGATGAACATCTACGAGGTACACCTCGGCTCATGGCGAAAAAAATCAGATGCTCCCGAGGATTGGTATAACTATTCGGAAATAGCCGATATGCTCACCGACTACGCTCTGAAATTCGGATACAACTATCTGGAATTCATGCCTCTCAGTGAGCACCCCTGCGATGAATCATGGGGATATCAGATCACCGGATTTTTCGCTCCCACCTCACGATACGGCACTGCAAAGCAGCTCATGGAGCTTGTTGACAAATGCCACAGCAAGGGTATCGGCGTAATAGTTGACTTCGTTCCCGTCCATTTTGCCGTTGACCACTATGCCCTGACCGAGTATGACGGCACACGGCTTTATGAGTTCCCTGATGATGAGGCAGGATATAATGAATGGGGCAGCAGGAATTTCATGCACTCCAAAGGCGAGGTTCGCTCATTTATCAGGTCGGCAGCAAATTACTGGCTCAGTGTTTATCACTTTGATGGCATCAGAATGGACGCTATACGCAATATGATCTACCTGAACGGCGATGAGCACCGTGGCGAGAACCGTCAGGCGATCGAGTTTCTGAGATCCATGAACTGCTGTCTTAAAGCACGTCACCCCACTGCGATCATTGCCGCAGAGGATTCCTCTACGTATCCAAAGGTCACCGCTCCCGTATTTTTGGGAGGACTCGGCTTCGACTACAAATGGGACTTAGGCTGGATGCATGACACTCTTGAATATTTTCAAAGTGCTCCCATGTATCGCTCAAGAGATTACCACAAGCTGACGTTCTCGATGCTGTATTTCTACAACGAAAAGTTTATTCTGCCTCTCTCTCATGATGAGGTAGTCCACGGAAAAGCCTCGATCTGTCAGAAAATGAACGGTCAGTATCCCGATAAGTTTCCGCAGGCAAAGGCTCTGTATATGTATATGATCTCCCACCCCGGCAAGAAGCTGAACTTCATGGGCAATGAATTTGCTCAGCTCAGGGAATGGGACGAAAAGCGTGAGCAGGACTGGGAGGTGCTGAAATATCCTCTGCACGACTCGTTCAGAGAGTATATAAAGGCTCTCAATAAAATTTATCTAAAATACAATGCGCTCCACTATGACTATGACTCCACAAATTTCATGTGGGATGACTGCTCGTCCACGGAAAGGTGCATTTATGCCATACGCCGCAAGAGTAAAGACGGCGATATCCTCACTGTACTGAATCTTTCTGACTGGTTTCAATCCGAATACACTGTCACTATCGGAGACGGCTTTAAGGCTGAACTTCTCATTGACTCTGACGATCAGATCTACAGCGGAAGCACTCCTGACGGCACTACGGTATACTCCTGCGCCGGAAACAAGATGATAATGGATATACCGCCATTCAGCGGACGAATGTTCCTCCTGAGTCATATATAAAAATGGAAATGCTGCCACAGTATTCTGCGGCAGCATTTTTTCTATATCATAACAGCCTACGATAAAGTACACTCCGGAATGTACCTCCGCCCTACGGGACGATGCGCTTTTCGTCCCAAAGCTATTCAAGGGCAGAAATCGCCACTCCGGGACAGCGTATACCTATTATGCCGTTTACTTTATTTTATGCTGAAATCTCTGAAAGGTAACAAAGAAATTTCTGTCAGTCCGGTTGTCTTAAAATCAGCTATAATTTTTAGCAAGACGGTAATCCACTGCTCCCGTAAAAGCGTCGTAAAAAATATCCTCATTGTTTTCTTCTGCTACAAGATATGATTTCTTATAGAAGAGCGGAATAAATCCATAGTTTTCGATTATCTCCCGTTCGGCAACGCTGTATGCCTCCACCAGCTCCGGTATCCCTGCACAGCGCATAATATCCTGCGAGTGCTTTTTCCCGTCAGAGGCAGATACAAGGCGTTCATCGTTCTCAAAGCTCCTTATTACCGAAAGTCCGCTTTCCAGATCGGCACTCACGGGATAGAGAGCTATGCTATAATTGCCCTCGTCAATGCGCTTATAGAACTCCTCCTCTGAAACCTCCTCAATGCCGATGTATATGCTCAGTGTATCCTGTATATTCTGTGAGAAAAAGCGCAGGCAGCCTGAATCTACGGTATCATTGCAAACCAAGAGCTTTATGCTCTCAAATGTTCCGACTTTCAGCTCTGCCTTTGCCTTATCAAGGAGCTTTTTTGCCTCCTCGATATTGAAGAGGTCATACTGCTCATCGGAGCAAAGATCACGGTACTGTCTTCCGGTGATATTCACTCCCGGTGGGATAACTCCATAGGCGACCTGAACATCGCTTCCAACCTTTGAGGCAAGAAACTGCCGATCAGTTGCAAGAGCGATAGCTCTGCGAAGATCTTTATTGGCAAAATAGACATTGCTATCGTTAAAAATAATTCCCAATGTTGTTGCAAAGCTTTCAGTGACAGAGTATTTTTTTTGATCGTATCTTTCGTCCAATGTGGTGAAACACTCTATAGAGCCATCACTGAAAAGCTTTGTGATATCGCTCTCATTTTTTTCTATTGTGAAACTCAGATACGAGGGACATATTTCATATTCTTCATTTTCGTTTGCCGTATTTCGTCTCATATAAAGGATATTATGCGTACCATAGGGATCGTAAAACCACCGGCGCACATAAAATGCTCCGTTTGACATAACAGATCTGTCATCAAGACCGTACCGTCCCTTAGTCGAGTCAAAAAACTCCTCGTTGCAGGGATATGCCGCAGCAGATGCCATCATTCCCAGAAATTCAGCCGATGGATATTCAAGAGTTATCTCCAGCGTCTTTTCGTCCGGAGTGCTTATACCTGCCGAATCGACGGATATCCTGCCGTCAAGAGCATCTCTGCCGCCTTTTATACAGGAGAAATATTCACCATACGGTGATTTCATTTTCGGATCAAGAACTCTCCGAAGAGCGAAAGCATAATCATCAGCGGTAACGGGGAAAAACTCGTCATCGTCAATGTTGTCATTGTTGTTTTCGTCAAAGAACCAGAAATTGTCACGCAGTTTGAACGTATACACAAGACCGTCCTCAGAAACGGTGTAGCTTTCAGCATTGCATTTTTCGATATTGCCGCTGCTGTCCTTCATCATAAGTCCGCTGTAGAGATTTTTTATGACCGTATTAGATGAGGAGTCATCAGCAAACTGAGGATCAAGGCTCCGGGGATTGCCCTGAAGAGGGGCGTTGTACATATGCCCCGTGCCGTCTCCTCTGTCTTTATTTCCGCAGGAGCAAAGAGAAACGGTCAGCACGACCGCACAGGTAAAGAGTAATGTTTTCACTTTTGTCTCCTTTTGAACTGCCCCGCAGTCGATCCGGACCGCAGGGCATTGCCTTTATATATAGTAAACGACAAAATCATTTGACGTTCACTATGAAATTCAATTCATTGCAACTGTGACGATGAATCCGTCCTCGTTGTTTCCCGAAACAGAGTAGACCTTATTCGACGAAACAGGAATATCCGTGTCGGCATCCTTGTTTGCGGGAACATAATATACATTATAGATATTCTCCCCCACAGTTATTTCAATAGGATCGGTATTATTATGCTCCTTGATGAGCCGGATATACTCTTCAAGACAAAGATCGTTCTCTTTAATGTATACCGAATGCGGAACTCCGACATATCTGTAGGTCTGTGTTCTTGAAGGTTCTATCGTGTACTGCTCCTTATTCATGGGAAATCTGAGTATAAATCCGTAATTGGCAGCATTTTCATCTATCCACGAATAAACTCCCATGGCAGAATAGTGACCGGAGCTTGAACCGTCCTTCGGGAATATGGCAAGGTCAAACGAGCTGCCTGTATGATAATCAGAGAAGCCGCCGGGGAAAATAGAGTTGCCGTATGTATAAAGCTCTGTCTGCTCAGCCTGAGTGCGGTATCCGCCGATAATATATATATCGCTGTTTCCGGTGCTTGCGTAGAAATCGCTGAGCATCCGGTCAAGGCTGTCCATAGTGCGGCTGTTGAGCTTTATCACCATATCGCTGACATTGTATGGATAACTCATGCTGCCAAACTTGGCTGCGATATAGTCATACACGACTGTCAGTTCAGAATCATCTGCGGGGAATCTGTACTCGTGGGTGGTATTCACAAGGACAAGATCGCCTCTGAATACATCATCGTAGCCGTGAGTCTCAGTGGTATATTCAGCCGCTGACGGCTTTACCGTACCCGAAGCCGCTGTGTTTGAATGCTGACTGCCGCTGCTTTGGAGGTTGTCCTCTATAGAGGACTGAGCTGTTCCCGATGTACCCGAATTTTGGTCATTCTTTGATTTTTTTCCGCTGCTTGTACAGCTTTTAATGCAGGTGGTCGGTAATATTATTATGACCGCAAGACAAAGGAGTGCCGCAACGATACGGTCATATCTGACCTTGTATCTTCTTGCAGCTCTCTTTTTTGTCCGTCTGCGGTTTCCGTTATTCATATATAGAGATCGCTCCTTAGATGCTTTATAATACAAAATGCAACTATCTGAGAAAAATTTCAACCGATAATATTATAGCATATTATTGTCCGAATGTAAAGCCTTTTTGAAATATCGTCATAAAAGCGGTAATATCTCCCGTGATGAAAAAATTTATGTACACAATCACCAACGGATCTGTGTTGAAACTGTGAAAAAAGCTGTGTTTTTATATTTCTGTGCGTGCCTTCTCCCTGTATTCGGAGGGTGTGCAGCCCTTGTACTGCCGGAACTGACGCATGAAATAATAATCGCTTTCATATCCGCAGCGTTCAGCAACTTCGCCTATGAGCAGATCGGTATGTCTCAGAAGCTCCGATGCCTTTTGCAGACGGCTCTCAATAACGTCCCGATGGCAGGTCATACCGAAAGCGGCAAGGTATATCCTGTGGAAATAAGCCTTACTTATCCCCAGCTTTTCCGATATCTTATCCGAACGCCAGTCCCTTCCCGGATAGCTGTATATCTCCTCCCTCAGCTTTTTCAGCTCAGGCAGGCGGGATATCTCATGGGACGAGATATCCTCACTGTCAAGAGTTCCGGCAGCGGAAAGCAATATAACACGCATGGCATGGTCAAGGAGCTCGCTTATATTTCTCCCTCCACGGATAAACTGTTCACTCATGCCCTTCAAAAAACCGGAGATGAGGTAGTCGTCCTTTATCTCAACGGGCGTATTTATCGGAAAGCCGATAGCCTCAATGTAGTGTCTGTCATCATCGGAGAGCCGCAGTTTCACAATATCATAGCCCAGAGCTTTTCCGACAGAATGTATCATTCCGCCGTCACAGAGAATGAGCCAGTCTGACACCATTACCGTTCTCTCCCTGCCGACTGTGATCGCCGCAGGAGCTTTTCCCAGTATCAGAGAGTGCTCGCCGTCATGCTTCAGCGGCAGTACATCACCGCACCGGCAGCCCAGCCGTATATTCAGAATATTCATATATATCACCCTTAAAAACTATCCCCCTGTTAAAAACGGGGGGACAGCTTTTTATACCGATAATCTATCGGAGCTTCGAGGATCAAGTCAGGGCATCTATAAGTCCCAGCTTGTATTTTTGCACTTCAAGAGCATCAAGGTTTGTTATTCCGTCATTATTGCCGGCAACGTCAGCATTTTCCGCACCCTGCTCCGAGATGCCGTCAGGCTTTTTAAGTCCGTAAACGTCGGGGTTTGCACTGTACTGCATAATGAGCACTGCATCTGCAAGATCAACATTGCCGTCGCAGTTCGCATCACCGGGGACTCTGTCACCTTTGTCTGATGATGAAGCGGCAGTAGTAGTAGTCGCTGTTGTTGAGGGTGCAGTCGTGCCGGAGGTAATTACAGGGTTGCCGTCAGCCTTTTTGCCGCCGTCAAGGTTGCTGCCCTCGGTGTTGGCATAGCTTGTGTAAAATTCGTTCAGGGAGAGTCCCGTACCGTTGTTTCCGAGAGCCTTTTGGTGGTCAAGACCGATGTACTTGCCGGTCTCAAGTGTCTGCCAGAGAGCCTCCTCCATAAGTGCGTATTTTTCTTCTTCCCATGTGACCTTCGTAGATCCTGCCTGCTGACCGCATGAAATATTTGCCCACAGTCCGCCCGTATCGCCCGAATTTGTATTCAGACACCAGAATGTGTGGTTGATATGATGCTTTATCATATAGTCACGCAGAAGCGTCATCCACTTCTGATTTTCAGCACCGTCCATATGACCGCCCCATTCGCCTATAAGTTCGGGAGCGATTTCCTCGGCGTTGATATATGCCCATGTTTCGTACCAGTAATCATCAAGAAGCGTCTGCTCAGTGAAATCCTTGTCAAACCATGTCTGTGCATATACGGACGGACCGTAATCATGCGGAGAATAAACGATCTGACTTGTGCCGTGTTCGGGCGTTATCGGATATTCCCTTGCGCCTCTGAAATTTCCGCCCCACCATGCACCGATATATGGTGAGTTGTCACGTCTGTCTTCGATGCCCCAGTAGTCGCCCTCCATTGCACCGCTGAGAGACTGCTCAACGCCCTCAATGAAGATAAGAGCATTAGGATTTACATCGAGTATGGCATCAGCGCATTTTGTAGCAGCATAAGCCCAGTTATTTTCGTCAGTTGAGCCGTCCCACTTTGCAGCATTAACGCCCTCCTGTCCTTTTCCGTGCGGTTCATTTTTAAGGTCAAAGCCAAGGAGCGTATCGTTGTTTTTATACTTATCAGCTACCCATACAAGAGTATCCTGCCATATCTTTGTTGTCACCATAGTACCGTCAGCAGTTTCCTTGCCGTACCAGAGATTATAGTTATGACCGGAATTGTCCGCATGAGGGCTGTGGATATCAATAAATGCCTTTATACCGTACTTCTTGCATTTATCAAGGATAACATCAAAGCCGCGGTCGCTCGTGATAAGCGTTTTACCGTCTGCCTCAACGAAATCCTTGTTGAGATTTCCGTATGTTCCCGCCTTGATGATACCGCCGTTTCCGTCATCCTGATCTACAGGAGGATTATAAACAGCCTGCATACCGCCCGAACTTATCTGATAGGGCGTGCCGTTCATCCACGAAAGCAGAAGCTCCGTAGATACGGGAAAACGGATAACATTTATGCCTCTGTCTGCCACCTCGCCGAGCAGATCATCAATATCGCCGGCATAAAGGTAGTGCGGAGAGTATTCGATACAGTTCATACCGAACCAGTTAGCTCCCGTAAGCCAGACCTCATTGCCGTTCATGTCATAGAGTCGGCTGCCCTCGGCATGGAGCCAGTCATCGTTGTTGTCGTCCACAGCATCAGTGGTAAACGTTTTTTGCGACAGGACAGGCAATGATCCTGTCAGGGTGACCGCAGCCGCAAGGACTGCCACCCCTCGTAAAAGCTTTTTCATTATTATGACCCCTCTCATTGTGCGCAGCGCACATTCATATTAAGTATATTGTAGCATCACTTGAATAAAATGTCAAGTAAAATCCGAAAAAAGTATGTATGAACAGACTTGAATTTTTTCATTTAAAGTGATATAATATGAATTGCAAATTTATTTGATTGGAGATCATGCTAATGAAGATACTGGTTGTAGGTCTTGGACTTATCGGCGGCTCACTATGCAAGGCACTGAAAAAATACACGTATCACACTGTTTCCGGCTGTGACATAAATCACGATATTGAAACTGCCGCAATGAGAGATGTTTCTGTTGACGAAATATTCAACGGTGATCTCAGCGGGTTCGATCTTGTTGTGACTGCCCTTTTTCCGGAAGCCTCGGAACGATTTTTTTCTGATAATGCTTCAAGGATCGGCGGGAATACTCTTATCACCGATGTTTGCGGAATAAAGGGAGATTTCTCAAAGCGAATGAAGAAAATAGCCGAAGTGAACGGACTTCGCTACATAGGAATGCACCCGATGGCAGGAAAAGAATTCGGCGGATACTATAACAGCACTCCCGATCTGTTTGTAAAGGCTAATTTTATATTGACACCCTTTGACGACAGCCGCAGGGAGGATACGGAGCTTCTTAAAGAGCTTGCAAAGGAGATAGGCGCAGGAAAGATCGTTGAGACAACTCCCGACGATCATGACAAAATGATAGCATATACCTCTCAGCTTGCACATATCGTATCAAGCGCATACGTAAAAAGTCCGGAGCTAAGGCTTGAATGCGGATTCAGCGGCGGCAGCTTTCAGGACATGACAAGGATCGCCACCATGAATGAAAAAATGTGGACAGATCTGTTTATGCAGAATCGTGAAAATCTCAAATATGAGCTTGACCTTCTGATAGAAAATCTTATGAAATACAGCGATGCTCTGAAAAGCGGAGATGCCGAGCGCATGATGGCTCTTATAGCCGAAGGCAGAGAGCTTAAAGAGGATAACCTCCGTCACAGAGTAGGACAGCCGAATTAACGGAAAAATTCTGCAAATTCAGGTTCAGGTGAGCGCATCTCAGTATCATTCAGATAGTGAAGAGGCGACTCCTCCGGAAGCTGAAACCGAAGCGAGAATGCGCATAGCTGCTGCATGAAGACACCATATCTTTTGTTGACGGAAATATCGCCGTATTTGCCGTCTCCAAGCAGAGGAGCACCGATATGGGCAAGATGTGCCCGTATCTGATGAGTACGTCCCGTAAACAGCGTCACCTCAGCGAGTGTAAGTCCTTTTTTTGATGCGATGACCTTGTACCCGGTTTTTATAGGTTTATAGCCGTCAATGCGGGTATCCGAGATCTTCACCGTATTTCTGTTTTCGTCTTTTTTCAGATACGCAGTAATAATGTCACGATCCTTTGGCAGAGGGGCAGCGGTCACGCAAAGGTATGTTTTGATGATCTGCCCCGATCTTATGGCAGAATTGATCTCTCTCAGGGCGGCAGAATTTTTTGCGGCAGTGATTATCCCACAGGTGTTACGGTCAAGCCGGCTGCACAACGCAGGAGCAAAGGAGTTTTCTGACAGTGGGGTATAATCGCCTTTAACGTAAAGATATTTTTTTATGCGGTCGATCATTGTATCGGTGCTTCCGCTGCCGGGGTGAGAGTCTACTCCGAGCGGCTTGAAAACAGAGATGATGCTGCTGTCCTCGTAGATGATGTCAATGCTGTCTGAAGCCTCCATAAATTCCATATTCCGGTGCTTTGCCGAGGAAAGTTCATCTTTTATGTAAACAGTTACCGTATCCCCCGTTTCCAGACGTGTGGAGATCTCGCATCTTTTACCGTTGAGTTTTATGTCTTTTTTTCGTATGAGCTTGTACATCATGCTTTTCGGCAGATCGGGAAGAGCTTTGGTAATGAATTTATCTATCCTCTGACCGCTGTCGTTTTCATTTATTAAAAAGTTTTTCATAATTATCTCCTTACTGTTGAAATATTACCGGGAGTATTTTTTTGTTTTTCGGCAAATTATCGCCAAAAACAGGATCTCAGCTTATTTCTGTTCTTATTTTGAATGTTTAAAATTTACAAAAAATAAAAGCACAATATGTCGATTCAGCCAAAAATGTGAGCCGTACGGTTTTTTTCATTACAAGAGTTGAAATACCTTTCAAAATATGTTATAATTTAGTAAACATTATTCGCATTTTGTAATCGTTTTGTTATACTTATAAAACTGTCCATATAGGATATGTGTGCGGATCTTCGCCCGGATACGCCGGATATATGCACAGATCCATGTGACGGTTTCTGAGCTTCTGCTTCTTGAAAGGAGTCTGATACAACATGAAGAAATTCAGAAAGGCACTTGCCGCATTTCTTTGCTGTGGTTTGCTGTGTACCTCTGCCACAACAGTAATGTCGGCTGCCTCAGAGGTGCGGACTGCATCTTCCGATATATATGATACCACAAATGAGACGGAAAGTAAAGCTGCGCAGACAACGTCTGCCGAAGAGACAGCTCCTGTGGAAACAACGACCGAAAAGCCGTTCAACGTCTTTGATATCTACAACGCATATCAGGGATACATTGATTCACAGGCTGAACCGCCTATATATCGCAAATCAAAGGGAATAGACGTTTCTCAATGGCAGGGTGCTGTCGATTGGAAAAAAATCGGTGAAAGCGATATAGAGTTTGCAATAATCCGTGCCGGATACGGAAAATTCGCCTCACAGAAGGATCCTCGATTTGACGAAAATATGCGTAATGCACAGGCAGAAGGGATCAACTGCGGCACATACTGGTACAGCTATGCTCTTACCGTTGAGGACGCCTATAAAGAGGCAGAGGTCTGCTATGAAATAATAAAAAACTATGACTTTAACTTTCCCATATATTATGATGTTGAAGATCCCTCACAGACAGGACTTTCAGCGACACAGATCTCGGCGATAATCGAAGCATTCTGCACAACGCTTCAAAGTAAAGGCTGTTATGTGGGAATTTACAGCTATGCTAATTTCCTGACAACTCACGTACTCACCTCAGTGTTGGAAAAATATGATGTATGGGTGGCTCATTTCGGAGTCAGCGCACCTGCTTTTGCTGATTACGGGATCTGGCAGTACACAAGCTCGGGAAATATCAGCGGCATTAACGGAAGTGTGGATCTGAACTATTCCTATATAAACTATCCCTACATAATATCTCCCGAAACGTATACAGAACCGCCTGCCGAGAACCCGAGCATACCGTCACCTCCCGGCTCGCCCGAAAGCAATGTTGTTGCTCAGGGAATTGATGTGTCCGAATGGCAGGGAAATATCAACTGGAAAGCCGTAAAAAGCGCAGGGATCGACTATGCGATAATCAGAGCAGGATACGGTAAGTATGATTTCCAGAAGGATGCTAAATTCGATGAAAATATGAAAAAGGCACAGGAGGTCGGTGTTGATAGAGGCGTATACTGGTACAGCTATGCTTCAACAACGGAGGATGCTGTAAAAGAGGCTGAAGTCTGCTATAATATCATCAAGGACTATAAGCTTGAATATCCCGTTTACTTTAACATAGAAGATAATTCTGTAAAAAATCTCAGTGTCAGTGAGTTGACTGCGATAGTCGAGGCATTCTGCTCATATATGGAGGATAAGGGATATTATGTCGGTATAGCAAGCTATTCGAGTTTTCTGAACACTAAGCTCGATCCTTCTGTTTTCAAAAAATATGATGTATGGGTAGCACATTATGGTGTAAGCGCTCCCCAATACTACGGCAATTTCGGAATGTGGCAGTACACGGAAAAGGCGTCTGTTGACGGAGTGCAGACACTCGTATGCCGCAGCTACTGTTACTACGATTATCCGGAGATAATTAAGAAGAACCATCTATGTGGATATTGATATAATGCGCATACCGCATAAGAAACGGTATGCGCATTTTTTAGGAGGTGCTTTTATGGTCGAATTTATAACCGGTCAGGCAGGCAGCGGCAAGACTGCACTTATGTTTGAACGGATAAAGGCTTCGGAAAGCAATATAATTCAGTGCATGATCGTGCCTGAACAGTATTCCTATGAATTTGACAAGCGATTGTATTTTTTTCTGGGAGCTGAAGCATTCAACAGACTTTTTTCACTCAGTTTCACAAGTCTCGCAAGGGAGCTTTTTCAGCTTTACGGAGATCCCGACAGAAACGGCGAATATGTGGACGATCTCGCAAGAATGATACTTATATACCAAGCGGTGAACGAGATCCGGAAACGCCCTGACGGTCTGACATATTTCCGCAGAATGAGCAGCCGGAACGGATTTGCCGAGGAGGCTCTGAAACTTATCAGCGATATGAAACGCTCCGGTGTTATGCCGGAAAAGCTTGACGAGTGTTCACTTCTGTTTGATGATCGGCTCAGAGATAAATCGCATGATATCGCTGCTGTTTATTTGGAGTATCAGCATCTTATGGAGGATCACGGTTTCAAGGATCATCTTGATAATATACGTGAAGCCGCCAAGGCTGCCGTGCTGCATCGGTATTTTGAAAAGAAAAATGTATATCTTGACGAGTTTGAGAGCTTTACCGGAGATCAGTATGAAATGCTCAGAGTAATAATTTCATCGGCAGAAAATGTGGTTATAACACTCAGGACAGATAATGTTAATGCCGGAAAATTCACACTTTTTGAAACGGTCAACAATACATTCCGCCAGCTTACGGATATATGCCGTGAAACAGGTCAGAAATACACCGTAACTCCATGCGGAAAAAGCTATCGCTTTCGCTCGGCAGATCTTGAATATCTGAGCAGCCATATTATGCGCAGCGTCAGACCGGCTCCCGAAAATGCCCCTAAGCCTGAAAATATCCATATATTTGAGGCAAGAGATATGTACGGCGAGGCAGAGTATGTATGCGCCTGCATAAAGAGACTCATTCACAGCGACAGTACGCTGAAATACCGTGAAATAGCTGTCATATCAAATGATATCAACCGTTATTCGGATATACTTTCCGCTGCCTTTGAAAGATATGATATTCCCTGTTTTCTCAGCATTGAGCGCACAGTTGCGCACACTCCCATAATGGCTTTTTTTACAGCGCTGCTTGATCTCCTCACCGGAAGAAAAATGCAGAGTGACCGCATATTCAGAATAATGAAATGCGGCATACTTGACATATCTCTGACCGATGTATCACTGCTGGAGAATTACTGCTATAAATGGGGCGTTGACGGCGATATGTGGTGCTCACCGTTCACAGCCCCCGATATAGAGCTTCCACGTATCGAGAAACTCAGGAAAGACTTTTCCGAACCTGTGATGCGGCTGAAAAAACAGCTTTCCGGCAATATAAGTGCATCACAGATATGTGCTCTTCTGTACGATCATCTTGTGGAATGTCATGCCGAAAAAAATACGGCACTCCTTATGGACAGGCTTATAAAGGCTGACAGAGATCACGAGGCATCTGAATTGAAACGCCTGTGGGGTTGTCTGATAGATATTCTCGACAGCATAAATGATACTCTCGGAGAAACTGAGATATCTTTTTCCGAGGCAGCACGCATAATTCGTTCAATGATCGGCAGAATAACGTACTCCATGCCGCCTCAGACACTTGACGCAGTAACGGCTGCCTCTGCAAGAACGGCACGTTTAAGCTCTCCGAGAGTTGTATTCGTCATGGGCTGCTGTGACGGAGATTTCCCGAATCAGGTAAATATACACGGACTTTTTTCAGAGACTGACCGGCAGAAACTTTCAGATCAGGGGATCAATATAGCACGCCCGGTATCAGATCTCATAGCAGATGAGCGACTGATCGTATATAAAGCGCTGTCATCTGCATCGGAAAAACTATATCTCTCATATCCTCTTGCCGACCTTTCGGGACAGGTGAAATATCCTGCACGCTGTGTCGATCAGATCATCGGAATGTTCGACAATGAAAAAATACGCATTAAACATGACGATGTGCCGCCCCATTATTACGGAGTCACACTTCGGTCTGCGTTTTATCATTATATGCAGGACAGAGCTCTTAATAACAGCTCGGTATCGTCTCTCAGGAGACTGCTCGATACCACACCGGAATACAAGCGCAGGATAGCCTATGTTCTCAGCCGTTCGGGATACAGACAGGAGTTTCGTATCAACAGCGATATAATGAAAAAGCTGAAAAGCTTTGAACCGCTGAAACTCTCCTCTACAGAGCTGGAGCAGTACGATCTTTGTCATTTCAGATATTTCTGCGGATATGTGCTCAGACTTGCGGATATCGAAAAAATGGAGCTTGATGCCCGTGCCGCCGGAGAACTGATACACGACTGCATTTACAGTATCCTAAGCAAAAGGACAAAGGCAGAGTTTATCGGGCTTTCATATGACGATATCCGCCGTGAGATAGATCAGCGTGCTGAAAAATTCCGTGAAGAAAAACTTGCCGGAGATTTCGGAAAAACTCCGAAAGGTGATCTTGTATTCAATAAGCTGATACAACGGCTGCCGGAGGTATTCCTTCATACACAGCAGGAGCTTATGGCATCTGATTTTACCCCATGCGAATATGAGATGCGCCTGCGTGACGAGCACTCTGTATCGCTGAAATTCGGTGAAAAGTATGCTCTCCGCTTCGGAGGCATCGTTGATCGTGTGGATATCTGCACCATCAATGATAAAAAGTATGTGCGTATCGTTGACTACAAAAGCAGCCGAAAGGATATAACGGCTGAAACTCTCGGAAGCGGAATAAATCTTCAGATGCTGCTGTATCTTTTTGCTGTAACTGACAGAGGTGGGCGGTATGAGGGATTTATTCCGGCAGGTGTGTTGTATTCTCCATTATACATTTCGGATATAAAGCCGGAGGAGAGCCGTAATGATGCCGTAAATCATGCGGCAGTTGACAGATCTCTGAAAACAAGCGGACTTGTCCTCGGAAATATGGACATCCTTGATGCAATGGAAAAAGGAGTCAAGGGCAGATATATTCCGGTAAAGCTTGGCAAGGACGGCTATCCCGATAAAAAATCGAGCTGTATTTCAGGCGAAAGTATGGAACGCCTCAAGGAATTTACATTCGCAAAGCTGCGTGAAATGGCAGACTCGCTCCTTGACGGCGACGTTGAGGCAGTGCCGCTTCTGAGCGGGAAAAATGTTCCATGCAGATACTGTAATTATGTGAATATATGCGATAACTCTCCCGTTATGCGCTACAGAAGTCCTGACACGGAGAGCGTTGCGCTGGCAGAGGATATACTCAGCCATAAAACCGATACAGAGGAGGAAACGCAGTGAAGTGGACAGAACAACAACAGAATGCTATTGATGCAAAAGGCTCATCGCTCATAGTCTCGGCTGCGGCAGGAAGCGGCAAGACTGCCGTGCTGACTGAACGCCTTGCAAAGCTCATTGCCGACCCGGAGTCAGGAGTGCGTGCTGACAGAATGATAGCAGTCACTTTTACAAACGATGCCGCATCTGAGCTGAAAAAACGGCTTGACCGCAGACTGCGTGATCTTATAAACGATGATCCGGCAAATACACATCTTCTGAGACAGCAGGCACTTTTGCAGAATGCAAGCATCTCAACAATAAATTCATTCTGTTTTGATCTGCTGAGAGACAATATTACCGATCAGGGAATAACCTCGGGATTCGGAGTTCTTGATGATACAGATGACAGCGTACTCAAAGCTCAGGCAATGGAGGAGCTTCTGAATTACTACAGCAGCAATGAATATGAAAAGATCTCCTTTTTGTATGACCGCTTCTGCATCAGAGATGAGAAGACGCTGACAGAGGTCATCACTATTGTAAACAATTTTCTCTCCTCGGTGACAATGCGTGAAAAATGGCTTGAAAAAGCAGTAAAAGAGTGCAGCGTTAAATTTGAGGATTCTGTTTATTTCAGTGAATTGCTGAGCTCAGCGATAAACGATCTTGAACGAGCTTACAAGCTCTCTGAAAAGTGCTGCAATATGGTGAGCATGATATTTCCCGATATGACAGCACCTCAGGCTGTGAAACATCTTGTGCAGGCTGAGGAGGAGAACGATAAGATCTCAAAGATCATGGATATTCTGAAAAGCGGACGTCTTCCCGATGAGGAGGAGTCATGCGAGGCGATAACGTTCAGAGATCTTGAAAAAACAGGAAAGGCAGACTTCGACCGGAAAATTCGTGAGGTATACAAAAATCTCAGAAATGAATACAAAAAGCTCGTTATTGATACACTGGAGAGTTTCAGAACGATAGAAAGTGATTATCAGGAATCAGCAGAGGTGACAAAGCTGCTTGTGGAAGTCATCAGAAAATATCAGGAGATCATCCGGGAAAAAAAGTGCGCAAAAAACTCCATAAGCTTTGATGACGGAGAACGCCTTGCACTGGAGCTTCTTGCTGATACGGACGAAAACGGACATATAGTGCAGTCTGAAACAGCAAAGAGGATCTCTGAATATTACGATATCATTATGATAGACGAGTATCAGGACTCCAATAATAAAGAGGATATGATATTCAAGCTGATCTCACACAATTACAAGCTCTCTCCGGATGGCGAGCCGATGTACGGTGACAATGTTTTCCTTGTGGGAGATGTAAAGCAGTCGATATATCGTTTCCGCCTTGCAAATCCGAAAAACTTCATCAGCACTCTCAAAATTTCAGAGCCGTATACTCCCGAAAGCACCTCACCAAACAAATCAATAGTGCTTAACCAAAATTTCCGGAGCTCTCACGGAGTCATTGATTTTGTGAATCATGTTTTCGGGCAGATAATGACAGAAAAATGCGGAGAGATAGACTATACCGATGATGAAAAGCTCTATTTCGGAGCGCAGGGATATTCCGATGCCGAGGATGATCTGACACTGACGCAGATAGCGTTTATCGACAGCGATGTATCCTCCGATGATGATGAAACAGAGGATGTCATGGCATTGGGTGAAAAGCGCAACGCCGAGGCTGTGTATACTGCCGAAAAAATCAGCAGTATGCTGCGTGAGGGGGCTGAAGTGATCACAGATAAGGGGGAAAGAAGACCATGCCGGCCATCGGATTTCTGTATACTCATAAGAAAAAACGCATTTACAGCCACATATGCCGCAGAGCTTGAAAAGCTCGGAGTTCCGGTAAAGGGCAAGGAGGAATCAGGATATCTGAGATCAAGAGAGATCGCTGTGCTTGTGGATATGCTCCGGATAATCAGCAATCCCCTGCTTGATGTTCCGATGACAGCGGTAATGACATCTCCGATGTATATGTTCAGTATCGAAGAGATAGCATATATCAGAGCCCTTGACAGCAGCAGGTCAATATTTTCCGTACTGAGAGAGCTTGTCGCCGGAGGATACCGTGAGTGTACCGATATGTTCCTTATAGACAGATGCCGGGATTTTCTTGATACACTCGATACATTCAGGCTGAATTCCGTCACCATGACTATAGGAGAGCTTATAAACAGCATTTATGATACTACAGACTTCATCTCGGTAATGCAGCTATACAGTGACGGAGAACGCAAGCGTGCGAATCTTCGTGCGCTCATACAGCACGCACACAGCTATGAGGAATCAACAGCATTTGAAGGAACAGGCGGATTGGGTGGATTTCTCCGCCATATTGACAGAGTCATGGAGAATGGCGACTACGTTCAGGAGAAAGCATCAGCTTCTTCCGGTGATTATGTGACTATTCAGACCTTTCACGGCTCAAAGGGATTGGAATATCCGTTTGTATTCATTGCTGAGACATCATGCAATTTCAAACGTGATCTGAAACCGGTAGTCTGCTCCGATGACGGACGTATCGGTTATATGCTGTATGATCCGAAGATCTACAGGAAGTACAAGACATTTCAGATCACGATGCTGAAACGTGAAATGAGGCGTTATTCACGCAGCGAGGAGATGCGGCTTCTGTATGTAGGACTTACAAGAGCGAAGCAGCAGCTTTTCATAAACCTGCGTGCAGGAGAAACTGCACTGAAAAAAGCGGCTTCACAGCTTGAAAAATGTACTGTTCACGGCGGAGATATTTCATGGCTGTCAGAAAATGCGGAGAGTTTTTCCGACTGGATATGGGCATCGCTTTTCCGCTGTGAGGGATTTGGCGAGATCGCACAAAAGCTGGGTATTGCTCCGGAGGAAAATGAGCTTCCCACGGCGGTTTTCGGCAAATGTTTCGATTATGTCATAGTACAGGAGCATGAAACGTCACTGTTTTCTGAAAAGGTGAGCGAAAATGAGGCCGGACCCAATGAGGAAATAGTGCGTGAGCTTTCAGAGATCATTGATGACAGACATTATGACATGAGTCTTTCAGCTATGCCGTCAAAGCTCAGTGTTACTCAGATCACAAGCAAATTACGCAGTACGAGCGAGCCGTTTGATTTCAAACTGAAACGCCCGTCATTCAGGTTCAAAAAAGGACTTACCGGAGCTGAAAAAGGAACGGCTATCCACACATTTTTTCAGTATTGCGATTTTGACAAGGCTTCTCATGATCCCGAAAGCGAGATATACCGGATCAAAGAAAAGGGCTACATAAGCCGTGAGCAGGCTGATTCTATAAATACAGAAAACGTGCTTGCCTTTTTTGGCAGCGAACTTTACAGCAGGATACGCTCTTCTGTCAGGGTATGGCGTGAAAAGAAATTCATGGTCGCTGTTTCCGATCTGAGTATCGAGAATGAGATCATGGAGCGGCTTAAAAAATCAGACGGCATGATAAAGGGAATTATTGATCTGATGTTCGAGGAAGAGGACGGCTTGGTCATCGTTGATTACAAATCCGACACCGGAGTGTCTGCCCAACAGCTTGCCGAACGCTATAGTACGCAGCTTCGGCTTTACAGATCGGCGGCAGAGCTTACAATGAAAAAAAATGTGAAATCAACATATCTGTACTCGTTCGAGCTGCAAAAAGCAATAGAGCAGCGGGACATTTTATCAGTACCGGAGATTTTGGAATAGGAAATTACTGTATTGCAGGACATAGCAGTACAATTTATAATGAATATTTCAATAAACTGAAAAATGTTAAAACATGGTGATTGCGAAAGGAGAAAAAATGAATAAAGGATTAAATACTTTATTTAAGATTGTTTTTGGGGCTATTATTGTGTTTGGTGAAGAATATTTATTTTACATTACACTTTTGTGCAATGTCATAACTAAAGAAAGCTCCTATATGCGGCTTGCATTTGTTTTCGGTTCACTTGTTATATCTGTAGTTAATATAACTATTGTTTATTTTTTGACCAGGAATTCAGAATTTAAGCTGAGAAATATTGCACTTTTGATTGTATCGTCCGTAATAGCGAGTCTCGGATTATTAATATTGAGTATATTATTCGATAAAAATATTTTAATGGAGGTAGATTACAAGAAAGAAATTGATTATTTTACAATATTAGTATTATCAAGTTTAATTACAATATGGACAAGTATTTTTGTTTTGCTATTAAAGATACTCTCCAAAATTAAGCACTAGCATTACTTGTAATAATATGCTTGAAAGGTGAATCACTGTTTGATACCATTCAATATTGCTATTTCAATTTGGTTAAAGATGACAGGTGTTGTGAAAGAATCCTGTAAAAGTCATCAATTGAAATAAATATCATGATCCGTCAAAATTGTTTGCAAATCAGCTTTATGTAAATGGTAGACTGACAGCCAAGCTTACATACGTTGCAAGTTTTCTGATATGCCTATTATCAAAAGGTATGAGATAAATGTGTCCTTTCTGTCGTTACTAGATCTGAATCGGAATGAGGTATAGCAGAAACCATTTCATCGCTGACTTCAAAGGCATAGATTATCTGCGTTGACAAATAGGTTATAGTATGATATAATAAGTACGAGTGATATTTCCAATATAGTGACGTTACCCTTAGGTTCTTGTGCCGAGAGGCGTGCAGGTTCGATTCCTGTCAGGCGCACCATAAATATCAATGAAGAAATATGCGGATCAAATAATTAAAGATAAACTTGATGAGATCTTAGATGAACAATGCGTGAATACCAAGTCTAAAGTTTCTAAAAAATCAATAGAATTGTTTGAAAAACAGTTTCAGCAACGCCGAATCATCCATTCTATTTGCCTAAGCTTGAAAATAAAATTTAATATAATTCATCAGCCGTTCTGAGAAATCAGAGTGTGAATTGACAAGCAAAATAGAAAAAATGTAAAAAACCGATAAAAGGTGAGAAAAGACTTGAAAAAGCTGAAAATCGCCGAAAAACAGGCGATAATCAAGTGTGAAAAAGTGAGAAAATAAATAATTAAATAAATTAAGCTGTCAAAAGAAAAGCGTAGAATTTATGGAAGTATCCGTAAACTCTACGCTTATTTGTTTTTGGTGTTTAGAACCGTTTAGAAAGTGTTTAAACGTTTAGAAAAGAGGTATTAAACGGCTATTTTATGGGATTTAATTCTTTATGATTCTTAAACAGCATCTCTAAAAAATAATTTCATTTCTTTGGAAAATAGGGGTGGGAACTGGTTCCCACCCCCTTAATTTTATACATTTAGTATATAATTATTGGACAAAATCGTCTTCTTCAAGCGTTCCGATGACAAGTCCTTTACATCTGA